>NZ_JBFBAF010000017.1:0-207506 GCF_040682095.1 Amycolatopsis sp. NPDC051372
GGATTGGGGGGGATCGGCCCCCCGCCGGACCCACCGCCCCCCCCAATCCGGAAGCCGGCTCAAAGGCGATCTCGCACGCCCCTGCGAAGCCGGGCAGAAAACACAGCGATCTCGCCCGGCCCGGCGGAGCCAGGGCCAAGGACACGGACACAGGTCACTCCCTTCCCACACCTTGACCCCTACTCTTGCCCGCATGGCCGCGACCCGACAGCACGGTGCCGGGCCGTCCCGGCGCGCCACGCCCGGCGACGGCGGGCTGCTGCTGTTCCGGGTGGCCGGGGTGCCGGTGCTGCTGGCGCCGTCGTGGTGGATCGGGTCGCTGATCATCGTGGTGCTGTACGCGCCGCTGGTGGGGCGGCTGCTGCCGGACGCGTCGACGCCCACGTCGTGGCTGCTGGCGGCCGCGTTCGCGGTGCTGCTGGGGCTGTCGGTGCTCGCGCACGAGCTAGGGCACTGCCTCGTGGCGCTGCGGTTGGGGATTCCTGTGCGGCGGCTGCGGCTGTTTCTGCTCGGCGGGCTGTCCGAGGTGGCGCGAACGCCGCGCCGGCCCGGGCAGGAAGGGCTGGTGGCCGCGGCCGGGCCGGCGGTCTCGCTGGTGCTGGGCGGGTTCTGTGCCCTGCTGATGCTCGCTGTGCCGCCTGACGGTGCGGTGTGGCTGCTGGTCGCGGAGTGCGCCGTGGCGAACTTCGCGGTGGGCGTGTTCAACCTGCTTCCCGGGCTGCCGCTCGACGGCGGCCGCCTCGTGCGGGCCGGCGTCTGGGCCGCGACGGGGCTGCGCGCCAAGGGCACACGCGCCGCCGTGGCCGGGGGCGCGGTGGTCGCAACGGGCCTGATCGTGTGGGCGCTGTGGGGCCTGGCCACCCAGAGCGAGGACCGCTGGCTGCGGCTCGGCGTCTGCGTGGTCACGGCGTGGTTCGTGATCCTCGGCGCCCGTGCGGAGCTCGCGGCCGAAGCCCGGCGCAGCTGGCCCGACGGCCTCGAGCTGACCGAGCTGGTCCGCCCCGTTCTGCAGCTGCCCGCGGAAAGCCCGGTGTCCGACGCGCTGGCCGCCTCGGCCGGCCGCGGGGTCGTCCTGGTGCGCGCCGACGGGGTCGCCGCGGGGCTGCTCGACGAGCAGGCCGCCGAACAGCTGGCCGGGACCCACCCGCACGCCCCGGCGGAGCTCGCGGCCGAGCCGATCCGTGCCGAGACGGTACTGCTGGCCTCCGAACCGGGGGAGGAGATCGCCGAACGCGTGCGCGAAACCCCCGCGTGGCAGTTCCTCGTGGTCGACGACGAGGGCCGCCCCGCCGGCGTGCTGCGCCGCGAAGACCTCCGGGCTGCGTTCGTGCGCGGCCGCCACGCTCACTGAGAGTGCACCCGACCGGCGGCCCGCGCGGACGACCTGCGAGGATCTGACGCCAGCGTTTCGCGTGTGAGGTGGAGGAAGAAGTTGTCGGTCAGCGGACCGTTTCGCGCAGGAGACCGGGTTCAGTTGACGGACTCGAAGGGCCGGCACTACACCCTCACGCTCGCCGAGGGCGGGGAGTACCACACCCACCGCGGTGCGCTCGCGCACAACGAGCTGATCGGGCTCCCCGAGGGCTCCGTGGTGACCTCGGCCGGCGGCAGCAACTACCTCGCGCTGCGGCCCCTGCTGCCGGACTACGTGCTCTCCATGCCGCGCGGCGCCCAGGTTATCTACCCCAAGGACGCGTCGCAGATCGTGATGTGGGGCGACATCTTCCCGGGCGCGCGCGTCCTCGAAGCCGGTGCCGGCTCGGGCGCGCTGACGCTCTCGCTGCTGCGCGCCGTCGGCCCGGCCGGGCACGTGTCCTCCTACGAGATCCGCGACGACCACGCGGAGCACGCCGAGCGCAACGTCGTGAAGTTCTTCGGCGAGAAGCCGGACAACTGGACGCTCACCGTCGCCGACCTGGCCACGCACACCGGCGAGGTCGACCGGGTCGTGCTCGACATGCTCGCGCCGTGGGACCAGCTGCCGAACGTCGCCGCGCACCTCGTGCCGGGCGGCGTCCTCACGGTGTATGTGGCGACCGTCACACAGCTTTCCCGTGTGACGGAGTCGTTGCGGGAACAGCAGTGCTGGACCGAACCGGAGTCGTGGGAGACGCTGATGCGCCCGTGGCACGTCGTCGGCCTCGCGGTGCGGCCGGACCACCGGATGGTGGCGCACACGGCGTTCCTGCTCACCGCGCGCCGGCTGGCAGACGGCACGGTGTCCCCGCGCGTGTCGCGCCGGCCCGCGAAGGGCAAGGGCTGAGGCCTAGCCCGGCACACACCACCGGCCGCGTTCCCGGTGCATCGGGAACGGCGTGTCCTTGCGCCCGCCCGGGCCTTCCACGTGCACGGTGACGCCGGCCGAGTCCCCGGCCACGTTCGGCGGCCTCGCCAGGGTCACGGTGAGCGGTCCCGCCGCGTCCCACTTCGACTGCAGTTCGGCCAGTGCCTGGGAAGTCTGCGGTTCGCACGTGAGCCGGCCGAACTCCGTGGCGTCGCCGCGCTTGATGGCGTCGACGATGGCGTTGGCGAGCACGTTCGTCGCGGCGACGTCCGCGTCGCTCGCGGGCGAGGAAAACGAGGGGACGCTCGCCGGCTGGGAAGTCGCGGCAGGCGGTGGCGGTGAGGGCCCGGCCGGTGCGACCAGCACCAGGCCGAGCACCGCGCCGGCCACGAGAGCGCCGAGCACGACGAGCCCGGCGGTGAGTCTGCCACTCACCGCCGGGGTCTCACTGCTTGTCCGCCTGGGCGTCGACCAGGCACCAGACGCCGGCCTCGCGCTTCGAGGTCATCGTCCCGTTCGCCGTTCTCGCGCCCTGCGTGGCCTTGTACCGCACGGACGCAGTGTCGCCGTTCTCCTGTGCGGCGCCCGTGAGCTGGATCTGGGTGGTCGGGATGTCCACGGCGCCACCGTTGTAGAGGCTGCGGCAGGCCAGTCCGGCGAGGGCGGCACCGTCGCCGCTTGTGAAGTCGTCCGCGGCGGCCTGGAACAGCTCCTGCGCGCTTTGCTTCCCGCCGGGTGCGGGCGAGTTGCTGCCGGAGGCCGAACGCGTCGACGGGGTCGAACCGGTGCTCGTGCTGGGCCGGGTCGGCACGCCGGTGTTCGGCAGGCCCCCGCCCGGGCTGCTCACGGCCGGGGGCGCCGGCGGGGCTGCGGTGTCGGTTTTGTCCTTGTCGTCACCCGAAAGCCCGATGACGAGACCGATCGCGGCACCCACCACGACCACGACGCCGACGGCGATCCCGACGATCAGGCCGGTCTTCTTTTTCTTCGGAGGCTGCTCGTTGTAGCCGCCGAAGGACTGATAACCACCCGGTTGGCCGTACTGATCGCCGAAACCGCCCTGCTGCTGGCCCTCCGGCTGCCCGAACTGCTGCGTTCCGCCCTGCTGGTACGGATCTTGCTGCCCGTACTGCTGGGGCCCGCCGTGGGGCTGGTAGGGATCTTGCTGGCCGTACTGCGGTGGCTGGGAGTACGGATCTTGCTGCCCGAAGGGCGGGGGCTGCTGAGCCGGGTAGCCCGGCTGCTGCTGCGGACCGGACTGCGGGTACCCGCCCTGTGGGGGCCAGGTGCCCGGCTGCGGCTGCCCGCCGTAGGGCTGCCCGCCGGGGTAGCCGGGCTGCTGCTGAGGGCCGGACGGGGGCTGACCTGGGCCCTGCTGGGACTGTCCGTAGGGATTCGGCTGCTGCCCGTAACCTCCGTAGCCACCGCCCTGCTGGCCGTGACCACCGGGCTGCTGCGGCGGGTAGGTCATGTGTGGTGCCCCCTAGTGTTCCTTCGCGTGCCGACCTGGCCACCGGGTGAGGTGAACCCCGGGCGATGCTAGCCAGGCCACCCGGGATCCGTGCGCTCAGGCCGGAATCCGGCGAAACCAGGGTTGGCGGCGGCGGCCGAGGGTACCTGCACCGTGCTCGCTTTCGCCTGGTGAACACGGCGTGACGGCCTCCGGTGTCCGGGCACCGAATCGGCCGCTTGCGCATCCGTGACGACCGTGCTGAGCGGGTGCGGAAATCGCGACGCGCCGATCTTGTGATGCGGAAAGGCCTTTTATTGTCGGTGATCGCCGGTACCGTGGAATGAAAAGCACTCCGAGGAGGTGCCCGATGCATCATGACCTTCCCGGAGGTCGGCGCGAGGAGGCCGACCCTTCAGCAACAGGCGGAGCTGGGCAGACGGCGGAACAACAAGCCCGGCAGATCCGTTTTCTCGAGGAGGAAGTGGCGCTCTTGCGTCGCAAACTCACCGATTCGCCGCGGCAGAACCGAGTTCTCGAACAGCGCCTCGCCGAGGCGTCCGAACGGGTGAGCCAGCTCACCGAGCGCAACACGAAACTGGTCGAGACCCTGCGCGAGGCGCGTGGTCAGCTGCTCGCCCTCCGCGAAGAGGTCGACAGGCTGGCTCAGCCGCCGAGCGGCTACGGGGTCTTCGTCACCTCGTACGAGGACAACACGGTGGACGTCTTCACCGCGGGCCGCAAGATGCGGGTCTCGGTGTCGCCGGCCGTGGAGATCTCGTCGCTGCGCCGTGGTCAGGCGCTGCGTCTCAACGAGGCACTCACCGTCGTCGAAGGCGGCGATTTCGAGCGCACCGGCGAGGTGTGCGCACTGCGTGAGGTGCTCGCACCCGAGGACGAGGGCGGCGTGCCCCGTGCCCTCGTGGTGGGGCACGCGGACGAGGAGCGGGTCGTCCTGCTCTCCGAACCGCTGGCCGAGCAGCCGCTCAAGCCGGGCGACTCGCTGCTCGTGGACACGAAGGTCGGGTACGCGTACGAACGCGTGCCGAAGGCCGAGGTCGAGGACCTGGTGCTGGAGGAGGTGCCCGACGTCCGCTACGAGGACATCGGTGGCCTGAGCAGGCAGATCGAGCAGATCCGCGACGCGGTGGAGCTGCCGTTCCTGCACGCCGATCTCTACCAGGAATACCAGCTGCGGCCGCCGAAGGGTGTGCTGCTCTACGGGCCTCCGGGCTGCGGGAAGACGCTCATCGCCAAGGCGGTGGCCAACTCCCTGGCCAAGAAGGTCGCGCAGGCACGGGGCGACAAGGCGGACGGGAAGTCCTACTTCCTGAACATCAAAGGTCCCGAGCTGCTCAACAAGTTCGTCGGCGAGACCGAGCGGTCCATCCGCCTGATCTTCCAGCGGGCACGGGAGAAGGCCTCCGAGGGCACTCCTGTCATCGTGTTCTTCGACGAGATGGACTCCATCTTCCGCACCCGTGGTTCGGGCGTGTCCTCCGACGTGGAGACCACGATCGTGCCGCAGCTGCTGTCGGAGATCGACGGTGTGGAAGGGCTGGAGAACGTCATCGTCATCGGCGCCTCCAACCGTGAGGACATGATCGACCCGGCGATCCTGCGGCCGGGCCGGCTCGATGTGAAGATCAAGATCGAGCGTCCGGACGCCGAAGGCGCGAAGGACATCTTCTCCAAGTACCTGGCCGAAGGCCTGCCGATCCACGCCGACGACCTGGCGGAGTTCGGCGGGGACCAGAAGGCCACGTTCGACGCGATGATCCAGCACACGGTCGAGCGCATGTACGAGGAGAGCGACGAAAACCGGTTCCTCGAGGTGACCTACGCCAACGGGGACAAGGAAGTCCTGTACTTCCGCGACTTCAACTCGGGCGCGATGATCCAGAACATCGTGGACCGGGCGAAGAAATCGGCCATCAAGTCCGTGCTGGAGACGCAGCAGCCCGGCTTGCGTGTGCAGCACCTGCTGGACGCGATCGTCGACGAGTTCGCGGAGAACGAGGACCTGCCGAACACCACGAACCCGGACGACTGGGCCCGGATCTCGGGCAAGAAGGGCGAGCGGATCGTCTACATCCGCACGCTCGTCACCGGCAAGAACCAGGACTCGGGGCGGGCGATCGACACCGCCACGAACACGGGTCAGTACCTGTAGAAGTCGTTTCGAGACGTGGGGCTACCGGTTCGCCGGTGGCCCCACGCTTTCGTTCGCGCCTTGCACCTGCACCACACGGCGGCGCGGCGTGAGCTTGCCGTGCGATGCCAGGATTCCGAGGACCACCAGGACGGCGCCGGCGGGTTCGTTCCAGTGCACGGGCTCGTGCAGCACGAGGACGCCGAGCACCACCCCGACCACCGGTGTGAGGTAAGTCACCGACGAGGCGTGCGCCGCGCCCCAGGCCGCTACTACGCGTGTGTTCCACACGTACGCGATGCCCGTCCCGAGTACACCGAGGGCGAGCATGCTCACCACCACGGCCACGCTCAGGTGCATCGGCTGCGCCGCGATGAGCGGCGACAGCAGGGCCAGCAGCACGGTCGCCGACCCGACCTGTCCGAACGCGACCACCACCGGATCCGCGCCCCGCGGCGACACGAACCGGCGCAGGTACACAAAAGCCGCGCCGTAGCACGTCGTGGCGCCCAGACACGCCAGCTGGGCCGTGAGCTCGTGCGACAGGTCCACGCCCTGCCACACGCCGACGAGCGTCAGCACACCCGCGAACCCCAGCAGCAGCCCCGAGACGCGCGCGGCGGTGAGGCGCTCGGCCGGCAGGGCCGCCGCGGCGAACAGCATCGTCAGCAACGGCGTGGTCGCGTTGAAGATGCTGGCCAGCCCGGACGAGATGTACTGCTCGGCCCACGAGAACAGCAGGAACGGCGCGACGCACAACAGCACCGACACCACGGCGAGGTGACCCCACAGCGCGCGGTCGCGGGGGAGGGGCCGGCGGCGCACCACGAGGACCACCGCCAGGGCGAGCGCGCCGAACCCGACCCGCGCGAACGCCACCTGGGCAGGGGAGAGGCCCTCCAGCCCGACCTTGATGAAGAGAAAACTCGCGCCCCACACCACCGCCAGCGCGACAAACCGCGCACTGACGCCGAACCGCCCGCTCATGACCCTCCTGATCGCCGCCTGCTCGTGGTCAGTCAAGGGGTTCGCCACGCCGGGAGGCCAGCGCTTTTCGGCCATCTCGCTCAAGTCTGGTGTATAACGCCCTATACTTCCTGGCTGTGAGCACCGACGACACTCCGCGCCCGCGCGCCCCGATCACCGAAGCCGACGTCCTCACCTGGCTGGAGACGACCGCGGCCGCCGTCCAAGCGGGGGAGCTGAACGCCAACGACCTCATCGACCTGCTGGGGGAGCTGCGCCGCGCGTCCGCCGCCTGCGCCGACGCGTCAGACTGGGCTCTGCTCGCCGCCCGCGAGGAAGGCGCCAGCCTCCGCCAGATCGCCCCGGTCTTCGGCAAAGGCTACGTCCGAGCGCCCGCCGCCCGGCTGGAAAAACTCCACCGCCAAGCCCAGAACTCCGGACAATGGCTCGCCATCCTCCGGCACAAACAATCCGTATAACGACCTATACATCTGGCTGTTGGAGAAAAAATCCGTACCCGGCAATGCATTCGCGTCACCACACAAAACCCGCACAGACAAGGACACCGAATGGAGCGCATCGCGGTCGGGCTCGCCGCTCTCGGCCGGCCCGCGTACATCAACCTGGGCCGGGAGCTGCCGGGGACGCGGGACGTGCCGGCGATGCGTGCCGCGACCCACGAGGTGCTCGACGCGGCCTACGCGGCGGGCGTGCGCTGGGTCGACGTCGCGCGTTCCTACGGGCTGGCCGAGGACTTCCTCGCGAGCTGGCTCGCGGAGACCGGCCACACCGACGTGACGGTGTCGAGCAAGTGGGGCTACCGCTACGTCGGCGAGTGGCGGCTCGACGCGCCGGTGCACGAGGTCAAGGAGCACTCGGCGGCGCGGTTCGCCGAGCAGTGGGCCGAGACGCGGGCCCTGCTGGCCGACCAAGTGAGCCTGTACCAGGTGCATTCGCTCACTGTGGACAGTTCCTTGTTCTCCGACGCTGCGCTGATCGAAGCGCTGGCGGGATTGTCCGATCAGGGCGTCGAGGTCGGGTTCTCCACGTCCGGGCCGGCGCAGGCGGACGCTGTGCTGCGCGCGTTCGAGCTGGAAGCGGCGGGGCGGCCGGTGTTCTCGTCGGTGCAGTCCACTTGGAACGTCCTGGAGCCGTCGGTCGGCGGGGCGCTCGCCCAGGCGCGGGCGGCGGGGAAACGGGTGCTGGTCAAGGAGACGCTGGCCAACGGGCGGTTGGCCGTGGAGGCGCCCGCGCCGCTCGCGCGCATCGCCGCCGCGCACGGGGTGGGTCCGGACGCGGTCGCGGTGGCGGCGGTACTGGCGAACGACTGGGTTTCGGCGGCGCTGGTGGGTCCGTCGAGCACTGCGCAGCTGGCCGCGAACCTGGCGGCCACCCGGGTTTCGCTGACTGCGGACGAGGTGGCCGAGTTGGCGGCTCTGGCGGAGTCGCCGGAGGAGTACTGGCGGCACCGGTCCCACCTCGGGTGGGACTGAGGGGCTGCACTACCCTCGCTGCAGCGCGGGCCTGGCGGGTGGGCCGCGGTTCTCGGATCTTCCGGAGGGGCGGCAGGTGCGTCATCGGCAGGTGCTCGCGGTGGCGGCGGTCGCGCTCGTAGGGCTCACGTCCGCGTGCGGCAACCGGCCCAACGATCTCGAGACGTACTACGACGATCCGACGCCGGTGAACGACGCGACGTCGTCCGCGCCGGTGATTCCGCCGCCTGCCGCGCCGCCGAGTTCTCCCACGTCCGCCGCGCCCGATCCTCGGATTCTGGCCGCTGGGGCGGCTTCGACCGCGTTGCTGTCCGATGAGGACGTTGCGGAGGAGGGCGTGGCGCCCGGGCCGGGGAAGGCGTCGGGGTGCTTGTCGGGGTTGGCTCAGGGGGAGCGGCGGTCGGCGAGCTGGGTGTACCCGAGTGGTTCGGGGATCACGCACGAGGTCACGGCGTACGCGGGTGGGTCGGGTGCGGATGTGGTGGCCGCTGCGGATTGTGCCGGTCAGGTGCTGACGATCGCGCCGCAGCCGGGTGTTTCGCAGCAGCGGGCGTGGTGCGACGGGGCGACCTGCACGGTGCTGGTGGCGAAGGGTGAGCTGGTGTCGGCGTTGAGCGTCGCGGCGAGCACGCCGGCACGGGCGGCGGACGCGGCGAAGCGGTTGCTGCCGAAGGTCGTGGCGAAGCTGGTTGCTCAGCAGTAGCGGCGGAACCACTCCTGGACGCCTTCGCGGCCGTCGGGGATGAAGGGGCTTTCGGGGTCGTCGACCCAGGCGCGCAGTTCGGTCAGGGGGAGCCAGCGGCCTTCGACGATTTCTTCGGCCTGGTGGTGGATGGGGCCGTCCCAGCGGACTTCGTAGGCGAAGTTGTGGCAGTGGACGGTGCCGTTGTCGTAGATCTTGGTGAACAGGGGTTCCGGTTCCACTCCGTGGACGCCGAGTTCTTCGGCGAGCTCGCGGCGGGCGCAGTCGGCGGGGGTTTCGCCTGCGGCGACGACTCCGCCGGCCCAGCAGTCCCAGGTGGACGGGAAGATGTCCTTGTCCGCGGTGCGGAGGTGGACGTACACGGATTCGCCGTCGCCCGAACGGACGAGCACCACGCCGGCGGCGTGCCACAGTCCTTCGGCGCGGACGCGGGAGCGGGGGGCCTGGCCCACGACGTGGCCGGTGCGGTCATAGAGGGCAACGAGTTCGTCACTGCCTGGCATGGGGGCATCGTCGCACGGCCTTACCCCGTAGGGTGGTGGGTATGCGTCGGATCATGGGAACCGAAGTCGAGTACGGCATCGCCGTGCCCGGGGACGCCACGGCGAACCCGGTGCTCACCTCGACTCAGGTGGTGCTCGCCTACGCGGCGGCTGCTGACATTCCGCGGGCTCGCCGGGCCCGGTGGGACTACGAGGTGGAGTCGCCGTTGCGCGACGCGCGCGGGTTCGACTTGACGGGTCCGGGTGGGCCGGGGCACGACCCGGACGTGGAGGATCTGGGCGCCGCGAACGTCATTTTGACGAACGGTGCGCGCCTGTATGTGGACCACGCGCACCCGGAGTATTCGGCGCCTGAGGTCACGAACGCGCGGGACGCGGTGATCTGGGACAAGGCCGGCGAGCGGGTGATGGAGGAGGCGGCGCTGAAGGCGGCGTCCGTGCCGGGTCAGCCGCCGTTGCAGCTTTACAAGAACAACGTGGACGGCAAGGGTGCGAGCTACGGCACGCACGAGAACTATCTGTGTTCGCGGTCGACGCCGTTCACCGCGATCATCGCCGGGTTGACGCCGTTCTTCGTGTCGCGGCAGGTGGTGACGGGCTCGGGGCGGGTCGGGATCGGCCAGCAGAGCGAAGAGGCCGGTTTCCAGCTGTCGCAGCGGTCGGACTACATCGAGGTCGAGGTCGGCCTGGAGACGACGCTGAAGCGCGGGATCATCAACACGCGCGACGAGCCGCACGCGGACGCGGACAAGTACCGGCGGCTGCACGTCATCGTCGGTGACGCGAACCTGTCGGAGTATTCGACCTACCTGAAGGTGGGTACGACGGCGCTGATCCTGGATCTCATCGAGTCGGGGATCCGGTTCGACGAGTTGAAGCTGGACGAGCCGGTGCGGGCCGTGCACAAGATCAGTCACGACCCGACGTTGAAGACGAAGGTCGAGCTGGCGAACGGGAAGAAGTTCTCGGGGCTGGACATGCAGTTCGCCTACCACGAGATCGCGTCGGCGAACCTCGAGCGCACGGGTGCGGACGAGGCGTCGAAGGAGGTTCTGCGGGTCTGGGGCGAGGTGCTGGACGCGTTGGCTCGGGATCCGCAGGAGTGCGCGGACCGGCTGGACTGGCCGGCGAAGCTGCGGCTGCTGGAGGGGTATCGGGAGCGGGACCAGCTGGCGTGGGGTGCGCCGCGGTTGCGGCTGGTGGACTTGCAGTACTCGGACGTGCGGCTGGCGAAGGGCCTGTACAACCGGCTGGTCACGCGTGGGTCGATGAAGCGGCTGGTCACGGAGGAGGAGGTCCAGGCGGCGATCACGACTCCGCCGTCGGACACCCGGGCGTACTTCCGGGGGCGGGCTCTGGAGAAGTACGCGACGTCGATCGCGGCCGCGTCGTGGGATTCGGTCATCTTCGACGTGGGCAAGGAGTCGCTGGTGCGGATCCCGACGCTGGAGCCGCTGCGGGGCACGAAGGCGCACGTCGGGAAGCTGCTGGACGCGGCGGCGACGGCCGAGGAGCTGGTCGAGGCGATCACCGGTTCGGACTAGTCCGAACCGGCACGGGGCCGCGGATCGGGATCGCGGCGTTGCCCCGAATGTCGGGGCCGCTGGGTAGGCTAGGAATCATCGGCCACACCGGGAGGCGATATGGCGCAGGAGAAGATCGAGAAGCACGGCGGTGGAGACTCCGACGAGGAGTTCGAAGCCACCGGAGCGGCGGGCCAGGAGCGGCGCGAGAAGCTCGGCGAGGACGTCGACACGATCCTCGACGAGATCGACGACGTGCTGGAGGAGAACGCCGAGGACTTCGTTCGCGCCTACGTGCAGAAGGGCGGCGAGTAGTCGTTCGCGGCCGGTAGCCGCCCTCGGGTTTCCGGGGGCGGTTGTCGGTTGGCGTGCCGCTGCGCGACTTCGGCGGTGCGGGCGACATACTGCGCGGCGACGGATGGCGCGGCAGAGTTCGCCTCGCCACGGTTTCGGGTTGCGCAGCTTCGGCACGCGGCTTCAGCGTTGTTTCTTCAGCCGATACAGATGGGAACCAAGAGCACGTATGGACAACACCTTCCCTCGGGCGGGTTTTTCGGGACCCGGCCTGCCTGCTTCGTACTTCTCGCCGGCTTCGTCGTCGTTCGCGGACTTCGTGCGGGCGCAGGCGCCTGAGCTGTTGCCGGCGCGGCGGGTGCCGTCGTCCGGGGCGGGTGAGCTGGCGGTGCCGCACGGGACCACGATCGTGGCGCTGACGTTCGCCGGGGGTGTGCTGATCGCGGGTGACCGGCGGGCGACGTCGGGGAACCTGATCGCGAGCCGGGACATCGAGAAGGTGCACGTCACGGACGAGTACTCGGCGGTGGGGATCGCGGGTACCGCGGGCCTGGCCGTGGAGATGGTCCGGTTGTACGCGGTGGAGCTGGCGCACTACGAGAAGATCGAGGGTGTGTCGCTGTCGCTGGACGGCAAGACGAACAAGCTGGCCGGGATGGTGAAGGCCAACCTGGACATGGCGATGGCGGGCCTGGCCGTGGTGCCGCTGTTCGTGGGCTATGACTTGGAGGCCGAGGACGCGAAGCGCGCCGGCCGGATCATCTCGTACGACGCCGCCGGTGGGCGCTACGAGGAGAACGCCGGGTACGCGGGTGTCGGTTCGGGTTCGCTGTTCGCGAAGTCGGCGTTGAAGAAGCTGTACGACCCCGACGCGGATGTCGACGCCGCGGTGCGGGCGGCCGTGGAGGCGTTGTACGACGCCGCGGACGACGACACGGCGAGTGGTGGGCCGGACCTGGTGCGGCGCATCTTCCCGAGCGTTGTCACGATCACCGCCGAGACCGGTGCGGTGCAGCTGCCGTCGGAGCAGACGGCGGCGGTGGCGGAGGCCGTGGTGGCCGGCCGCGCCGAGCGCACGCACCACCGGCCGAGCTGATCACCGGTGACTTTCCCGAACGCTGAACCTTCGACCGCCGGTACACCGGAGAACGTGGAGCCGACACCGTGACGATGCCGTTGTATGCCTCTCCCGAGCAGCTGATGCGGGAGCGTTCCGAGCTGGCGCGCAAGGGCATCGCGCGCGGCCGGAGCGTGGTGGTGCTGAAGTATTCCGGCGGGGTGCTGTTCGTGGCGGAGAACCCGTCGGCGACCTTGCACAAGGTGTCGGAGATCTATGACCGGATCGGGTTCGCCGCGGTGGGCCGGTACTCGGAGTTCGAGAACCTGCGGGTGGCAGGGATCCGGCATGCGGACCTGAAGGGCTATCAGTACGACCGGCGTGACGTGAGCGCGCGGGCGCTGGCGAACGCGTATGCCGCGACGCTGGGCAGCATCTTCACCGAGCAGCTGAAGCCGTTCGAGGTGGAGGTGTGTGTCGCCGAGGTCGGGGCGAATCAGTCGGAGGATCAGCTGTACCGGCTGACTTACGACGGGTCGATCTTCGACGAGTCGCCGTTCGTGGTGATGGGTGGCCAGACCGAGCCGATCAGCACGAAGCTGAAGGACACCGTCGACCCGGAGCACGATCTGGCGACGGCGCTGGCGACGGCGATCGAGGGCCTGCGGGCGTCCGCGTCGTCGTCGAACGGCAACAACGGTGCGGCCGCTGCCGAACCGGACCAGATCAAGCTCGAGGTGGCCGTGCTGGATCGGGCGCGGCCGCGGCGGGCGTTCCGCCGGTTGACCGGGGCGGCGCTGGATGCGTTGCTGCCCGCGGCGCCGGCGAAGGACGACGCCGAGAAGCCGGCCGAGGGTGACTCGGACGGTGACTCCGCCAAGGAGTGACGGCCACGGAATGAAGTGGTCGTGCGAGTGGGCCGTCCGGGTTTCCGGGCGGCCCACTCGGCGTTTCAGGACTGGTTCAGGACGTCGGCGTGCTGCGGAAGTTCTGGTCGGCGAAGGCCAGGAGGTAGGGCAGGGTCGCGCGGGCGGTGTGCCAGGTATGGTTGAAGCCGTGTTCGGTGTGGACGACGGCGTCCTGGCCGCGGCGGTGCAGCGCGTCGGCGATGCAGTGGGCCGTGGCGACGTCGGTGGGGGCGCCGGTGCCGGCCGCGAGGAGCACGGAGATCGGTGCGGTGAACGTCATCGTCGGCAGGTAGTGGCGTGGCGTGTTCGCGGCGATGGCGGAGGGATGGCCGTCGAGGACGCCGATGGAGTCGTTGAGGTCGTCGTAGGGCAGGGCGATCACGAGGGTGGCGAATTCGTCGAGGTGGTGCAGGCCGGTGTTGAGGGCGGCGAACCCGCCGCCGGACATGCCGCCGAGTGCGCGGTGGCGGCGGTCGGCGAGGGTCCGGTAGCGGTGGTCGACGCCGGTGACGACGGTTTTGGCGAGGTAGGTCTCGAGCTGCGGGCCGCCGGGGACGTCGAGGCCTTCCCAGTCCTTGCTGGGCACGCCGGCGGTGAGGTCGACGCTGACCACGATCATCGGGGCGATCACGTGGTCGGCTTCGAGGTTGTGCAGCGCGTCGGGCGCGGCGCCGGAGGTGAGCCAATCGCGCGGGCCGCCGTAGGGGTAGCCGTGGATCAGGTAGACGACGGGGTAGCGGTGGCCGGCGTTGGCCGGGTCGTCGTAGCCGGGCGGCAGGATCACGTAGTTCTCGCCCGAGGGCACGGTGTCGGCGGGGTCGGGCAGGCTGAGCACGTCGACGCGTTGCCCGCTGCTCACCACCGCGGGGTGGCGCTGCGCGGTGGCGGCCGGCGCGTCGGGTTCGTCGGCGCCGTCGTCGAGCAGCATCCCCACGGCGTCGGCCGCGCCGGAGCCGCGTTCGAAGAGCCGGCCGAGGTCGCCAGGGGTGCGGACGTAGCCGACGTAGCTGTTCACGGCGGTCACGGCCGCGAGGAGGAAGAGCACCACCGCGCCGCTGGTTCCCCAGCGGCGGGCGCGCCGGTGGTGCCCGAGCACGATGGTCACGGCGAGTACGGCGACGGCCGCGCCCGCGGCGGTCAGCCAGATCGCCGGTGACTCGAGCGGGCCGAGGTCACGCGCCTGTGCCGTGATGTCGGGCGGCAGTACCGGGTCGACCGCGGCTTGCGGCATCACGATCGCACCGCCGGGCGCGTGGCATCGCATGAGGAAAAACGCACGAGGGGTTCCCTGCCGTGAACGGAAGCGGGCAGGGTCGCCCGCACCTGACGTGATCACGCTAGGGACGAGGTGCTGTGGATTCGCTGTGAGCGGGTAAAGCGCTGGTCAAGCCCGGTTGTCGGGGTTGCGGTAGATCGTCAGGGCGCTGGGGCGGGCGCGGAAGGTGAACTCGTTGCCGAGCGGCCCGACCTCACCGTCGGTGGCGACGCGGCGGTTGCCGCCGAGCAGCTTCACGCGCAGCTCCGGCACGTCCAGCTGCTGGTAGACGTGGCTGGCGTTGAGGCTGTTGGTCACCATCGCGAGCAGGAACCGGGCGCGGGAGTACGGCACGTCGGCGCGCAGGTAGCGCACGTCGAGCAAGCCGGTGTCCAGCGCCGGGCGCCGCGACGGCGCGAAGCCCTTGGGGGAGTAGGTGCCGTTGCCGACGAAGATCAGCCAGACGTCAGCGGGTTCGTCGTTGAGCAGGATCGGCAGCGGTTTCGCACCGCGCAGCACGCGGGCCAGCGCCAGCGCGGCCGCAGGCCATTTCGGGTGCTTCTGCTGCAGCTTCTCGCGCAGCCGGACCATCTCGGGGTATCCGCCGAGGCTCGCGGTGTTCACGAACCAGCGGTGCTCCGCTTCGCCCGCGCCGTGGACCTCGACCTCGCCCAGGTCGATGCCGACCGCGTTGCCGGCTTCGGTGGCCGCGTCGGCGTCGGGCATCGACCGCACGCCGACGTCACGGGCGAAGTGGTTGAGCGTGCCCGCGGGAATGAGCGCGAGCGGCAGGCCGCGTTCGGCGGCCACGGACGCGACCGCGGCGACCGTGCCGTCACCACCCGCCACGCCCAGCGCGCGCACGGAGCCGCCGCGGGCGTCGATCTCGGCCGCGAGCTGGTCGCGCAGGTCCTGGTGCGGGTCGGGGTAGAGCAGCGTGGCCTTGGGCCAGGCGTAGCGGACGTCCTCGGTCGGGTCCTGGCCGTCGACGCCGGAGTGCGGGTTGACCAGGGCCAGCATGTCCTCGCCGTCACGCATCTCCGGCGCTTCGGCCGTGTGCGCGGTGCGGGCGGGCACGTCGGGGTGCAGCGGCCACCAGTGCCTCGTCAGGGCGGCGACCCCGACGCCGATCACCAGGCCGGCGCCGACGTCACTGGGCCAGTGGACGCCGGTGTGCACCCGCGAGTACGCGACCGCGCCCGCCAGCGGTGCGACGACGAGCCCGGCCTTGGGCGACTCCATCGCGACGGCCGTGGCGAACGCGGCCGCCGATGCCGCGTGGCCGGACGGGAACGACGAGGACGTGGGCCGCTTGCGCAGCCGCCGGTGCTCGGGCACCTCGTCCTCGGCCGGGCGCCGGCGGGGGAACATCGGCTTGCCGAGCAGGTTCGCGGCCGCGCTTGCCCCGGCGATGGCGACAATCCCGCGCAGCGCTCCCCGGCGCGTCGCACCCTTGCGCGTGGCCAGTGCGGCGGCCACGACCCACCACAGGCGCGATTTGTTCGCGGATTTCGAAAGCCGGCCCAAAACATCGTCGGCGCGGGTCTTCGGCAGGGCCGCGCTACGGCGGATCAGGGCCCGATCGGAGCGCCCCACCTTCCGGAACGGGCGGCTGAGCTGGTACAACACCGTCGCTGGCCTCTTCTCCGTCCGGCCTGGGCCACGCTGCTCCGTCGCCGGATTCGCGCGATTTCTCACCCCACGCAACGTACCGACCGGGTGTCGCCGCCCGATCGGCGCACCGCTCAAGGGGGTGCAGCGCCTACTCTGGTGGGATGCAGCGGCGGATCTTTGGCATCGAGACCGAGTTCGGGGTCACGTGCACCTTCCACGGTCAGCGCAGGCTCTCGCCCGACGAGGTCGCGCGGTATCTCTTCCGGCGGGTCGTGTCCTGGGGACGCTCGTCGAACGTCTTCCTCTCCAACGGCTCCCGGCTCTACCTCGACGTGGGCTCGCACCCCGAGTACGCGACGGCCGAGTGCGACGACCTCACGCAGCTGGTCACGCACGACAAGGCCGGTGAGCGGATCCTCGAGGACCTGCTGGTCGACGCCGAGCGCCGGCTGGCCGACGAGGGCATCGGCGGCGACATCTTCCTGTTCAAGAACAACACCGACTCCGCGGGCAACTCGTATGGCTGCCACGAGAACTACCTCGTGACGCGCGCCGGCGAGTTCTCCCGCATCGCCGACGTGCTGCTGCCGTTCCTCGTGACCCGCCAGCTCATCTGCGGCGCGGGCAAGGTCCTGCAGACCCCCCGCGGCGCCGTGTACTGCCTCTCGCAGCGCGCGGAGCACATCTGGGAGGGCGTCTCCAGCGCCACCACGCGCTCGCGCCCCATCATCAACACCCGCGACGAGCCCCACGCCGACGCCGAGCGTTACCGGCGCCTGCACGTGATCGTGGGCGACTCGAACATGGCCGAGCCCACCACGATGCTCAAGATCGGGTCGGCGAACCTGGTGCTCGAGATGATCGAGGCCGGCGTGCAGTTCCGCGACTTCACCCTCGACAACCCGATCCGGGCGATCCGCGAGATCAGCCACGACCTGACCGGCCGTCGCCAGGTCCGCCTCGCCGGCGGCCGCGAGGCCTCGGCGCTCGACATCCAGCGCGAGTACCACGCGCGCGCCGTGCAGCACCTCAAGGAGAATGGCTCCACCCCCGCCAACGAGCGGGTGGTCGAGCTGTGGGGCCGCGCCCTGGAGGCCGTCGAACAGCAGGACTTCGCGAAGATCGACACCGAGATCGACTGGGCCATCAAGCACCGCCTGGTCGAGCGCTACCGCGCGAAGCACGACCTGGACCTCTCCAGCCCCCGCATCGCCCAGCTCGACCTCGCCTACCACGACATCCGCCGCGGCCGGGGCATCTTCGACCTGCTGCAGCGCAAGGGCCTGGTCAAGCGCGTCACCGACGACGGCGAGATCGAAGCCGCCAAGGACACCCCGCCCCAGACCACCCGTGCCAAGCTCCGCGGAGACTTCATCGCCGCCGCCCAGGCCGCCGGCCGCGACTTCACCGTCGACTGGGTCCACCTCAAGCTCAACGACCAGGCCCAGCGCACCGTGCTGTGCAAGGACCCGTTCCGCTCGGTGGACGAGCGAGTGGAACGTCTGATCAGCTCGCTGTAACCCGCCAGGACCGCAGCCGCCGAGGGTCGCCCCGCCACCACGCGAGGCGGCCCTCGGGCATTTCCGGCGCAATCGGCTCGGGCCCGACGGGCGGTTGGCAGATCCGGCGTTCCCGACGAAAGTCGCCGTCCGGGTGCGGCAAGATCGGCCGCATGCGGCTCGTGCGTACGTTGGTGGTTCTGCTGGGTGCGGTGCTGCCGCTGGTCGCCGGTGGGGTGGCGGGCGCGGCTCAGCGGCTCCCGTCGTGGCGGCTGACGCCGACCGGGCTCCCGGCGCAGTTCCGGGGGCTTTCGGCCGTCAGCGGGCGCGTGGCGTGGGTCAGCGGCACGCAGGGGACCGTCTTGCGCACCACGGACGGCGGCCGCACCTGGAGCCCCGTCGGGCCGCCCGGCACGGAGACGCTGGAGTTCCGCGACATCGAGGCCTTCGACGCCGACCACGCCGTGGTGCTCTCCATCGGCCCCGGGGAGGACTCGCGCGTCTACCGCACCGACGACGCCGGCCGGCACTGGCGCCAGACGTTCGCCAACCCCGACCCGAAAGCGTTCTACGACTGCTTCGCCTTCTTCGACCCCTGGCGCGG
Organism: Amycolatopsis sp. NPDC051372; assembly: GCF_040682095.1. Taxonomy (NCBI): domain Bacteria; kingdom Bacillati; phylum Actinomycetota; class Actinomycetes; order Pseudonocardiales; family Pseudonocardiaceae; genus Amycolatopsis; species Amycolatopsis sp. NPDC051372. Next base: position 18,306 of record NZ_JBFBAF010000017.1, read on the forward strand.
TCACGCGATGAGCGACCCCGTCGACGGGAAGTTCCGCGTGCAGGCCACCGCGGACGGCGGCCGTACCTGGCGGCAGATCCCCGACAGCGCATTCCCGCCCGCCCTGCCCGGCGAAGCGGGCTTCGCGGCGAGCGGCCAGTGCGTGGCCACCTCCGGGCCGTTCGACGCGTGGCTCGCGATGGGCGGCGGGGACCGCGCCCGGGTGCTGCACACCGGCGACGCCGGGCACCACTGGACCGTCGCCGACACCCCGCTGCCCAGCAGCGCGTCCGCCGGCGTGTTCGCGCTCGCGTTCCGCACGCCGTGGCAAGGCGTCGCGATCGGCGGGGACTTCGCGAACCCCACGGCGCCCGGCCCGGCCGTCGCGCTCAGCGCCGACCGCGGCCGTACCTGGCGCACCCCGGCGCAATACCCCGCGGGCTACCGCTCCGGGCTCGCGTGGCTCGGCGGCTCCGTCATCGCCGTCGGCCCCGGCGGCAGCGACCTCAGCCCCGACGGCGGCCGCCACTGGACGCGGTTCGACACCGGCAGCTTCGACACCGTCGACTGCGCGCCCGCGGGCAGCTGCTGGGCCGGCGGCACCGGCGGCCGCGTCGCCCGGCTGGAGCGCTAAAGGACCTGCCCGGCCGGGCGGACCATGATCTCGTTGACGTCCACCGACGGCGGCTGCTCCAGCGCGTAGAGCACCGCGCGGGCGACGTCGTCGGCCTCGAGCTTCGGCTTGCGCCGCTGCTCATCCGTCAGGATGTCGGTGTCGGTGATGCCGGGCTGCACCAGCGTGACCCGCACGCCCGTGCCGACGGCCTCCTCCCGGATTCCCGCCGCCAGCCCGCTCACCGCCCACTTCGTCGCCGAATACAGGCTCCCCTTGCGCGGGTAACGGCCGGCGACCGAACCCGTCAGCACGAGATGACCGCTCGTGTCCGCCAACGCCGGCAGCACGGCACGGGCCGTGAGCGCGGGACCGTAAACGTTGGTCAGCACCAGTTCCCGCCACTGTTCGGGCTCCGCGCCGCCGTCGCCGAAGAACGACACGCCCATGCCGATCCCGGCATTCGCGAAAGCCGCGTCCAGCCGCCCGAACCGCGCCAGCGTCGCCTCGACCGCGCCCGACACACCCCGCCAGTCGGTGACGTCGGCGGCCAGCGCCAGCGCGTTTTCCTCGCCGAACTCGGCCACGAGCGGGGCCACGGCCTCGGATTTCCGGGCCACGAGCGCCACCCGGAACCCCGCCGACACGGCGCGCCTGGCCGTGGCCGCCCCGATCCCTCGCGACGCTCCGGTCACCAGCAGTACACGTTCAGCCATGGTTCCAGGCTAGGGTCGCGACGCGTTCGGGGAACCTCACGATCGGGGACGACGAGGAGAGCTAGGGTTGTACGGGTGTCCACCGCACGCGCCGAACGGCTGGTCAACCTCGTGCTCGCCCTGCTGTCCACCCGGCAGTACCTCACCGCCGAGCGGATTCGCGGAATCGTGCCCGGGTACGCCGACGCGGCCAGCGACGAGGCCTTCTTCCGCACGTTCGAACGCGACAAAACGGAGCTGCGGGAGCTCGGCATCCCCCTGGAGACCGGCCGCAACTCCGCGTTCGACCCCGTCGAGGGCTACCGCATCGCCCGCCGCGACTACGAGCTCGGTGAGATCGACCTGGCCCCCGACGAAGCGGCCGCCGTCGGCCTCGCCGTGCGCCTGTGGGACTCGCCCGAGCTGACCGGGCAGGCCCAGGGCGCGCTCGTGAAGCTGCGCGCTGCCGGCGTCGAGGTCGACGACCAGGCGCCCACCGTGATCGAACCCCGCGTGCGCGCCGAGCCGGCGTTCGGGCCGCTGCTCGCCGCCGTGCAGAGCGGCCAGGCCGTGCGCTTCGAGTACCGCCGCGTCGGCTCCCCGGAACGCCGCATGCGTGAGCTCGAACCGTGGGGAGTCGTGTCCTGGCGCGCTCGCTGGTACGTCGTCGGGCACGACCGCGACCGCGGCGCGACCCGCTGCTTCCGGCTCTCCCGCGTCACCGGCAAAGTGACCCCGATCGGCGAGCCCGGCGCGGTGACGCGGCCCGAGGGTGTGAAGCTGCTGCAGCTCGTGTCCGTCACCGGCGGCAGCGAGGAATCCAGCCCCGTCACCACCGCCCGCCTCTGGGTCGCGGACGGGCGCGCCGCCGGCGTGCGCCGCCGCGGCGAGGTCGTCGGCCGCGACACGATCGACGGCGAGGAGGGCGACCTCATCGAGATCGGCCTGTTCTTCCCCGAGTCGGCCGCCGACTGGATCGCCGCCCAGGGACCCGACGTGCTCGTGCTCGAACCCGACGTGCTCGCCAAATCCGTGCAGCACCGCCTCGAAGCCGTCCTCGCCCGCGCCGAGCAGGGGAGCGGCCGATGAGCGGCTCCACCGAACGCATGCCGCGCCTGCTCGCGCTCGTGCCCTACCTGCTCGCGCGCCCCGGCGTGCGCGTCGACGAGGCCGCCCACGACTTCGACGTCACGCCGCGCCAGCTGCGCAAGGACCTCGAACTGCTGTGGATGTGCGGCCTGCCCGGCTACGGCCCGGGCGACCTGATCGACCTCTCCTTCGAAGGCGACACCATCGTCGTCACCCACGACGCCGGCATGAGCCGCCCCCTGCGCCTCACCGGCGGCGAGGCCACCGCGCTGCTCGTGGCCCTGCGCGCGCTCGCCGACACCCCCGGCGTGGTCGACGGCGACGCCGTGCGCCGCTCGATCGCCAAGATCGAGGACGCCGCGGGCCAGGCCCAGCCGGCCGGTGTCGTGGTCGGCGGCGGCGTGCGCGAGGGCAAACGCGCCGCGAAGACCCGCGAGGAGGTCGCGGCCGCGCTACAGGCCGGGCGCGCCCTGCGGATGCGGTACTACACCGCGTCCAAGGACCAGATCACCGAACGCACCGTGGACCCGATGCGGCTGCTCATCGTGCAGGCCGTCGGCTACCTCGAAGCCTGGTGCCGCCGCGTCGAGGACGTCCGGCTGTTCCGCCTCGACCGCATCGACGAGCTGACCGTGCTCGACGAACCCGCCGCGCCCCCGGCCCACGCGCGGCCCACCGACCTGTCCGACGGCGTGTTCTCAGCGCGGCCCGACCAGTGCGAGGCCGAGCTCGTGCTCGACCCCGACGCGCGCTGGGTCGCGGAGTACTACCCGTGTGAAGAACTCGCCGAACTCGACGGTGGGCGGCTGCGCATCCGGATGCGCTATGCGGACGAGTCCTGGATGGTCCGTTTGGTCCTCGGACTCGCCGGAGACGCGCAGGTGGAGAGCCCCGTCACACTCGCTGACGCGGTTCGACGACGAGCGGCCGACGCGGTGGCCCGATCCCGTCACCTACCGTCAACCTACGGCCGTTAAGGTAACCCACGTGTCGTACTTGCCCACTTACGTAGTGCTCGCGGCGGGCCTGCTCGTCCTGATTCTCCTGGCAGTACAGACGATCAGAGTCTTGCGCCAGTTCCGCCGCACCCTGAGCATGGTGGCTACGAACACCCAGGACCGGACCGGACTCCTCCGCGCCCGGTCCGCAGCACTTCGCGTGGCCGTGGCGCAGCGCCGCGACGCACCGGAAACCAGTAACATCGGCAACGACTAAAGAAACAAGGAGGCCACCGCCATGAACGCGCTGCAGCCGTGGCACATCATCATCCTGGTGCTCGTCGTGGTTCTGCTGTTCGGGGCCAAGAGGCTTCCGGACGCCGCCCGCTCCATCGGCAAGTCCATGAAGATCTTCAAGGCCGAGACCAAGGACCTCACCGGCGAGCACAAGGACGAGGCCGAGCAGGTCGAGACCCGCCAGCTCCCGCAGGCCACCGCCCCGGCCCAGGACCAGCAGGTCGCCGACCTCCAGCGCCAGCTCGACGAGCTGAAGAAGCAGCAGGCGGCCGAGCAGCCGCAGAAGAACGCCAGCTGAGGCCCGACCACCCCACCCGGTCCCCGGTCCGCGGAGCGCGCTGAACACCCAGCGCGCTCCGGCGGGCTATGACGAGAACGGAACGACCAGTGGCGGAAGCCGCCAACGGCGCAGGCGCGCGCCCCAGCAACCGGCGCCGGCGCAGCCGCCGGAGAAACCCCGACGGCACGATGACACTCATCGAGCACGTCTACGAGTTCCGGCGCCGGCTCGGGTTCGCCCTGCTGTTCATCGTCATCGGCGGCATCTTCGGCTGGATCTGGTTCGAACAGCACCTCGGCCCGATCCCGTCGCTCGGCGACATCATGACCCACCCGTACTGCGCCATCCCCGCCGAACAGCGCTTCGGTGGCAACCAGGCCGGGTGCCGGCTGCTGCAGACGCAGCCGTTCGAGGTCTTCATGGTCCGCCTGAAGATCGGCGTCGCGGCCGGCGCGGTCCTGCTCTCGCCGTTCTGGCTGTACCAGTTCTGGGCGTTCATCGCTCCCGGGCTCTACACGAAGGAACGCAAGTACGCGCTCGTCTTCGTCGGCTTCGCCTCGGTGCTCTTCGCCGCCGGTGCCGTGCTGGCGTACTTCCTCGTGCCGCACGCGCTGGCGCTGCTGGCAGGCTTCGGCCAGGACCAGTTCGTGACCGCGTTGACCGCGGACAAGTACATCTCGTTCATCCTGTCGCTGCTGCTCATCTTCGGCGTCAGTTTCGAGCTCCCCTTGATCGTGGTGATGCTCAACCTCGTCGGGGTCGTCCGCTACCAGCAGCTCAAGCGGTGGCGCCGCGGCATCCTGTTCGCGCTGTTCGTGTTCGCCGCGTTCGCGACGCCGGGCTCCGACCCGTTCTCCATGCTCGGTCTCGCCGCCGCACTCACCGTGCTGTTCGAGATCGCCATCCAGATCACGCGTTTCCACGACCGCAAGCGCGACAAGATCCGCGAAGACGAGGGCTGGGACAAGCTCGACGACGACGAAGCCGCACCGTTCAACTACACGCCGAGCACCGTCGAGGAAGACGAGCCCGTGACCTCGCCGCGCAGCCAGTCGACCGACGACATCACGTAACCACCACCGCATGGGGCTCACCGCGGCGCTCGCCGTCCACCCGGCCTCCGGCCACGGAGCCGCGGCCCGGATCGCGGACGCCGTGGCCGCCCGGCTGCGCCTCGCCGTCGAAAGGCTCGACGTCCTCACCGCCACCAGCGTCGAGGAATCCCGAGCCCTCATGCGATCCGCGCACGCCGAGGGTCTCGACGTGCTCATCGTCCTCGGCGGCGACGGCGCCGCGCATCAAGGCGTGCAGTTCTGCGCCGACCACGACGTTGCCCTCGGCCTCGTGCCCTCAGGAACCGGCAACGACTTCGCCCGCGCCCTCGGCACTCCACCCGACGCCCTCACAGCCGCAGACAAGCTCGCCGAAGCCCTGCGCGCCGGCACCCGCCGCACCCTCGACCTCGGCCGCCTCGGCGGCGCGGAAGGCAGCGGCGCGGGAGAGCAGGGCGCTTGGTTCGCCACGGTCCTGTGCTCCGGATTCGACGCCGCCGTCAACGCCCGCGCCAACAGCCTCCGCTGGCCCTCCGGCCCCCGCCGCTACGACGTCGCCATCCTCGCCGAGCTCGCTGCCTTCCGCCCCCGCCCCGTCACCCTCCACACCGACGAAGGCACCCTCGAGCTCGACGCCACGCTGATCGCCGTCGGCAACACCCCCTACTACGGCGGCGGCGTCCCGATCTGCCCCCAGGCCACGCCGGACGACGGGCTTTTCGACGTCACCGTGATCGGCGCCGCCGGCCGCCTGCAGCTGCTGCGCCTGCTGCCCGGCCTGCGCACCGGCGCGCACCTCGACCACCCCGCCGTCCGCACCCTGCGCACCCGGACACTGAGTATCGAAACCGGCATCGAAACCGGAACCGGCCCCGGCTGGCCCGCCTACGCCGACGGCGAATCCCAGGGCACCACCCCCGTCACCGCCACCTGCGTGCCCGGCGCGCTCACCGTCGTCGCCCCGTAACCGCACGGCCACACACCGGTCGGCACGCCGCGTGCGGACTGTCGGTGCCGTGTGGAACCCTGACGGGGTGGCCACTAGCCCTTCACCTTCCCCGGCCGAGGCCTACGCGGTCTCACGCCGCCGCGCCAAATACCCGCAGCTGACGCGTTTCGCCGGCGAGGTGTCGTTCGAGTTCGACGACTTCCAGGTCCGCGGCTGCGAGGCTCTCGAAGACGGCCACGGCGTGCTCGTGTGCGCACCCACCGGCGCCGGCAAGACCGTGGTCGGCGAGTTCGCCGTGCACCTGGCACTCGCCGAGGGCCGTAAATGCTTCTACACGACGCCCATCAAGGCGCTGTCCAACCAGAAGTACGCCGACCTCGTAGCCCACTACGGCAGCGACGCCGTCGGCCTGCTCACCGGCGACACCTCCATCAACGGCAACGCGCAGGTGGTCGTGATGACCACCGAGGTGCTGCGCAACATGCTCTACGCCGGCAGCTCCGCCATCCCCGAGCTCGGCTACGTCGTGATGGACGAGGTCCACTACCTCGCCGACCGCTTCCGCGGCGCCGTGTGGGAGGAAGTGATCCTCCACCTGCCCGAACACGTCCGCGTCGTCGGGCTCTCGGCCACCGTGAGCAACGCCGAGGAGTTCGGCGAATGGCTCGTCGAGGTCCGCGGCGACACCACCGTCGTCGTCGACGAGCACCGGCCCGTGCCGCTGTGGCAGCACATGCTCATCGGCAACCGCCTGATGGACCTGTTCGCCGGCCAGGACGAAGGCGACCCGAACGCCGAGCTGAGCATCAACCCCGGCCTGCTGCGCCGCGCCGAAGAGCTCGGCCGCTTCGCCCCCGCCTCGATGCGCGGCAACCGCGGAGGCCGCCGCGGCGCACCCCGCCCGCAACGGTTCCGCCCGCCCTCACGCGTCGACGTCGTGGAGCGCCTCGACACGGCCGGGCTGCTGCCCGCGATCGTGTTCATCTTCTCCCGCGCCGGCTGCGACGCCGCCGTCGCGCAGTGCGTGCGCTCCGGCCTGCGGCTCAACGGGCCCGAGCAGGTCGAGGAGATCCGCCGCATCGTCGCCGAGCGCACCGCCGACCTGCCCGAGGGCGACCTGAGCGTCCTCGGTTTCTGGGAATGGCGCGAAGCGCTGGAACGCGGCTTCGCCGGCCACCACGCGGGCCTGCTGCCCGCGTTCAAGGAGACCGTCGAGGAACTGTTCCTGCGCGGCCTGGTCAAGGCCGTGTTCGCCACCGAGACCCTCGCGCTGGGTATCAACATGCCCGCGCGCACTGTGGTGCTGGAACGGCTGGTCAAGTACAACGGCGAAGCCCACGTCGACCTCACCCCGGGCGAGTACACGCAGCTGACCGGCCGCGCCGGGCGCCGCGGTATCGACGTCGAGGGCCACGCCGTCGTCGCGTGGCAGCCCGGCGTCGACCCGAAGCAGGTCGCCGGCCTCGCCTCCACGCGTACGTATCCGCTGCGCTCGTCGTTCCGGCCCGGCTACAACATGGCCGTCAACCTCGTCGCCCAGGTCGGCGCAGACTCCGCGCGCGAGCTGCTGGAACAGTCGTTCGCCCAGTTCCAGGCCGACCGGTCCGTGGTCGGCACCTCGCGGCGCATCGACCGCAACAAGGAAGCCCTCGTCGGCTACGCCCGCGCGGTGACCGGCGAGTTCGACGAGATGCTCGAATACGTCGAGCTGCGCGCCAAGATCTCCGCCCGCGAGAAGACGCTCTCCCGGCAGAACACCGCCACCCGCCGCGCCGGCACCGCGGAATCGCTGGAGAAGCTGCGCAAGGGCGACGTCATCGCCGTGCCCGCCGGGCGCCGCGCCGGGCTGGCCGTGGTCGTCGACCCGGGCCTGGATCCGATCCGCGAGCCGCGGCCCGTGGTCGTCACCGAGGACCGCTGGTCCGGGCCGCTTTCGGTCGCCGACTTCCCGGCCCCGGTCGAGCCCCTCGGCCGCATCCGCCTGCCCAAGCACGTCGAACTGCGCTCACCCAAGACCCGCCGCGACATCGCGTCGGCCCTGCGCGACTCCGGCATCTCCCTGCCCGGGCGCCAGCGGCGCCGCACGAGCCAGGGCGACGATGCGGAGCTCAACGCCCTGCAGCGCGCCCTGCGCGCCCACCCCTGCCACGGTCTGGCCGAACGCGAGGCCAACCTGCGCTGGGTCGAGCGTTACCAGCGCCTGCAGGCCGAGACCGAGCAGCTCGAACGCAAGGTCGCCGCGACCACCCACTCGCTGGCCCGCGCGTTCGACCGGATCCTCGCGCTGCTCGGCGAACGCGGCTACCTCGGCCCCGGCACCGGCGAGGACCGCGTCACCGAACACGGCCACCGCCTCGCGCGTCTCTACAGCGAGTCCGACCTGCTGGCCGCCGAGTGCATCCGCCATGGCGTGTGGGAAGGCCTCGGCGCGGCCGAGCTCGCCGCCGTCGTGTCCACGCTCGTGTTCGAGGCCCGCCGCGATATGGCGGGGGAGCCGCGCCTGCCCGGCGGCTCCGTGCCCAAGGCCTGGGAAGAGACCACCAAGCTGTGGGTCGACCTCACCGAGGACGAACGCCGCCACCACCTCGACCGCACCCGCGAACCCGACGCCGGTTTCGCGTGGCCGGTCTACCGGTGGGCCCGCGGCGAATCGCTCGAGAAGGTCCTCACCGCCGCCGAGACCAACGGCCAGGAACTGTCCGCCGGCGACTTCGTCCGCTGGTCACGCCAGGTGATCGACCTGCTCGACCAGATCCGCGACGTCCTCGGCAAAGCCGACCCGGTCGGCGCCGCCGCCGCGGAAGCCGTGCGCGCACTGCGCCGCGGCGTCGTCGCGGCCGGCGGGGCATGACTGTTTTGCCGGAAGCGCGCGCCTCGGCCGCAGGGCGTTCGCGGGCAGGTCGAGGTCACCGCTCGGACAGGGTGCGCGTGGACGCGTGTGCTCGGCCCCGACCTGTGGTTGGATCGCGCTCGACACCGTGGGCAGCGACTCCTCCCGAGGAGGTCACTGCCACAGGCAATCAAGGCGGAGGCGAACGATGAGCACGCCGTATGGCGGCAACGACCCGCAGCAGCAGCCCCAGTACGGGCAGCAGCCGCAATACGGGCAACAGCCGGGCGGCGCCTACCCGCCGAGCGGGCCGCAGGAGCAGCAACAGCAGCCCTACAACCCGCAGCAGTACGGCCAGCAGCCCCAGCAGCCCTACGACTCGCAGCCGACGCAGTGGGTCCAGCCGCAGCAGCAGCCCCAGTACGGCCAGCAGCCCGGCGGCTACCCCCAGCAGCAGCCACCGCAGTCGCCGCAGCAACCGCAGTGGGGCCAGCAGCCGCTCCCGCAGCAGTACGGCCAGCCCTACGACCCGAACCGGCAGCAGCCGCCCCAGCAGTACGGGCAGCAGCCCGGCGGCGGGTACCCGCAGAGCGGCCCGCAGCAGCAGCCGCTGTACGGCCAGCCGCAGACCGGCCCGCAGGCTCAGCAGCCCTACGGCCAGCCCGCCGGCAACCAGTACGACTACGGCCAGGCGACCGCCCTCACGCAGACCGTCGGCGACACCGGTGACGAACCGAAGTCGAAGCGCGGCCTGTTCATCGGCATCGGCGCGCTCATCGTGGTGGTGGCCGTGGTCGCGATCCTCGGGTTCGTCGCCCCCGGCTTCTTCAAGACCGAGGTCTTCAACAACACCCAGATGCAGACCGACGTCGCGAAGCTGCTCACCGACACCTACAAGATCGAAGGCGTCACCGGCGTCACCTGCCCGGCCGAGCAGAAGGTCGAGGACGGTGCAAAGTTCGAGTGCACCGCGACCATCAACGGCAAGCCGCAGCAGGTGCCGATCACCGTCAAGGGCAGCGACGGCAACTACGAGGTCTCGCCGCCTGCCGCCCCATGATCACCGCGGTGATCCACTCTGAAAAGTGAAGCCGGGTAAATCGGTGGCCCGCACCCCGCTGGCCACAGGATGATCGCGGCATGAGCGACCACACCGTACGACTCCTGTCCTCCGCCGACGAGCAGCGCGCGGCCTGGAACCTGTTCCGGTCCGCGCTGCACGTCAAGGCCGGCAGCGACGAGGAGTGGGAGCGGATCGGCGAGGCTCTGCAGGAGTCGCGCGTGTTCGCCGCGTTCGACCCGGAGCTGATCGGCACCGTGCGAGCCGCCGACCACGAGGTCGTCCTCCCCGGCGGCGCGCGCGTGCCCCTCGCGGCCGTGACCGGCGTCGGCGTGCGCGCCGGCCGCACCCGCCGCGGCGTGCTCAGCGCCCTGCAGGCCGCGCAGCTGCAGGACTTCGCCGAACGCGACGTGGTGCTGGCGTCCCTGCACGCCACCGAAGGCGCGATCTACGGCCGGTACGGCTACGGCGTCGCGACCCTCAGCCGCAACCTCGTCGTCGACCGCCGCCACGCGCGGCTGCGCCCGGAAGCACCGTCCGGCGGCGAGGTCAGCGTGTTCAGCCTCGAGCAGACCCTGCTGCACTGGCCCGACCTCTACGCCGCCACCGGCACCGCCCGGCCCGGCATGATCACGCGGCCCGCGCACTACTGGCCCATGAACGAGAACCAGGCCCGCCGCTCGGACAGCCCCGTCGAGACCGCGGTGCACCGCGGCCCGGACGGCGTCGACGGCTACCTCGTCTACCACGTCGAACGCGGCGAGGGCGACCGGCAGAAACTCACGGTCTTCGAGTTCCACTACACCAACCCCGCCGCGTTCGCCGGCCTGTGGCGGTTCCTGCTGTCGGTGGACCTCGTCGACGACATCTCCGTGATCGCCCGCCCCGTGGACGAACCCGTCGAACTGCTCTTCACCGACCCGCGCGCGGTGAAGGTCAAGGCCGTCGAGGACGAAACGTGGCTGCGCGTGATCGACGCGCCCGCCGCACTCGCCGCCCGCACCTACGGCGAGGCCGAACCGGTCGTCCTCGAAGTGACCGACCCGCTGTTGCCCGCCAACGACGGTCGCTACCGCATCAGCCCCGACGGCGCCGAACGCACCGACGCCGCCCCCGCCCTGCGCCTCGACGTCACCTCGCTCGCGATGCTCTACTTCGGAGCGTGGCACGCCTCGGCCCTGGCCGACACCGGCCGTGTCGAAGTCCTGGACGACGCCGCGGTGTCGCACGTGGACACCTTGTTCGGCACGCGCCGCGCGTCCTGGTGCGGTACTTTCTTCTGACCGTGACCAGGGGCCCGTAACGGGCATCGGGGGACAGGAGCGGGAATGCGCGCCGTGCTGGTGCTGGGTCTGTGCGGCCTGGGAATGCTGCTCGCCACCGGCTGTTCGACCAAAGCCGACCCGGTGACGTCCGTCAAGACCGTCACGGTCACGCCCTCCGCCACCACGCCTGCAGAGACGTCGGCGGGCGCGACGCCGGCGTCGGCCACCGGGCCCGGGCGCGTGTTCGACGCGAAAGCCATGGACGCCGCCGTCGCCAAGATCCTCGCCGACACCTACAAGCTCGACGGCGTCGGCGAGGTCAGCTGCCCCGACCGCCAAGCCGTGACCGACGGCTCCACGTTCCAGTGCGTGGTCGACCTCGCGGGCGAGGAGAAACACGTGCCCATCACGGTCACCGGCACCGCGGGCGACTACCGCGTCGACGCCCCGAAGTAGCGCGCCGGGGGAAAACGCGTGGCACCCGCGCCGCGGGCTTGGTTGGATCGCGGCATGACCGACTTCGTGGTACGCCCGATCACCGACGACGAGCGCCGGCCCACCTTGGACCTGCTCGGGCAAGCACTGCACAGCCCCCTGCTCTCGGACGAGGCGTGGGCGCAGATCGGCGATTCCTGGGCCGCGCCCGGCAAGTTCGCCGCGTTCGCCGACGACCGTCCGATCGGGATCACCAGCGGTTTCGACACCACGATCGCCGTCCCCGGCGGCGCGCTCCTGCCCGCGACGGCGGTCGACGGTGTCGGCGTGCGCGCCGACTGGACCCGCCGCGGCGTCGTCACCGCGTTGATGAGCGCGCAGCTCAACGACCTCGCCGAACGCGGCACCACGCTCGCGTGCCTGCACGCCAGCGAAGCTGTGATCTACGGCCGCTTCGGCTACGGCATCGCCACCTCCGGCGCCACCGTCCGCGTCGACCACCCCGCGCGGCTGCGCGAAGGCGCCGAGGCCGGTGGCGCCGTCCGGTTGCTCGACACCGAGGAGGCCCGCGCGCAGCTTCCCGCGCTGTACCAACGGATCGGGCTGCACCGGCCGGGCATGATCGCCCGCCCCGACGTCTGGTGGCCCATCGCCCTCAACCGCCGCCTCAGCCGCGAAGACGGGTACCGCGTGGCTGTCCACACCGGACCGAACGGTGAGGACGACGCGTTCGCGATGTTCAAGAGCGTGGACCAGTCCACCGCCGCCGAACCCGAACGCGGCCCGCTGCTGGAGGTCCGCGACCTGCACGGCACGAACCCGGAGGCGATCGCCGCGCTGTGGCGGTTCCTGCTCTCGATCGACCTCGTCGCCACCGTGAGCTCCCGCTTCCGCCCGCTCGACGAACCCCTCTCCGTGCTGCTCGCCGACCCGCGCCGTGCCCGCACCACCGAGGTGGAAGACGACCTGTGGCTGCGGCTGGTCGACGTCGCCGGCGCGCTCGCCGCTCGCACCTACGGCTCGGGCGAACCCGTCGTGTTCGAAGTGGACGATCGGCTGCTGCCGGCCAACCGCGGCCGCTACCGCGTCGGCCCCGACGGCGCCGAACGCACCGACGCCGACGCGGACGTGCGCCTCGACGCCGACAGCCTCGCCATGCTCTACCTCGGCGAGTGGCGCGCCTCGACGCTCGCGCAAGCCGGCCGGATCACCGCGGTCGACCCGGCGGCGCTCGGCCGTGCCGACACCCTGTTCGCCACCGACACGCGGCCGTGGTGCGGCACGTACTTCTGAGCCGCGCTCACGCCTTCGGCAGCGCCGCCAGGAGCCGTTCGACCGAGCGGCCCAGGTTCCACTGCTCGGCCAGCTCCGCGACCCGGTCCGGGTCCGCGGGGCTCGTCGGCACGGCGTCCGGCCCGGACTGCACCACCGGCGCGTCGACGGCGACCCGCACCACAGTGGGGGCCACGGCGAGGTAGTCGGCCGCGTCCTTGAGCCGCAGCCGGGTCTTCAGCGGCAACCGCGAGTCGCCCGACTGCGAGGCCGAGATCAGCTCCTCCAGCGACCCGAACTGCGTGATGAGCTTCGCCGCGGTCTTCTCGCCGATACCGGCCACGCCGGGCAGCCCGTCGGACGGGTCACCCCGCAACGCGGACATGTCGGCGTAGGCCGGACCCGCGTGGCCGGCCGGCACGCCGTAGCGCTCGGCGATCTCGGCCTGCCCCAGCACCTCGGCCTTCGCCCAGCCCTTGCCCACGTACACGACCGAGGTCGGCGTCGGCGTCGCGCGCACGAGCTGGAACAGGTCGCGATCGCCGGTGATGACCTCGACCGGCGCGTCCTGCTCGTGGGTGGCCAGCGCGCCGATCACGTCGTCGGCCTCGTAGCCCGCCGCCTCGGCCGTGGCGAACCCGAACGCGGCCAGCACGTCGAGGATCACCGGCACCTGCGGCGTGAGCGTGTCGGGCACCTCCTCCACGTCGGCCTCGCCCTCGCCGTGCCCCGGCACCGCGACCCTGTGTGCCTTGTAACTGGGCAGCAGGTCGGTGCGGAACTTCGGCCGCCAGTCCGCGTCCAGGCACGCCACCAGCCGCGACGGGCGTCGGTCGGTGAGGATGCGCGCCAGCGTGTCGGTGAACCCGCGCACGGCGTTGACCGGCGTCCCGTCGGGCGCGGTCATCGAGTCGGGCAGCGCGTAGTACGAGCGGAAGTACAGGCTCGCGGAGTCGAGGAGGGCGAGTGGTCCGGTCACGCGCCCAGCCTGCCACGTCTGCCCGCGCAGTACCGCGCCTGACGCGCCGCCCGGTTTCCACCGCCCCGTCCCGGGTACCCCTGATCGACACCGTGGGAAAGGGGAGTGGGAGTGCGCGTACTGGTCACCGGGGCGTCCGGTTTCGTCGGGAGCCGCGTCGCCGAGGCACTGGCCGCCGACGGGCACGACGTGCGCGCGATGACCCGCAACCCGGCCGCCTACACGGGCGCGGGCACCGCGGTGCACGGCGACGTCGAGGACTCCCGCTCGCTCGAGATGGCGTTGCGGGGCACCGACGCCGCCTACTACCTCGTGCACGCCCTCGACGCTCGTGACTTCGAACGCCGCGACTCCGCGGCGGCCCGCGCGTTCGCCCTCGCCGCGCGCACCGCCGGGACCGGCCGCATCGTCTACCTCGGCGGCCTCGGCGACGACTCCGACGACCTGTCCGCCCACCTGCGCAGCCGCCGCCAAGTCGAGTACCTGCTCGCCGGCACCGGTGTGCCCGTGACCGTGCTGCGCGCCGGCATCGTGATCGGCCACGGCGGCATCTCGTGGGAGATCACCCGCCAGCTCGTGGAGCACCTGCCCGCGATGGTCACCCCGCGCTGGGCCGCCACCCGCGCCCAGCCGATCGCGATCGCCGACGTCGTGCGCTACCTCGTAGGCGTGCTCGACTCGCAGGCCGCGGAAGGCCGGACGTTCGAGATCGGCGGCAGCGAACAGCTGGCCTACCTGGACATGCTGAGGCGGCTGGCGCGGATCGAGGGCCGCAGGCCGCTGATCGTGCCCGTGCCGCTGCTCTCGCCGCGGCTCTCGTCGTACTGGCTCGCGCTGGTGACCGACGTCGACGTGGCCACCGGCCGCACGCTCATCGACTCCATGGCCAACGAGGTGGTCGTGCGCGACCCCGCGATCCGCGACGTCGTACCGTTCGAACCCATGGACTACGACTCCGCGGCCCTGGCGGCGCTGGCCGAACGCGCGCGGGCGGCGTGATGCGGCGCTCGCTGCTCGGGCTGGTCACCGCGGCCGGTACCGGATTGCTCGGCCGGTCGCTCTCCACGCCTCCCGGTTCAGCCCGCTTCCACGGGCGCACGGGAGCCGTCGCCGCCACCTGGGCCGCGGGCGGGCTCGCCGCGGGACCACCGCCGCGCGGCACCTCGCGCCACCCCGTCGCGGGGCCCGTGGCGGTCGCCGTCGGCGCGTTCGGCGTGTTCTACGGCTGTGCGCTGGTGGCCCGCCGCATCCCGCCGTTGTCACGGGCGATCGCGGGGGTGCTCGCCTACGCCGATCGCGGTTCGGGTCCGGCCGTCTACGCGACGACGCTGATCACCGGCGCCGCCGAGGAAGTCTTCTTCCGCGGCGCCCTGCAAGGCTCGGTGACGCGCGCGCCGGTGGCGACCTCGACGGCGGTCTACGCACTGTCCACCGTGGCCACTCGCAACCCGGCCCTCGTGCTGGCGTCGATCGTGATGGGGACGCTGTTCGGGCTGCAACGGCGTGCCACGGGCGGCATTCAGGCGCCGATGCTGACCCATGTGGTCTGGTCCTCGTTGATGCTCACGGCGTTGCCGCCGCTGTTCGAAACTCCGGCCCCGCCCGGGTGACGGGCCCCTCCGCGCGCCGGTACTAGGCTCAGCCGCATGTCGCGCCGATCCCTCCACACGCCCGCCCCGGACGCCGCCGCGCTCCGCGCCCGCCTCGACCGCGCAGCGAAAGCGGCCGCCGCCGCGGACACCGACGCCCTGCTCATCGCCCCCGGCTCCGACCTGCGCTACCTGCTCGGCCAGGCGGGCGGCTCCTTCGAGCGCCTCACCACGCTCGTGGTGCCCGCCGACGGCGTGCCCGCGCTCGTCGTGCCCAAGCTGGAGGCCCCCGGCTACGCCGACGTGCCCACCGCCGAGCTCGGCGTCGAGGTCCTCACGTGGGTCGACGGCGACGACGCCTACCGGCTGGTGGCCGACCGGCTCGGCAAGGCCCGCCGCGTCGCCGTCAGCGACTTCACCCCGGCCCTGCACGTGCTCGCCCTGCGCACCGCCCTCGGTGACGCCGAGCAGATCCTGGCCGGTCCCGTCGTGCGCGAGCTGCGGATGCGCAAGGACGCTGCCGAGATCGCCGCGCTGCGCGCCGCGGGTGCCGCCATCGACCGCGTGCACGCCCGCGTGGGCGAGTGGCTGCGCGCCGGGCGCACCGAGGCTGAGGTGGGCGCCGACATCGCCGCCGCCATCGTCGAGGAGGGCCACACGGTGGCCGACTTCGTGATCGTCGGCTCCGGCCCCAACGGTGCCAGCCCCCACCACGACGTCTCCGATCGCGTGATCGAGCGCGGCGACGTGGTCGTCGTCGACATCGGCGGCCCGCTGCCCGAGGGCTACAACTCCGACTCCACCCGCACCTACGCCGTCGGCGAACCGCGCGACGCCGACGTCGCCCCGACCTACGCCGTGCTGCAGCAGGCCCAGCAGGCCGCGGTCGACGCCGTGCGCCCCGGCGCCACGGCCGAGTCCATCGACGCCGCCGCGCGCGACGTGATCGACGCCGCGGGCTTCGGCGAGTTCTTCATCCACCGCACCGGCCACGGCATCGGCCTCGACGTGCACGAGGAGCCCTACATCATCGCGGGCAACACGCTGCCGCTGGAGCCGGGCATGGCGTTCAGCGTCGAGCCGGGCATCTACCAGCCGGGCCGCTGGGGCGCCCGCATCGAGGACATCGTCGTGGTCACCGAGACCGGCGTCGAGGCCGTGAACACCCGGCCGCACGACCTCGTCGTGCTCGAAGCATGAGCGGCCCCCTCGAGCCGCTCGACCAGGCCATCGTGCAGGAGCTCGCCGCCGACGGCCGGCGCAGCTTCACCGACCTCGCCGAACGCGTGGGCCTGTCGGTGTCGGCCGTGCACCAGCGCGTGCGGAGGCTGGAGCAGCGCGGCGTGATCCTCGGCTACACCGCCCGTCTCGACGGCGAGCAGATCGGCCTCCCGCTCACCGCGCTGATCTCGCTGACCCCCAACGACCCGGCCGCCCCCGACGACTACCCGCAACGCATCCAGCACATCACGGAGATCGAGTCCTGCTACTCGGTCGCGGGGGACGAGTCGTACATCCTGCTGGTGCGCGTCGCTTCGCCGCTGGGGCTGGAGGATCTGCTGCGGCGGATCCGGGAGGCGGCGAAGGTGTCGACTCGGACGACGGTGGTGCTGTCGACGCCGTTCGAAGGGCGTTCGCCGACGTTGTGACTTCCGGCGGGTGGTGGCTTTCCCGTGAGGAGAGCACCACCCGCCGCTACAGCACGGTCGAGCGCACCGTCGCCGGCAACCGTTCGGGGTGCGTGTCGCCGAGCCGGTCGAGGATCCGGCCGGCCTCGGCATCGGGATCACCCTGGGGATCGCAGCCGAACTGGAGGTAGTGCCGGCCCCCGGGGCCGACGACGGACATCTCCACTTCGCCGTCGGCCCCGATCGTCCAGCCCCGCCCGCCGAGCAACCCGAACCCCCACTGCCCGAGCACCCCGGGCCGGTCGTCCAGCACCGACACCACGTGCCGCGCCACCCGCCTCGGCACGTCCTCCCACCACCGGTCGACGTCCGCGCGGATCAGCTCCTCGAAGTACTGCCCGGGATCGAACCGCACCACCTCCGGCGGCGTCAGCCCCTCCCACCGCCGGACCTGCCAGTCCGCCCACACCACCGCGTCGTGCGGCGCGCCCCAGCCCGCGTTCTCCCGCTCGACCAGCACGGAGATCGCCACCGGATCCTCGGCCCGCGAGCCCCGCCACAGCGGCGCCCGCGGCCGCTCGTCGAACAGCTCCAGGCCCACGTCGGGTGGACGCAGCGGGCTGCGCCGCCCGAGCAGCACATCCGGATCAATTCCCCGGCCGTAGTCACCGCGCACCGCGTGCGCGACCAGGTCGAGCCCGAGGATCCGCCCGTCCACCAGCGGTACGACCTGCGGCGTCCGGACCCCGTCGACCTCGTCGACCCGTACCTCCAGCCGCAGCCGCGCGTATCCCGTGTCCGTCATCCGCGCCAGCATGGCAGGCCGCGAACCCGCTCACCGGCCGGCGAGTACCGCCACACCGGATCGGGCGACTTCCGGAGCCGGCCCGGGCCGCACCGCGGCACCCGGCGCCCAGTAGGCGCAGTCGTGCCAGTTGTCCTGGGCCGGCTCGGTGTAGATCGTGGCGATGTCGCCGGTGACCTCGTTGTAGACCACGTGGGCGCGCTGCTCCGTGCCTCGGAACTGCAGGATGTTCTGCTTGTTGCCCGGACCCGACGCGGGCCTCGGAAATCCGTAGCTCACCGTGCGGTCGGCGCACCGCATGAACCCTTCCGGGATCCGAGTAGGGATCGTGCTGCTCCCCGCCCGGGCGCGGGTCCTCGAGCATGTGCTTGAGCGAGCTGCACCGCCACTGCCGCTTCTCGCCGGAGCTGACGTTGATCCAGCCCATGAGCAGGAAGCCGTCGTCCACCTGCCGGCTGGTGCACTGGTCCATCCGCTGCGTCAGCTTCACCGGATCGAAGTCGAATCCCGGGATGGGGTCCGCGAGCGCCGCCGGTACGGCCACTGCCGCCGAAGCGATGGTCAGAGCGAAAACCGCCGCGGAAATCCGGGCGGAGCGAATCCTTGCCGTTCGCGTTTCCATGGTCTCGAACCCCCTGTGATCGCGAAAACCCTCCGCGGCGGAGCCTAAGATCATTTTCGGAGCCGCAGGGAACAGCCCGGCGGGAACCACCGCTGTGGGTGGCCTGGGCCGCGGGCTGAGGAGTCGTGCGTCGCTCGTGTTGCGGTGGGTTCACCACCGCTGTTCCGAACGGCCGAAATCCGGTGGCGGTCACGAGTGCACAGGTGCCATGCTGCGGCCCCGCGTATCGGCTCTCCGAAAGGCTTCTCGTGACACTCGGCATGGTGCTCGGCGATCACTCCTCGCGCACTTCGGCGCCGAGGCGATAGCCGGACCTTTCCCACGTCTCGATCCCCCGGCCTGGTCCAGGGGTTCCTCGCTCGCGCCCCGAAGTGCTCGCCGTGTACCCGCACGTCCGATCACGAGGAGCCCGAGATGCCCCCGTTCCCGCCCCCGTCGCGACTCGTCCCCGTCGACGACCGCTGCAGTGCCGCCACCGCCTGCGACCTGGCCCGTTCCGGCGTGGCCCTGCTGTGGCGTGGTGACTTCCCCCAGGCCCGCCGGCTGCTGGCGGCCATGGGCCGCCGGCTGGACCGGCGAACCCCGCACCCCGTCGCCGACCCGGCCGAGGCTTTCCGCGAGCATCGCCGGGCGCGCCGGAACCGCGCCCGCGTACTGGGGCAGCTGCTCGTCGCCGTGGACGCCGAGCACCGCCTCGACGTGCGGCGCGCTCCGGACGTCCGGAAGGCGTGCCGCCAGGCGTACGGGGCCGCGACCGGCCCTGGTGTGCTCGCCCTGCGTGAGCTGCTCGGCGTGCTGGGTGCGCACCAATGGCGCGAGCGCGGCGTCTTCGTCCCGGCTCTCGGCGCCCGCGTCCATCCCCACTATGGGGTGTTCACACCGACCCGAAGCGAGTACGTCGACCTCGTGGCCCAGACACCCCTGCCCGCACTGACGCGCACCGCGTTCGACCTCGGCACGGGTACCGGGGTCCTCGCCGCCGTGCTGGCGCGCCGCGGCATCGCCCGCGTCACGGCCACCGACAGCAATCCGCGTGCCCTCGCGTGCGCCCGCGACAACGCCACCCGGCTGGGCCTCACCGCCCGGATCCAGGTGCCCGAACCCTGCCTGTACCCGGAGGGGCGAGCCGATCTCGTGGTCTGCAACCCGCCGTGGCTGCCCGCGCATCCGGTGTCCGACCTGGAGAAAGGCGTCTATGATCCCGACAGCCGCATGCTGCGGGGTTTCCTCACCGGCCTGACCGCCCATCTCGAACCCGGCGGGGAAGGCTGGCTCGTCCTCTCGGACCTGGCCGAGCGCGTCGGACTCCGAACCCGCGCCGAACTCGTGGACCTCGTCAGCGCCGCCGGCCTACGCGTAGCCGGCCGCATCGACACGACACCGCGGCACCCGAAGGCGGCTGCCACCGAAGACCCTTTTCACGCCGCCCGTGCCGGGGAGGTGACATCGCTGTGGCGCCTCCAAGCCCGACCGCTGGTACGATAAAAGGTATGGCAACACGTAAGGTCACCCTTTCTCTCGACAGTGGTGCGCTCGAGTTCGCCGAACGAGCTGCGAAAGCGCACGGGATCTCGGTCTCGTCCTGGTTGTCCAAGGCGGCCCGGCGGGAGGCGGTGCGCACGGGCTACACCCCGCAGCAGGCGCCGACCGCGCCGGCGGCCGAGGCGGACGAGGTGGAACGGACGGCGGCGGAAAAGGACATGCGTGCGCAGGGGTGAAGTCTGGACGTACCATCCCCCGACCGAACCGGCCCGGGAACGCACCGTGGTGCTCCTGTCGTCGGACGGGGTGAACGAGTCCGAGCGGCCCTGGCTGCTCGGCACCGAACTGCTCGACCGCGACCCGCAGGACATCCTGGGCGTCGCGATCGACGCGCGGTACTGGGTGTCCACGCTCAACCTGACCCGGCTGTACCGGCCGTGGTTCGACGAGCGCATCGCCGAGATCGACCAGGAAGTGCAGGAACAGATCGACGTCGCACTGCGGGCCGCGCTCGACCTCTAGGGCCGCCGCTCAGCGGTTGGCGACCTCGGGCACGGCGTGGAGCTTGCCGTCAGGCCCGGACAGGCACGTGGCGTTGCCCTCGCGCCCGGCGAGGAACTCCGAGAGGCAGTCGGCGATCGCGGCGTGCCCCGCGGCGTTGGGGTGGAACGACTCCTGCAGCGCGTGCTGCGCCCGGTCCGCCTGGCCCAGATCACTCAGGTGCAGCGTCAGGCGCGTGAACCACTCCGAAGCCGGGTTCGCGCCGCCACTGCACGCCTCGTGGTGCTCACCCGCGCGCGCCAGGTCCAGGAACCGCGCGCCGGACTGCACGGCGGCCTGCTTCAGGCCCGCCGAGAGCGTGGTGATGCCCGTGGTCGAGATCCACTGCAGGTCGTCGGTGTGAAACGGGCAGCCGTCGAGGTTCTGCAACCCCGGCGGAACGTCTGTGGCGACCGGCGCGGCGTAGGACTGCAGCACGAGCTGGTAGTCGGCCGGCACGTAACCCGCCTGGGCCAGGACCTTCTTCACATCGCCGACTGCGTTGACCACCTTCGGCACCATCGCGTCCACTTTGGACTGCCACGTCTTCTGCAGCGCCAGGTTGCACGACGGCGCGCTCACCGAGAACCAGGCCTTGAAGCACTCGGACACCTGCGTGGAGAACTTCGGGTCGTCGTTGGCGCCGATCGCGATCACCACGGCGGACACCCGGTGGTTCTTCACCACCGCGGCCAGCTGCTGCGCCTGCGACCGCTCGCCCCACTGCTTCACCCCGCCCAGCGACACCTGCTCCGCCGGCGCGCCCGAACACGCCAGGTTCACCCGCGCCGTGACGTCCGGAATGCGAACCTTCTGCACGAAGGCGTTGGCCGAGCGATGGCACCAATCGCCGTTGCGGCCGTCGGTGTCGGGGGTGTAGTCGCCGGCGCCCTCGCCGGACACGGTGCTGTCGCCGATCGCCACCACCGTCAGCGGGCCCGTGCCGGGCGGACCTTTGCGCGGCAGCGGCTGGCCGGGCTTGAGCCCGGGGCCGGAGAACACGAAGAAGCTCGCGAGCACAGCCACGCAGGCGAGGACCAGGGCTCCCCACCACCACCGGAATCGACGCATCGCCGCCCGAGTCTAGCGAGCGCGCCCGGGTCTGGGGTTTTCCCCGGTCCCGCGCTGGGACATCGGTCACCACCCGGAAGGGAGCGGATGCCGTGAACGGGCACGAGAAGGACGGACAGCGGCCGCACGAGGCCTTGACCCGCGACGCGGACAAGCGCGCCCCGGTACGCGGCCGACACCTGCTTCCAGGAGTCGCTCGAACCCCTGCGCGCCCTCACCGGCGACGTCGGGCGCTTCGCGAGCGCCCACGGGCTGCTGCTGGTCAAACCCGACGCGATCGCCGCCCGCCGAATCACGTCCACAATGGACTGGCTGGCCGAGAAAGGCTTCCGCGTCGTCGGCGCCCGCCGAGTGCCGCTCACCCGGTGACCCTGCGGGCGCTGTGGTACTTCCAATGGAACACGGCCACCCCCCAGGTGCGTCGCATCGCCGACCACTGCGCCGACTCGCTGCTGCTGGTCGTCGCCCCCGCCGGGGACCAGGGCCCGCTCGCGGACCTGCCCGTGCCGGTCCGCCTCACCGAGCTCGTCGGCCCCGGCGACCCCGCCGCGCGCGAACCGGGGCGGCTACGCACCGAACTCGGCCGCTACGCGCTGCTCAACCTCGTCCACTCCGCCGGCGACACCGCCGACATGCTGCGCGACCTCGGCATCTCCTGCACCCCGCGGCCGACCTGTACCCGATGACGGTCCGGGCGCCCGCCCGCTCGTGGCCCCGATGACGGCGGCGGCCTGGCGACGAGCCGCCCTGCACGCGGTCCGCCACGCGTAGCGCTCGGTGCGCCGGGGCTCGTGGCCGCTCCGAAGCCAGTTCTTCGCCTCGTACTCGCCGGCGATCGGCCGCGGTCCGCCTAGGTATCGGAGAGAGCGGCTCGCTTGCGTTCCAGCAGGGCCCGTTCGGCGGCGTTCTCCGCGAGCTCCACCGCCCGGTCGTACGCGGCCGCCGCCTCGCCGCGTCGGCCGGCGCGCGCCAGCAGGTCGGCCCGCACGGCGTGCAGCAGGTGGTAACCGTCCAGATCCAAGGAGTCCACCAGCGCCAGCGCCGCCCCCGGCCCGTCGACCTCCGCAACGGCCACCGCGCGGTGCAGCGCGACCACCGGTGTCGGCGTGAGAAGCAACAGGTGGTCGTACAGCTGCACGATCTGGCGCCAGTCGGTCTGCCCGGCGGTGGCAGCGTCGGCGTGGACGGCGTTGATCGCGGCCTGCAACTGATACGGCCCGGGCCGGTCGCGGCGCAGGCAGCGGCGCACGAGATCCTGCCCTTCGGAAACCAGGGCAGCGTCCCAGAGACCGCGGTCCTGGTCGGACAGCAGCACCACCGCACCGCCGGGACCTGTGCGCGCAGGACGGCGTGACTCGACCAGCAGCATCAGCGCCAGCAACCCCAGCACCTCGGGCTCGTCGGGCATCAGCGAAGCCAGCACCCGCCCCAGCCGGATCGCCTCCGCCGCGAGGTCGGGGCGGCCCAGTGAGGCTCCGGACGTGGCCGTGTGGCCCTCGGTGAAGATCAGGTACACCACGGCCAGCACGGCGACGAGACGGCCGGGCAGGTCGGCGTCGGCGGGGACGCAGTAGGGGATGCCGGCGTCGCGGATCTTGGCCTTGGCGCGGGAGACGCGCTGCGCCATCGTGGGCTCCGGCACGAGGAACGCGTGGGCGATCTCGCCCGTCGTCAGGCCGCCCAGCAGCCGCAGGGTGAGCGCGACCCGGGCGTGCGGGGCGAGCGCCGGGTGGCAGCAGGTGAAGATGAGGCGAAGCCGTTCGTCACGCACCGGGCCCTCCTCGACCGGTTCTGTACCGGCGTGCAGAAGAGCGGCCTGCGCGTGCCGGTCGGAGCGCGAGGACTCGCGGCGCAGACGATCCAGAGCCCGGCGACGAGCCGTGGTCACGAGCCAGCCGGCGGGGCTCGGCGGCAGTCCCTCGGCCGGCCAGCGGCTCGCCGCTATCGCGAAGGCCTCCTGCACCGCTTCCTCGGCGACGTCGACGTCCCCGAACACCCTCACCAGCACCGCCACGGTCCGCCCGTACTCGGCGCGGAACACCCGATCCAGAGCGTCCACAGTGGACACGCTCAGGCCTTGCCCTGGAACGGCCGGACCTCCACCGGCAGCGTGGTGATCTCGGCGATCCGCCCGGCCCAGCCGAGCGCGGCGTCGAGGTCCGGCGCGCGCACGATCGTGAACCCGCCCAGGTGCTCCTTGCCCTCGGTGAACGGGCCGTCGGTCGTGAGCAGATCACCGCCCTCGGCGCGCACGACCGTCGCCGAACCGGGCGCGTGCAGGCCACCGGAAAACACCCACGCGCCGGCGTCCTTCATCTCGGCGTTGAGCGCGTCCAGCCGGTCCACGATCATGTCGAGCTGTTCGGCCGGCGGCGTGGGTCCGTCGGGCTGGTAGACGCTGAGCAGGTACTGCTTCATGGCTCGATCCTTCCTCTCGTCGCCCGTTACACGAACGGCCGGAGGGCACTTCGACACCCGCCGGCATTTCCACGAAAGACGAGAGGGCTCTTCGCCGGAGCGACGCCGGCGAAGAGCCCTCTCGTACCCGTCGCGCGCCGCTAGGGGTAGCTGACCACGTTCACCGGTGCCGTGCCAGACGGTGTCGCCGCGCCGGTGTCGTTGACGACGTGCGTGATGCTGCCGCGGGTGTTCAGCGACACCGTGAGCAGGCTGTGCAGCCGCACGCCGGGCGTGTTCGGCACTTCGAACGCGTGGTAGCTCGACACGGCGGGGTTGGTGTCGAAGAAGCAGTAGCTGCCCAGGCCCCACGCCTCGTGGGAGGTCACGTTCGCCCCGACCTTGTAGGCCGCGTACCCCGCCACGCCCGAGGGCGCGTTCCACGACGCCTGGTCCGGCACGTCGTAGGGCATCTCGTTCTGGAAGAAGATCGTCCGCCCGCGCTGGCCGTTCCAGATCACCTGGTACTTCTGGTAGTGCTCCACGAACAGGCCGGTCGCGAGTACGTCGTCGCCGTTGACCAGTACCCCGGTGTCGGCGGTGTTGGTGGTCCAGCCGACTGTGCCGGGGTTGCCGTGGTCGGCACGCCACGCCCAGGTGTGGTCGATGATCGTGTCGTCGCTGTTCACGACCAGGCTCGTGGTGGCCTTGCCCGCGAGCTCACCGCCGACACGGAAGAACACGTCCTGCAGCGTCGTCGGGTTCGCCGCGTGGCCGACGTGCGACCCGGCCGTGCCGACGGTCAGCAGCGACTGCGAGTTCGTGGTGCCGGCGTCGAAGAGCAGGCCCTTCACCCGGACGCCGTCGACGTCCGCGACGTGCATGGCGTCGACGCCGTTGTCGGGCACCAGGGTCGGGTAGCCAATGCCGAGCACGACGGTGTCGGCGCGCGTGACGTTCAACGTCTGGTCGAGGTGGTACACGCCGGGGGTGAAGAACAGGTTGCAGCCTGCGGCCAGCGAGCTGTTGATCGACGCTGCGGTGTCACCGGGCTTGACCACGCGGAACTGGCTCATCGGCAGCGACGTCCCCGGGGTGGATCCGCCGGCCCAGCTCGGGCCCGACGCGTTGGCGCGCAGGGCGGGCAGGAACACGCGGTAGTCGGCGCCGTCGAGGTAGAGATAGGGCACGTCGCGCGACGGGCGTGGTGGCCAGCGTGGTCTCGGGCGGGTTCGGGAACGTGTTCGCCGGCGCACCGGTGGTGCCGGAAAAGACCATGTTCCACACGCCGCCGTCCCAGCTGCCGAACGCCGAGTCGCGCGTGTACCACTGCTGCTGCGAGATCGAGGCCGTCTGCCCGGACACACGGGTGTCGGCGACGTAGCCGCCGCTGGCGAAGCCGAAGCTGGCGGGGTAGAGCTGCAGCCCGCCGCGGATGTCCATCCGGCGGAACGGCGCGGCCTGCGCCACGGCCCACCGGTCGTTGCCGCTGGAAGGGTTCACCGCCATGTTCTCGGCCGAGCGCCAGAAGTTCTGCAGCGCCACGCCCTGGTCCGAGGCGTTGAACGCGTCGACGGTGATGTCACCGTTGATCGTCACGTCGTCGGGGTTGCGCCCGAGGCCCGCGACGGAGGTGTAGAAGCCGACGTCGTCGTGCACGGCGTAGGTGCCCGGCTTGAACAGGTGCGCCACGCGCCGGTCGGCGAACTGCGCGGTCTGCGTGTCCTTCTGTGCGTTGAAGTCGGCGTCGAGCTGCGCCTGGATCGTGGCGGTGGGCATGCTCGGGTCGAAGATCCGCACGTTCGGACCGAAGTCCGGCACATCGGGCTGTGCCGGGCAGCCGGCCTGCGTGCCGCCGCCCTGGGTGAACGTGAAGTGCGGGGTGTCGAACTGCGGCCCGTTCTTCTCGTAGGTGAACCAGTAGTCGAGCACGCTGCCGCTGCCAAGCCCACCGACGGTTGTGCGCCAGGTGCCGGCACCCTCGGTCATGCGCACGTTCTGCTGCCCGACGCCGGGCACGCCCGTGTAGTGCACGTCGACGTAGCGCGCCGGGGCGGCGGGGGTGAAGGTGAGCTGTACCTGCTGCGCACCGGCCGCTGCGGCGGCCTGGGTGTAGTCGCCGGCGGCCGAGGGCGGGGGGAGCGGCGACCAGCCCGGCCCCCGGCAGGAGTGCGGCCGTCGCGAGCGCCCTGCCCGCCATCGCGCGCCGTCGGATCGAGAGCTGCGGGATGGGAACCTGTGGTCCAAGGTCCGGTTCACGCCGTGACACCTCCGTCGGTGATTCACAGACACATATTTGTTGTAATTCACAACAAAGTAGCCGCCGGTCGGCGCCCTGGACGTCACGCATTGGTAACAGGTGTCTGGACCAATGTCGTGGACGAGGGCCAGCCGGAAACGGAGGTGTGGAACTTTCCCTCATTCGGACGGGTGACCCGGAACGAGTTACATGCGACCATTCGCTGTCTCAGCGTGATCAAGGAGGCCGCAGTGTCGCGACTCAAGAACCTGGCCCGTGTGCTCGTGGCGGTGACACTGGCCGTTCCCCTGGCGGCTTCCACCACGACCGCGGCGAACGCCGCGCCGCTGCTGGGCGGCGATCTCGTCGACTTCGGGTGCGCGCAGGCCCGCCTGCACTGCCTGGGCAAGGCGATCAAGTCGCCGGACGGGCCGGGACCATTGGTCGCGGCGACTCCGGTCGGCTACGGACCGGCCGAGATCCAGGCCGCGTACGGCCTCGGCGGCCGGCACGCGAACGGCCGCACCGTGGCGATCGTCGACGCCATGGACGCCCCGACCGCCGAGAGCGACCTCGCGACCTACCGCGCCGCGCGGGGGCTGGCGCCGTGCACCTCGGCCGACGGCTGCTTCCGCAAGGTCAACCAGCACGGCGCGGCGAGCCCGCTGCCGGCGCCGGACTACGGCTGGGCGGAGGAGATCAGCCTCGACCTCGACGCCGTGTCCGCGACCTGCCCCGACTGCCGCATCCTGTTGGTGGAAGCCGATTCCCCGGACACCGACCCGCTGATGACGGCAGTCGACACGGCCGCCACGACCCCGGGCGTCGTGGCGATCTCCAACAGCTACGGCGGCGACGAGGACCCGACGATCACCGCCGCCGACGCCCACCTCGACCACCCCGGCATCGCCATCACCGCCTCGTCCGGCGATGCCGGCTACGGCGTGAGCTGGCCCGCGTCGTCGCCCTACGTGACGGCGGTCGGCGGCACGACACTGAAGAAAGCCGCCGGCACCTCGCGCGGCTGGGCCGAGACGACGTGGTCGGGCAGCGGCAGCGGCTGCTCCGCGCTCGAGCCCAAACCCGCGTGGCAGCACGACACCGCGTGCGCGAAGCGGACTGTCGCCGACGTCGCCGCGGTGGCCGACCCGAAGACCGGGCTCGGCGTGTACGACACGTACAACAGTTGCGGCGGCGGGGCCTTGTGCGACCTGCTGCTCACCCTCGGGCTCGCGCAGGGTGCCGACGGCTGGGTGCAGGTCGGTGGCACGAGCCTGTCGTCTCCGGTCGTGGCGTCGGTGTACGCGCTGGCCGGGAATTCCGTCACGGCCGCCGCGCAGCCGTACGCACACCCGGATGGCCTGTTCGACGTGACCTCCGGCAGCAATGGCTCCTGTGGTGGTTCGTACCTGTGCACCGCAGGAGCGGGCTACGACGGCCCGACCGGTCTCGGCACGCCGAACGGCACCGCCGCGTTCTGACCCGCGCGCCGTGAAATTCGGGGCGTTGTGACCCGCCGCGCCCGGGGGGAGGGTGAGGGGACCGGTGGCGTCACCGGGGCGCCGCCACGACCGGCGGGAGGTGGATCGTGTTCGCTCGCAGCACGACGATCCAGCTGAAGCCGGCGTCGCTGGACGACGCGGTCGCGCACGTGCGTGACACCGTCATGCCCGCGGCGCTGGCCACCGAGGGGAACGTGGGACTGTCGATGCTCCTCGGCCGGCAGGACAGCCGCACGATCGTGACCACGGCGTGGCGCTCGGCCGAGACCATGCGCGAGAGCGCGCAGGCCATGACCGTGCTGCGGGAGCAGGTCGCCGAGATGTTCGGCGGACCGCCGAAGGCGGAGGAGTGGGAGATCGCGCTGCTGCACCGTGATCACCATTCCGGTGCCGGCGCGGCGGTGCGGGGAACGTGGCTGAAGGTGGCGCCCGAACGGGTGGACGCGGTCGTCGACGTGTTCAAGATGACCACGCTGCCGGGGCTCGCCGACTTCGACGGGTTCTGCAACGCGAGCCTGATGGTCGATCGCGCGAGCGGCCGGTGCGTGGCCTCGATCGGCTACGACAGCGCCGAGGCGCTGGGCCGCACCGCCGAGAAGGCCAACTCGCTGCGCGCGGCCACCCTGCGGGAAGCCGGCGCCGAACGGCTCGACGTCCGCGAGTTCGACCTCGCCATCGCGCACCTGAACGTGCCCGAGATGGCGTGAGCGGTGTCCGGGCCGCCGGTGCGCGGGGAAGTGCACCGCCGGCCCGGCCTGTAATTCACCGCCCGGGGCGCGGACGCGCGGAATGCGCACCGGGGGAAGAGGAAACGATTCTCCGTCGTGACGATTTCCGGGCGACGAAGAAACGTTAGGGCTGCGCATTTCCCGCGGTTACCGTGGTGCGATGGTGATGTCCCGGCGCGCGATTCTCGCCCAAGCCACCCTCGCCGCCGCGGGCGGTCTCGTGTGGACGGCCGCCCCGGCCACGGCCACCGGGCGCCCGCGCGTGGAGGACTCGCTGCGCGGCGATCCGGCGGCTGCACGAGAGCCCGCACGGCCCATCGGCGGTCGTCGTCGCGATCGGCCGCGGGTCGGGAACTTCCCTCTACACGGCGGGAGTTACCCGGCTCGGTGCCCGCCGCTCCCCGCGCGCGAGCGACCGCGTGCGGGTGGCGAGCGTGGCCAAGGCGTTCAGCGGCGCGACGGCGCTCTCCCTCGTGAGCAACGACCGGCTGTCGCTCGACACCACGGTGGGCCGGACGGTGCGCGGGATGCCCCGCGAGTGGTCGGCCGTGACGTTGCGCCAGCTGCTCGGCCACGCGAGCGGCATCCCCGATTTCAGCGGCACCAACGATTTCCGCGACGCACTGGTCGCGAACCTGCACGATCCGCCGCCGCCGCGGGAATTGCTGTCGTACGCCCCCGATCCCGATCTGCTGTTCCGCCCCGGCAGCCGCTACGCCTATTCGAACTCCGACAACATCCTCGTCGCGCTGATGTGCGAGTCGGTCACCGGCCGGCGGTACGAGGACGTGCTCCGCCAGCGCGTGCTGCAGCCACTGGGGCTGGGCGACACAAGCCTCCCGCGTGGTCCGGACCTGCCGGAACCGGCGCTGCACGGCTACGACACCACCGTCGCGGGCCCGCCCGAAGACGTGACGACCACCGTCGCCCCCGGCTGGAGCTGGGCCTCCGGCGGCGTGGTGTCCACACCGGCCGACCTGGTGCGCTTCATCCGCGGCTACGTCGGCGGCGCCCTGATCGACCGCCAGACCCGCGACGCCCAGCTCCGGTTCCGGCCGGGCGGCTCCGAACCCCCCGGCCCCGGCACCAACGCGGCCGGCCTGGCCCTCTTCCGCTACGACACCCGCTACGGCCACGTTTACGGCCACACCGGCAACACCGGCAACACCGGCAACACCCAGTTCAACGCCGCCGCACCCGACGGCCGCGGCGGCGTCGCGGTGTCCATCACGGCGCAGATCACCCCGACGAGCGGGTCGCCACTGTTCGGGCAACTGCGGGAGGTTTTCGAGCTCGCGGTCGGGGTGCTGCTCTCCGAATAACGACCGGCGGAGCGCCACGCAGCGCGCAAACGGGGGGCACGCGAGCGGCTGAAGCTCGACCGGAGCCGTAACGAACCGGAGCCCATGGACGACTCCGCCTGGCGCAGGGTGATCTCCGGGGAGGCGTCGGTGTTCGGTGGGCGGAAGCGGCAGGAAGAGCTCGAAGCGGCACAACGCGAGAACCTGTATTTGCGTGGCGAGCTCCAGCGGCTGGGTGCGCTCGGTTCGGTCGCCATCCAGCAGGAAATCGCCGCTCAGACGCAGCGGCTTCACGCGGACCAAGCCCGCTACCAGCAGCAGACTTCGGCCATGAACGCCGAGGTCGCCCAGCTGCAAGCGCAGCTCACGACCCTTCGGGCCGAGGTGGTCGAGACCGACGACGCCCGGCTGATGCAGGAGGTGGGCGTCTACCAGTACCGGCACGTTCTCTCCGACGCCGAGGCCTACAAGGCCGAGCTCGAACGGCTAAAGGCCGCCATGAAAGACATGACCCGGACGAAGTCCGCCGTCGAAGCATCGAACAGCTTCCACTACAACAACTCGCTGCCCCAGGGACGCAAGTTCGTCGGAGATCTGTCGAAGCTCATGCTCCGCGCGTACAACGCGGAAGCCGAGAACTGCGTGCGCGTGCTCAAAGCCGGCAATCTCGCGTCCGCCGTCAAGCGGCTGGAGACCGCTGTCCGGACGATCGAGAAGCTCGGGGCGATGGCGTCGATCCGGGTCAACCCCGCCTACCACGCGATGAAGATCGGGGAACTCGAGCTCACCGCCGATTACTTGGCGAAGAAGCAGCAGGAGAAGGAAGACGAACGCGAGCGACGTGCGGCTCTGAGGGAAGAGCAGAAGGCGTTGCAGGAATACCGTCGCGAGCAGGAACGGCTGCTCAAGGAGCAGGGGCACTACCGCAACGCCATCGCGGCCCTGCGGGCGAAGGGAGATCTGCAGGGGATGGCCGATCTCGAGCGCAAGCTTGCCGAAATCGAGGCCGCGCTGAGTGGCATCGAGGAACGGCAGGCCAACATTCGCGCGGGCTACGTCTACGTGATCAGCAACATCGGCTCGTTCGGCCCTGACGTCGTCAAGATCGGGATGACCCGCCGGCTCGAGCCGATGGACCGAGTGCGCGAGCTCGGCGACGCGTCGGTGCCCTTCCGCTTCGACGTGCACGCGCTGTTCTTCTCCCACGACGCAGTGGGGATCGAGCAGCAGCTCCACGCCAAGCTGGAGGCCCGGCGGCTCAACCGGGTCAACCGGCGGCGGGAGTACTTCCGGTGCACCCCGGCGGAGGTCAAGGCACTCCTGCACGACCTCGCCGGGAACCTGCTCGACTACCGGGACGAACCCGAGGCGTTCGAATACCGCCAGAGCCTGGGTGAGATCGCCTCGCCCGCCGCATGAGGCGAGGTCGTCGACCGCTGAGGGGGCTGGTGGGCCGCACCGGTGACGGTGTGGTGCACCAGCCCTCAGCAGTGCTTCGCCGAGGTCTCGCATTTCCGCGTCAGACTCTTCGAACATCCACCGTCAACGCCCGGCCGTGGCAGGCGTCGCCGTTTCGGTGAGCCCCGTCAGCGCCGCCGGCAACGGGCCGCGGTGTAAGACGCCGAGGCGCTGCGTCGCGCGCGTGAGCGCCACATACAGCTCGGCAGCGCCACGGGGGCCGTCCTCGAGGATGCGAGCCGGGTCCACAACGAGCACGGCGTCGAACTCCAGCCCCTTGGTCTCCGCGGCCGGCACCGCGCCGGGTACGTCCGCGGGCCCGATGACGACGCTGGTGCCTTCGCGTCCGGCTTCGTCACGTACGAAATCCTCCACCGCGGCGGGCAGTTCGGCCTCGGTGACGTGCCGGGACCACGGCTGGACCCCGTTGGCGCGGACCGACTCCGGCGGGCGGATCCCCGGGGCGAACCCGGCGAGCACGGCGGCCGCGACGCTCATGATCTCCGCCGGCGTGCGGTAGTTGACCGTGAGGGAGCGGTAGGCCCACCGGTCGCTCACGTAGCGGTCCAGCATAAAGGCCCACGACGTCGCCCCGGCTGCCGACCGGCGTTGCGCGAGGTCGCCGACGACGGTGAAGGAGCGGCCCGGGCAGCGGCGCATCAGCACGCGCCAGTCCATTTCGGACAGTTCCTGGGCCTCGTCGACCACCACGTGCCGGTAGGTCCAGTCGCGGTCGGAGGTGGCGCGTTCGACGAGGTCGCGGGTGTCGCGCGCCACGAACCGGTCGGCGAGGTCCTCGGCGTAGAGCAGGTCCTTGGCGAGCAGGCCGACGTCGTCGTTGAGGTCCTCGCGTTCGATGAGCGAGTCGAGCACGTCGGCGGCGTAGGCGGCCTGGGTCTTGCGCTCCCGCTCGGCCGCCTGCTCGGCCCGGGCGTCGGCGGCCTTGTCGCGGCCCAGCAGGTCGACGAGTTCGTCGAGCAGCGGCACGTCCGACACCGTCCATGCTTCGCCGTCTTCGCGCAGCAGTCCCGCGTCGGCGCCGGCCGCGCGCAGCCGTTCCGGTGACTCGTACAGTGACGCGAGCAGGCCCTGTGGGGTGAGGATGGGCCACAGCTCGTCGACGGCGGCGACGAACCGGGGTTGCCGGCGAGGTCTTTGAGGAGGGTGCGCTTGAGGTCATCGCGCGCCTCGCGGTCGTCGCGGCCCAGCCAGCCGTGGCCGATGCGGGTGATCGCGCGCTCGGTGAGCACGTAGGTGACGATCTCGGTGAACACGCCGCGCGCCTCGTTGTGCGGCAGCCCGCTCGCGCGCGCCTCCTCGATGGCCCACTGCGCGGTCTCGGCGTCGATCCGCACGGTGACGTCGCCGACCGTGACCGGCACCGGCTCCTGCGGCGTCCGCTGCCGGTCGGCGATCGCGGCCGCGAGCACGTCGAGGATCTTCAGCTCGCCCTTCAGCCGCGCCGCCTCCGGCCCGTCCTCGGCGGTCACGTGCAGGCCGGGCACGAAGCCGCCGGTGGTCGTGAACACCACGTCGGTCTCGCCCAGTGACGGCAGCACGCGCCCGATGTGGTGCAGAAACGCCGGGTTCGGCCCGACGACGAGCGCGCCATGACGTTCCATCCGCTCCCGCTGCGTGTAGAGCAGATAGGCGACGCGGTGCAGCGCCACCACCGTCTTCCCGGTGCCCGGGCCGCCTTCGATCACCAGCACGCCCGGGTGGTCGAGACGGATGATCTCGTCCTGCTCGGCCTGGATCGTCGCCACGATGTCGCGCATGCCCTCACCGCGCGGCGCGTTGACGGCCGCCAGCAGCGCCGCGTCGGCGTCACCGTGCTCGCCGGCGGTGGGCCGGCCGAGCACCTCGTCGGTGAACTCGGGGACCCGCCGCCCGCGCGTGTGGAACTGGCGGCGCCGGCGCACGTTCTCCGGGTTCGCCCCGGTCGCGGTGTAGAACGGGCGCGCCGCCGGCGCCCGCCAGTCCAGCAGCACGGGCCGGTACTCGTCCTCCTCGTCGAACAACCCGATGCGGCCGATGTAGGACACGTCGTCGTCGAGCGTGTCCAGCCGGCCGAAACACAGGCCGTTGTCCACCACGTCCAGCCGCCGCACCTCCCTGCTCAGCGCACGCACGCGCACGTCGCGCTCCATGGGCGTTCCGCCGTTTTCCCCCAGCGCCGCTTCGTACTCGCCCTTCACCCGCGCTCGCTCCCCGTCGAGGCGCGTGTAAAGCCCGGCGACGTAGGCGCGCTCGGACCGCAATTCCTGTTCGTACCCCTCAGCTGACACAGGTCCCCTTCACCGCTCTCGCCGCCACCTCGTTTTCGCAGGTCGCGGCTTCAGGGTGGTGATTGTGCGGCATCACCCGGGTCTTGCCACAAGCCCCGGGGTGCGTTATACGTTGATAGTTGCGGGGGAGTGTGTGCTTTCTTCCCGCCTTTTCCCGGCCTCGAGAACTTCCTCGAACAGGTGAGCCGGATCTTCCTCTTCGTGTTCACGCCCTGCCCGGCGTCCACGGCGTCTACTACGACCCCACCACGCGCCTGCTCTGGGCCGCCGGCAACGGCGACCTCGTCGGCCTCGACGTCGGCGGCACCTCGGCGGCGCCGAAGCTCCGGAAGATCGTGGACACCCCCCTGCCCGTCCGCCCCACCTCCTACGGCCACGACGTCCACCCGGTCCGCGGCAACGTGGCTCGATCCGCGTCCGTGCCCGCCAGCGTGGTCGGTGAACGGGGGACGGGCGAGGGGCAGGCCGACGTAGTGGTCGACGTGAGCGCGGCGCGCCACATCCTCCCCGACGGCGGCTGGACCTCGGTGTACGTGCAGGTGCGCAACGCCGGGACCGCGGTAGCGTCCGGGGTGCGGTTCAGCGTGACGTTGCCACCCGAGCTGCAGGAGACCGGCAGCATGACCACGAACCAGTGGGACTGCTGGTGAGGGGCGCACCACCACGTGTGCGTTCGTCGGCGACCTCGCCGCCGGTGCGGAGCCCTACGGGCTGAGCCTGTTCGACGGGAAGTACTCCGAGCAGGTCCCGGCGAAGGAGTACTACGCGGAGGTCGAGGTCCAGACCAGCCGGTGGCGCTTCACCACGCCGGACGCCGGGGACGACCGCGTCGACTCGGACTTCACGCCGAACGGCGAGAACCAGTACTACCGGACCGCTCGCACCGAGCCGCTCACGGTCACCGACGGCGGCACGGTGCAGGTCGACGTCGGCGTGGTCGCCGTGGCCGCGGGCAGCTGAGTTCCGGTAGCGGCCGGACGGTGGTGGGTGTCGCGCGGAACCCGTCGCGACGCCCACCACCGCGTCGAGCGCCTCAGCCGTTCTGCTCGGCCCACCACTTCCGCCCGCTCTCCGACAGCGTTGAAATCGGGTCGTAGTACGGGTACCGCCGCCGCAAGGCCTCCGGGTCCGCGTGCTCGATGCCGGTGCGGTAGTTCTTCGTCCAGTAGGAGACGCCGCGGTCGCGGTCGTAGTCGGCGAGCTGGTGGACCCAGCGTTTGCCGACGTAGGGGACGTCGCAGACGATGCGGGGGGTGGCGTAGCCCGGGAGGTAGCCCATGATGGCGTGCTGCAGGTCCTGGGCTTCCCACACGGCGACGCGCCAGTGTTCGGCGTTGGGGATCATGTCGCACATGTAGAAGTAGTACGGCAGGATGTTCGCCTCGCCCTGCAACGCGAAGCACAGGTCCAGCAGTGCGGCGGGGGTGGCGTTGACGCCGCGCATCAGCACGCCCTGGTTGCGCACGTCGCGCACGCCCACCTCGAGCGCGGTGCGCGCGGCTTCGGCGACCAGGGGCGTGACGGACTGCGCGTGGTTGACGTGCGTGTGGATGGCGAGGTTCACCCCGCGCCGCTGGGCGGTGACGGCGACGCGCTCGAGGCCCTCGATCACCTTCGGCTGCAGCCAGTGTTGCGGCAGCGCGGCCAGCGCCTTGGTGGCGAGGCGGATGTCGCGGACGGTCTCGATGTCCATCAGGCGCATGAGGAACGACTCGAGCTGCGGCCACGGCACGTTGGCGACATCGCCGCCGGACACCACGACGTCGCGCACGCCCGGGGTGCGCTTGAGGTAGTCGATCATCGCGTCCTGGCGGTCGACCGGCTTGAGCGTGAGCTTGTGCTTCTCGACCTGCTCCGTCGAGTTCCCGACCAGGTCCATGCGCGTGCAGTGCCCGCAGTACTGGGGGCACGTCGAGATCATCTCCGCGAGCACCTTGGTCGGGTACCGGTGCGTGAGACCCTCGACGACCCACATCTCGGCCTCGTGCAGCGAGTCGCGCTCCGAGTGCGGGTGGTTGGGCCACGCGAGGTCGCGGTCGGTGCGCACGGGCAGCATGTAGCGGCGGATCGGGTCGGCGTAGAACGCCTCGGTGACCTTCGCCGGGTCGCTGCCGGCGGAGGGAGCCATCGTGTTGAGCATCTGCGGGGGCAGCAGCATCGACATCGTGGCCATTTCACGCTGGTCCGCGAGCAGGTCCTCGTAGAACCGCTCCTCCAGCAGATCACCCATCAGCGCGCGCAGCTGCTTGACGTTGCGGACGCAGTGCACCCGCTGCCACTGCGCGTCGCGCCACTCGGCGTCGGTCACGTGGTGCCAGCCGGGGAAGCGGCGCCAGTCCGGTTCCACCAGCGCGGTGCGCGCGTACTCGTACGGCTGGTCGTGGGCGGCGGGAGGCGGCACAGGTTCCTGGATCGCAGTCATCTGTACTCCAGTCATTCGTGCTTCAAGTCGTCCGGAACGCGTTAAATTATCCTGCCATAACGTTCTCACGGCGTAAATCTTCTTGCACGGTGACTGTGCGTGCCGCAGCGGTCGAGACCGCTGCGGCACGCGTGCTCAGGCGGCCGGACGGATGTTGTGGTTCACGCGGAAGAGGTTGCCCGGGTCGTAGACCTGCTTCACCGCGGCGAGCCGGTCGTAGCGCTCCGGGCCGTAGATCGCGCGCACCGCGGCCGCCGACGAGCCCTCGTCGGCCGAGAGGAAGTTCGGCGACTGCCGCTCGATCGTCCACGGCTCCAGCGCGCCGACAACTTCGTCGAGGGCCGCGCGCAGCTCCTCAGCACGTTCGGTGCCGCCGACGCCGAGCGCGAACACCAGGAACGGCACGCCGCGCACGGGCACCGCGTTGGGCGCCGCGGGCTCGCGGTCCAGCGCGCCGCCGAGGGCGCGCAGCTCCACACCCAGCAGCGGGCAGCCCGAGTCCGGCCCGGTGAGCTCGACGAGCGCGTCGATCGTCTCGACGGTGACCTCGCGCAGGCTGGCGGTGCGGTCGTAGTACGGGAGCGGGTCGGCCGGGTCGAGGTGGATCTCGCCGATCGAGCTGAACGGCTTGTCTTCCACCAGGTCCAGCAGCACCGGGGCGACGTCGCGCAGCGGCGCGAGGAGCCGTTCGGCGGCCTCGGGCGAGCCGAGGTGGGCGAAGCGCAGGTGCACCACGAACGCGCCGCGCAGCACGTCGGGCAGCTCGGGCGCCGGCGGCAGCCGCTGCACCATCACCGAGGTCGTGGCTTCCTCCGGCAGCAGCGGCACCCACTGGCGCCACGCGTGCAGCACCGCGGCCAGGTCCTCGCCCGCGTAATAGAGGCCGCCACCGTAGAAGCGGGTGACGGGGAAGAGGTCGAACTCGAGCGCGGTGACCACGCCGAAGTTGCCCTTCCCGCCGCGCAGTGCCCAGAACAGGTCGCGCTCGGTCTCGGCCGTCACGGTCCGGTGCGCGCCGTCGGCGGTCACGACCTCGATGAGCCGCACGTGGTCGGCGGCGTAGCCGCGGGTCCGTCCGATCACGGGGCTGAGGCCGCCGCCCAGCGTGTAGCCGACGACGCCGACGCCCGGAGCGGACCCGGCAAGCGGTGCCAGCCCGTGCTCGGCCGCCGCGTCGAGGACCTGCTGCCAGCGGGCGCCGGCCTCGACCCGCGCGGTGCGCTGCCGCGGGTCCACGGTCACGCCGGTCATGCGGCTCGTGGTGATCAGCACCGCGTCCCGCGCCTGGGCCACGACCTGGTGAGCCGTGGCCTTGATCGTTACGGGCAGTGATCGGCGCCGCGCGAACCGGACGGCGTTCTGCACGTCGGCGGCCGAGGCCGCAGCGACGACGAGCGCGGGTTCGAGCGGGTTGTTGAAGTTGAAGGCGGCGCATTCGGCGGCGTATCCGGGCTCGCCCGGCAGCAGCACCTCGCCTTCGGTCACAGCGACGAGGTCGGTGATGTCTTCGGCCTGGATGAGCCCGGTCACCGGGCTCGCGACGATCTGGTGCATCGAAGTCCCCTGTCTCCCGCCCGGCCGGTCACCCGCACCGCGCGTCCCCTTCGGCGGCCACCTGGCGGCGGCGCTCCCTCACGGACCAAGCACGTGCCGACCGGCCCAACCCGTTCAGGTGACCTGGCTCACAGGAGCGAACCCGTGTTCACACGGAGTGAGGAAAACCGACCCCGGGCGGTCGGCGCACGCAACGCGGGGGAGACTCGACACCGTGACGAACGACAGCACGACGCTCCTGCTCGGCGGCAGGATCTACACCCCGTCTTCCCCTGACGCGACGGCGCTGGCCGTGTCCGGCGGCACCGTGGTCTGGGTCGGCCAGGACGCCCCTGCCCGCGCGCTGCACCCGGACGCGACGGTGGTCGACCTCGACGGCGCGTTCGTCGCACCCGCGTTCGTCGACGCCCACGTGCACGCCACCGCCACCGGCCTGCACCTGACCGGCCTCGACCTCACGCGCGTGCGCGGCGCCGACGAGCTGCTGGCCGCCGTCCGCACCGCCGTCGCGGCCGCGCCGGGCCAGGTGCTGCTCGCGCACGGCTGGGACGAGTCGGCCTGGACCGACCCGCGCCTGCCCAGCCGCGCCGAGCTCGACGCCGCCGCCGGCGCCACGCCCGTCTACCTCAGCCGCGTCGATGTGCACTCCGCGCTGGTGTCCACCGCGCTGATCGACCTCGCGCACGAGGCCCGCGTCGGCGAAGGCTTCTCCGCCGACGGGCCGCTCACCCGCGACGCCCACCACAAGGTCCGCGCGGCCGCGCGCGCCGCGATCACGCCGCAGCAGCGCACCGCGGCGCAGCGCGAGTTCCTCGCCGAAGCCGCCGCGCGCGGCATCGTCGGCGTGCACGAGTGCGGCGGCCCGGACATCGCCGGCCTGGACGACTTCACCGGCCTGCTCACCCTCGCCGCCGAACCCGGCCTGCCCGAGGTCGTCGGCTACTGGGGCGAGCTCGGCGGCCTCGACACGGCTCGTGCCCTCGGTGCGCACGGCGTGGCGGGCGACCTGTTCGTCGACGGCGCGCTCGGCTCCCGCACCGCCGCGCTGAGCAGCCCGTACGCCGATGAGCCGGGCACGTCCGGTGCCCTCTACACCGACGCCGCAGGTATCGGCGAGCACCTCGCCGCGTGCACCGAGGCCGGACTGCAGGCCGGTTTCCACGTGATCGGCGACGCGGCCGTCGTGGAGGTCGTCGAAGGCTTCCGGCTGGCCGAGAAGGAGGTGGGCCAGCGCGCGCTCGCCGCCCGCCACCACCGGCTCGAGCACCTGGAGATGGTCACCGCCGACCAGGCCCGCGCCCTCGCCGGCTGGGGTGTCGTCGCCTCGGCGCAGCCGCTGTTCGACGACGCGTGGGGCGGCGACGCCGGCATGTATGCCGAGCGCCTCGGCGCCGACCGCGCCGCCGGGCTCAACCCGTTCGCCACGCTCGCCGCCGAGGGTGTGGTGCTCGCTTTCGGCTCCGACTCCCCGGTGACTGCGCTCGACCCGTGGGCCGCCGTCCGCGCGGCCGTGCACCACCACACCCCGGCCGCCCGGCTCTCCGCGCGCGCCGCCTTCACCGCTCACACTCGCGCGGGCCACCGCGCCGCCGGCGTCAACGACGGCGTGACCGGCAGTCTCGTGCCTGGCGCACCGGCGCACTACGCGATCTGGGACGCGACCGACCTCGTCGTCGCCACGGCCGACACCCGCGTGCAGCGCTGGTCCACCGATCCGCGCTCCGGTGTGCCGCCGCTGCCGCGCCTCGACCCGGGCGCGCCGCTGCCGAAGTGCCTGCGGACGGTGCGCGCAGGCACGGTCATCTACGACCAGTTCACCTCGGCCTCCTAGAGTTCGGGGCGTGGCAGTGACTGTCGCGGACCCCGGACCGGGCGCTCCGCACGAAACGACCTCCAAGCGGCGGAAACGACCGCGGTTCTCGCGCGCGTGGCTGCTGCGGCTCGTCGCCGCCGGCGCCACGGGCTACCTGTACTACCTCAGCTTCGCGCCGAGACCGCTGTGGTGGCTCGCGCCGATCGCGTTCGCCGGCTTCGCGCTCGTCCTTCGTGGACGGTCGCTGCGCGGCGCGTTCGGCTACGGCTTCGTCTACGGCGTCGTGTTCTTCCTGGCGTTGCTGGTGTGGCTGCAGGACTTCCTCGGCCGGGAGTTCGGGCCGTGGCCGTGGCTGGGGCTGTCGTGCGCGCTGTCGCTCTACTTCGGACTCGCCGGGGTCTTGATCCGGGTCGTGTCCCGGCTGCCGCTGGCGCCGCTGTGGGGGGCGCTGGTGTTCGTCGCACTGGAGACGCCGAGGGCGTGGTTCCCGCTCGGCGGCTTCCCCTGGGGCCGCGTCGCGTTCAGCCAGCCCGAAGGCGCGTACCTGTCGCTGGCGTCCGTCGGCGGCGCGCCGCTCGTCGGACTCGCCGTGGTGCTCAGCGGCTTCGGCCTCGCCGCGCTGGCCGCGCGAGGGTGGGAACAGCGCAAGCTGCGCGACCGCCGGCTCATCGCGCCGCTGGTGCTCACGTTCCTGCCGGTCGTCGCCGGGCTGGCCGTGTGGCCGACGGTCGGCACCGACGCGCAGGACGGCTCGCTCACCGTCGCCGCCGTGCAGGGCAACGCGCCCGACATCGGCATCGCGCTCGAAGGTCAGCGTGACGTGCTGCGCCAGAACCACCTCGAGGAGAGCGCGAAGCTGCTCGCGCAGATCCAGGCGGGCAAGGTGCCCAAGCCCGATCTGCTCGTGTGGCCCGAGACCGCCACCGCGGTCGACGGCGACGACCCGGCGGTGGACCAGATGGTGAACTCCTACGGCGTGCCCGCCATCATCGGCGCGCTCTACCGCCTGCCCGACGGGACCGCCCAGAACTCCGCGATCGTGTGGGACCCGAAGACGGGGCAGGGCCAGCGCTACGCCAAGCAGCAGCTGGTGCCCTTCGGCGAGTACGTGCCCGCCCGCGACATCGCGCGCCTGGTGACCCCGTTCGTCGACGACACCGCCGACATGCGCACGGGCGACGGCAGCAACGCGGCCCTGTCGGTCGCGGGCACCAAGGTCGGCGTGTTCATCTGCTACGAGACCGCGTTCGACTACCCCGCGCGCGAAGCGACCGACGACGGTGGCGAGCTGCTCGTCGTACCGACCAACAACGCGTGGTACGGGCCGGGGGAGATGAGCTACCAGCAGCTGGCGATGTCGCGGCTGCGCGCGGTCGAACACGGGCGCGCCGTGGTGGTCTCGGCGACGTCCGGGGTGAGCGCCCTGGTGGCCCCCGACGGGACGATCACCAGCTCAACCGGCCTTTTCACGGCAGACGCCCTGGTCGGCCGCATGCCGCTGCGGACGCAGACTACGCTGTCGGATCGACTCGGTGCGTGGACGGAGTACGGACTGCTGGCACTGGCGATCGCCGGTGTCGCCGGCGGGTTCGTACTCCGTTTTCGCACCCGGCGCGCGAGCGCCGGCACGACAGCAGGGGACGCGGCGGGCTGAACCGCCGGATTCGGAGGAGACGGATGGCGCAGGCGCCGCGGGGGGCCGAAGGTATCGAGCCGGTGCTGGTGGTGATCCCGACCTACAACGAACGGGAGAACCTGGGCCCGGTTCTGGACCGGCTCCACAAGGCACTCCCGGACGTCCACGTGCTCGTCGTCGACGACGGCAGCCCGGACGGCACCGGTGAGCTCGCCGACGAGCGGGCCGCCGCCGACGAGCGCGTCCACGTGCTCCACCGCACGGAGAAGGCGGGGCTGGGCAAGGCCTACATCGCCGGGTTCCGCTGGGGCCTGGCGCAGGGCTACGCCACCTTCGTCGAGATGGACGCCGACGGCTCGCACGCCCCGGAGGACCTGCCGCGGATCCTGGACGCGGTCGCGGACACCGACCTGTCCATCGGCTCGCGCTACGTGCCCGGCGGCAGCACAGTCAACTGGCCGCTGAGCCGGCAACTGCTCTCCCGCGGCGCGAACATCTACTCCCGCATCGCCCTGGGCCTCAAGGTCTCCGACATGACGGCCGGCTTCCGCGCCTACCGCCGGCCGGTGCTGGAGAAGCTCGAGCTCGACGAGATCGCCTCCCACGGCTACTGCTTCCAGATCGACCTCACCCGCCGCACCGCCGACGCGGGCTTCGACATCGTCGAGGTCCCCATCACCTTCACCGACCGCGAGATCGGCCAATCGAAGATGAGCGGCGACATCATGCGCGAGGCCTTCTTCCGCGTCGCGGAGTGGGGCGTGAAGCGGCGCCTGGAGCAGGTCAAGCGCCTGCTCGGCCGGCACTGACGTACTGAGTTCCCGTAAGAGTCCGCCGTCCTGATCCGGGGTGGCGGACTCTCGCATTTCCGACGGAACCGGTGTTGGACCTGCAGATCGATCAGGTCACGATCGGGGCCGAGACCGAGGCGACCGCCATCGACCTGGAGCTGATGCGGATGGTCCGCTACGGCCGTCCAGTCGACGCTCTCGATCCCGGCCACACCGCGCTCGTCACCCTCCGAGGCCCGGGAACCCACCTTCTCCGGCCAGCCACACGGGCCGGCTGGCAGGTGATCCAGGGGATCAATCCGCCGTAGTCGCCCCGGACATACGAAAGGCCCCCGTGGAGGAGGTCACGGGGGCCGATCGATCGGGGGATGGGTGGGAGCCAGCTACTGGCCGAGACTCACGCGGACCGGCTGGTCCGGCGTCCCTTGAGCTCGGCGAGACGTTCGTTCAGCAGGTCCTCGAGCTCGGGAATGGAGCGGCGCTCCAGAAGCATGTCCCAGTGGGTCCTGGGGGGCTTGGTCTTCTTCTGCTCGGGCTGCCCGCCGTCGACGATCTCGCTCTCGCTGCCGTGCAGGCGGCATTCCCAGACGGTCGGGATCTCGGCGTCGTCGGAGAACGGCACCTCGAACTCGTGGTTCTTGGGGCACGCGTAGCGCACGGTGCGGCGCGGGGCGAGGTCGTGATTGCGGTCGGTCTCGTAGCTGACCGCTCCCAGCCGGCTTCCACGGAGAACACGGTCGGCCATGATGGGGGTCCTTTCAGTCAGCTCCGGGTGGAGCCAGGGTGTTGCTCACCCTATGCAACGAACGAGGCGTTCGGGGGATTCCCCGGTAACCATGTCGTTGCTCACGATGAGCTGTGTCACCCTTCGGCATCAGCTTCCTCTACTGGGACAGGTTTCGCGCTCCGGCGTGACGCAGACACCGCCTTCCAAGTGCGGATATCCCCCAGTTGGGCTACTGGTGCTCCGTTCACGACAACCGTAACTGACCGTGGTGGGCCGTCACGGGACCCAAGTCACCCAACCGGAAGTGTCGGCGGCACAATACCTGATAACGGACCGTAGTGAATTCAGCATCGGAACGTGCCGAAGCTGAAGATTCAACTACAGGCTGTTCGGTATCTGCTACTACAACGGTGTCACCCTCGCGGAGTATTTCGTCGTTCCGTACGCGCGCGTTGAACCGGCCCGGGAGCCCGCACCAGCACAGCACCTCGACCTGCACCGGCTGCAGCTCGTCGGCCAGTTCGAACAGCCGGCCCGCACCGGGGAACAGGCGGCTGCGGAAGTCGGTGGCGATGCCGAAGCAGTACACGTCGATGCCGGCCTCGTCGGCCAGCTCCGCCAGCTGGTCGACCTGCGCGGAGGAGAGGAACTGCGCCTCGTCGACGATGATGTAGTCCACGTGCTGCCCGTCGGCCCAGCGCTCGCGCACCAGGTCCCGCACGTCCGTGCCCGCCGCGACCTCCGTGGCGAGGCGCGTGATCCCGATCCGGCTGCTGATCTGCGGCGCCCCGGACCGGTCGTGGCGCACCAGCACCAGCCCACGCCGGCCCTGCCGAGCGTGGTTGTGGTCGATCTGCAGGGCCAGCGTCGACTTCCCGCAGTCCATCGGGCCATAGCAGAACTTCAGGCGGCCGCCCCGGGCGCGCGCGGCGGGGACCGGGGACAGCGCGTCGGTGGGATCGTCGGGCACGGCTTCTTCGAGGGCAGTCACGACGATCGACCCTATCCGGCCCCGGCCCGCTCGCTCACAGCACGGCGGGCGGACGGTTCCCGGCCGCCACGATCGCGCGCCGCACCGGCACCAGCGCCACGAACACAAACCCGAGGACGAAGAAGACCACCAGCGCGACGATCGCCAGCCGGAACGACCCCGTCGCCTGCCCGACGCCGGCGAACACCAGCGGACCCAGCCACGACGTGCCCTTCTCACCCACCACGTAGAGCGAGTAGTACTGCGCGTCCTTGCCGGCCGGGATCATCTGGCTGAACAGCGATCGCGACAACGCGTTCGTGCCGCCCAGCACCAGCCCGATCCCCACCGCCACCGCGTAGAACTGCAGCGGCTGCTCCGGCTGGATGAAGTACGCACCCACCAGCACCACCACCCACAGCACCAGGCTGCCCAGGATCGTCCGCTTCGCGCCCAGCCGGCGCGCGACCAGCCCGTGCAGCACCCCGCCCACGTAGGCGAGGAACTGGATCACCAGCACCGTGATGATCAGCACCTCGTCGGAGAAGCGC
Organism: Amycolatopsis sp. NPDC051372; assembly: GCF_040682095.1. Taxonomy (NCBI): domain Bacteria; kingdom Bacillati; phylum Actinomycetota; class Actinomycetes; order Pseudonocardiales; family Pseudonocardiaceae; genus Amycolatopsis; species Amycolatopsis sp. NPDC051372. Next base: position 62,153 of record NZ_JBFBAF010000017.1, read on the forward strand.
AGCTCGTCCTTCCCGTACTGCGCCGACACCGCCACCACCGTGGAGATTCCGTCGGCGAAGAGCAGGTAGCTGCCCAGGAACGCCAGCGTCAGCGGGAACGCCTTCGCCTCCACCGCCGTCCGCCGCAGCTCCCGGAACCCGGCCCGCAGCACCGACACGCCACGCTCGACCGCCACCGGTGTGTGGACGCGGGGGAGCGCGCGCAGCACCGGGATGGTGAACACCGCCCACCACAGGCCGGAGGTCAGGAAGCAGATCCGCACCGCCGTGCCCGTGTCCACACCCAGCGCGTCGCGGCTGAGGTAGAACGCCAGCTGCAACGCGAGCGCGAGCCCACCGCCCAGGTACCCGAACGCCCAGCCCTTCGCGGACACGTCGTCACGCTCGTCGGGCTCGGCGATGTCGACCAGGAACGAGTAGTAGACGACCAGCGAACCGCCGTAGCCGATGTTCGCGACGATGAACAGCGCCGCACCCAGCTGCCAGTCGGAGCCGGCCATGAAGAACATCAGCGCCGACGCCACCGCGCCGAGCCACGCGAACCAGCCCAGGATCCGCCGCTTGTTCCGGCTGCGGTCGGCCACCGCGCCCGCGATCGGCAGGACCAGCACCTGCACCACGGTCGCCACCGACAGCAGGTAACCCCACGTCGAACCGGCAGGGAAATGCAGCCCGAACAACGACACGTCGCAGTTGTGGAGCTTGTCGTCCACACCGGACGCGTCGAGGCACGCCTTGTCCCCGTTAAGGGTGATGTTCTGCTTCGCGTCCGCCGCCGCGACAGTGCTCATGTAGAGCGCGCCGAACACGGTCGTAACCGACGAATAGAACGGCGAATTGGCCCAGTCGTAGAAGTACCAGCCCCACCGTTCCCGCTTCTTGTCACGGGTCTCGGCCAGCGTCATCCACGGCTCCTCAGCGGTCGCGAATCTCCAGGTCAGGCGGCAGACTACTGGGGCGGCCGCCGGCGAAACCGCCGAACGGGTAAACCGTGTCCGGTTCGTCGCTTGCCGATCATCCGCACTGCGTCGAACGGCTCCCGAAATAGCGTGGCAAGCGTGTCGCTCACGTGATTCTTTACCGTTTTGTGTGAGACTGGTGTGCGTGTTGTGACTCTTGTGGTCAATGGGTCACGTGCTTACTGTGCAAACCATGACCGACCGCGTTCGCACTGCTCACCGCGGTGCCGTGAGGATCCTGCTCCTCGCGGCCGCCGTCCTGGGGCTGCAGCTCGCCGTCGCCGGCGCCGCGTCCGCGGACCCCGCTTCGAGCGCCTGGGCCAAGCTGCGCATGTGCGAGTCCAGCGGCCGCTACACGATCAACACCGGCAACGGCTACTACGGCGCCTACCAGTTCGACCTGCCCACCTGGCGCAGCGTCGGCGGCCAGGGTCGGCCCGACCAGGCCAGCCCCCGCGAACAGGACTACCGCGCGCTCTACCTCTACCGCATGCGCGGCTGGCAGCCCTGGCAGTGCGGCGGGATGCTCAAACTCGTCGGCGACGCCGACGCGCGCAGCAAACGCATCCCGTCGTACGACGAATCCGCCTACATGGGCGGCATCGGCCTGCCCGCCCCGCCGGCCCCGAAGCCCCAGCCCGCACCGCCCGCGCCGCCCGGCGGAATGCCCGCCTGGCCCGGCCTCGTCTACGCCTACGGCGACTGCGCACCCGCGCTCAAAACGTTCCAGCTGCGCATGAACGCCTTCGGCTACGGCTTCAGCGGCACCGGCTGCTACTACGACAAGACCAAAACCGCCGTTCTCGACCTGCAGCGCGCCAACGGCATCAAAGACTCCGGCCGCCTCGGCCCGCTCACGTGGAAAGCCGCCTGGCAGGGCAAACGCCCCCGGTAGAAACCCGGCTCAACCGGCCTGCTGCCACACACCCCGCTCGACCAGCACGTCGCGCAGCAGGTCCGGCCGGTCCGTCACGATCCCGTGCACACCCAGGTCCAGCAGCTCCCGCATCTGCGCCGGATCGTCGATCGTCCACGTGTGGACCTCGAACCCCGCCCGCTCCGCCACCTTCACGAACGAACGGTCCACCACCGTCAGCGGCCCCTGCTTCACCGGCACCTGCGCCAGACACCCGCCAGCAAACCGGCCCAGCGGCAACGGCGGCACCCACCCGTTGGCCCACACCATCAGCACCGACCGCGGCCCCATCGCCGTGCACAGCTTCGGCCCCGCCAGCCGCCGCAGCCGCGCCAGCCGCGAGTCCGAAAAGGACGCCGCCGCCACCCGGTCGATCGCACCCGTGCGCTCCAGCACCCGCACGAACGGCTCCACCGCGCTGTTCGCCTTCACGTCCACGTTGAACCGCGCCTGCGGCAGCTCCTCCAGCACGTCCTCCAACCGCGACAACGTCGCCCGCCCACCGACCTTGACGCCCTTCACCTGCTCCCACGTCTGCGTCGCGATCGACCCGCCACCGTCGGTCGTGCGGTCCAGCGTGTCGTCGTGATGCACCACCACCACACCGTCCGACGTCGCGTGCACATCCGTCTCGACGTACCGGTAACCCTCCTCGACCGCGCGCTTGAACGCCGGCAGCGAGTTCTCCATCCCCTCCAGCTCGTCGAGGTGCCACCCGCGGTGGGCGAACGCACGGGGGAGCGGATCGGCCAGATACGGAAACGGTGGGCGCATCCCCACAGTGTGCGCCACCGGCATGGCCTCGGCATGAGAACACGATGGCCAGCTAGGGTCTGGCGGGTGAGGGAACTGGCCGAGCACCCGATGACCGGCGACGAATTGGTCGTACCGCGCCGCAGCAACGCACCCAAGCACTGCGGCTGGTGCGGCCGCCGCCTGCCCGAAGGCGGCAACGTCGGCCGCCGCCGCCGGTACTGCGGGCAGTCCTGCCGCCAGCGCGCCTACGAACGCCGCACCGCCCTGCAACGCAGCGGCCTGCCCGAAGACGCCGTCGTGCTCTCCGACACCGAGATCGCCGCCCTGCAGGACCGCCTCTTCCAGCTGCGCTGCGCCGCCGAGGACATCGCCACCGCCACCCATGACGGCGCCGACGCCGACGAGCTCCGCCGCCTCGCCGAAGAAATCGTGCACGCCGCGAAAGACCTCGAGCAGCTCCGCTGAGAATTCAAGCGGATCCGCCGGGATTTCAAGCGGCTCCACCGGCTCGCGCGGCAGACTAGAGTCCGGAATGTCCCCGGGGGACTGCCGGCAGCGAAGCCGCGCGCCGGCCGAGCGAGGGAGACGCCCATGACGAAGGCCGCGTTCACACCCGCCACCGAACTCGACGCCGTCCGCGAGCTCACCGTCGGCGACCTGCTCCGCGAAGCCGCCGACCGAGCCCCGGACGCACCCGCCCTCGTCGAAGGCCTGCCCGACCCCACGGCGCGCCGCCGCTGGACCTACGGCGAGCTCCTCGGCGAAGCCGAAGACGCCGCCCGCGCCCTGCTCGGCCGCTTCGAACCCGGCGAACGCGTGGCCGCCTGGGCCAACAACATCCCCGAATGGGTCCTACTCGAGATGGCCACCGCCCTCGCCGGCCTGACGCTCGTCACCGTCAACCCCGCCCTGCGCGAAGCCGAACTCCGCCACGTCCTCGGCCAGTCCGGCGCCTCCGGCGTGTTCCTCGTCGGCGAATACCGCGGCACCCCCATGGCCGCCATCCTCGACCACGTCCGCCACGACCTGCCCGACCTGCGCGAAACCATCCGGTTCGAAGACTGGCGCGCCTTCCGCGCCTCCGGGCTGCCCACCCAGGCCCTGCCCACCGTCGAACCCGGCGACCCCGCCCAGATCCAGTACACCTCCGGCACCACCGGCACCCCCAAAGGCGCCGTGCTCCACCACCGGGGCATCACCAACAACGCCCTGCTCTCCTACGCCCGCACGCTGGACATGCGACCCGGCGAGAACTTCGTCAACCCCATGCCCCTGTTCCACACCGCCGGCTGCGTGCTCGCCACCCTCGCCCCGATCGCCACCCTCGGCACCCAGGTCCTGATGCCCTGGTTCGACCCGGCGCTGCAGCTCGCCCTCCTCGAACAGGAGAGGGGAGTGGTCTTCGGCGGCGTGCCCACCATGCTGCTCGCCCTGCTCGGCCACCCCGACTTCCCCAAAACCGACCTCAGCTCCGTCCGCTACGCCCTCAGCGGCGGCGCCACCGTGCCACCCGCCCTCGTCCGCCGCATCGAGGCCACCCTCGGCGTCCCGATGTCCATCATCTACGCCCAGACCGAAGCCTCACCCGGCATCACCATGACCACCCCCGACGACAGCGCCGACGACCGCGCCGAAACCCTCGGCCGCGCCCTGCCCGCCTGCGCCGTGAAGATCGTCGACCCCCTCACCGGCGAAACCGCCGCCACGGGGGAGACCGGCGAGCTCTGCACCCGCGGCTACCACGTGATGACCGGCTACCACGCCATGCCCGAGCAGACCGCCGCCGCCATCGACCCCGAAGGCTGGCTCCACACCGGCGACCTCGCCCGTATGGACGACCGCGGCTACGTCACCATCGAAGGCCGCGTGAAAGAGATGATCATCCGCGGGGGAGAGAACATCTACCCCCGCGAGATCGAACACGTCCTGCTCGACCACCCCGCCGTCGCCGACGTCGCCGTGGTCGGCATTCCCGACCCGGAGTGGGGCGAACAAGTCGGCGCCTTCGTGCTCCTGCGGCCCGGCGCGGACGCCGGCGAGGAAGAACTGTTCGCCCACGTCCGCAAACACCTCGCACCGCACAAGACACCCAAGGTGTGGCAGTTCGTCACCGAGTTTCCGCTCACGGGCTCCGGCAAGATCCGCAAACACCTGCTCCGCGATCAGTACATGGCCACCCACTGATCCCTCAGCCCGCATCACCCGCGCCCAGCCCGTCCAGCGCGCGGTACGTCCGGTTGCTCGCCGCCGCGGCCCGCTGCTCCCGGCCCGTCGCCTCGATGTAGTTCTGGCTCGTGGCCAGGCTCGCGTGCCCCAGCAACGCCATGATCTCCGACGCCGTCGCCCCGTCCTCCGCCAAGCGCGTCGCGAACGTATGCCGCAACGCGTGCAGGTTCGCGCCCGCCGGCACCCGGTCGTGCAACCCGGCCCACCGATAACACGACTTCACCAGGTACTCCAGCGCCCCACGCCCGATCGGCTCGCCCGCCCGATCGCGCAGCAACGGCTCCGCCGCCGGAAACCGCAACTGGGGAAACCGCCGCCGGCACGACTTCCCGTAGTCCTCGATCAGCTTCGCCAGCACCGGCTGCACCGGGATCGACCGATCCCGGCTGCCCTTGCCCGAGACGTGCAACCGCAGCTCACCGTCCCGGCCCACCACCGAACGCGGCGTCAGCGCCCGCATCTCCGCCGCGCGCAACCCCGCCACCAGCCCGAGCGCCAGCACCAGCACGTCGCGCTCCGGCCACGGATCCCGCGCGCGCCGCGCACCGTCGGCCGCCGCGGCGAGCAACCGCTCCGGGGTTTCCTCACCCCGCAACGGTTTCGGCACCAGCGGGGGAGTCTTCGGCCGGGCGACTGCACCCATCGGGTTGCCCGCCAGCAGCCCGTCGGACACGCAGAACGTGAGGAACTGGTTCCACGTCGACCACGCCCGCAGCACCGAGCTCTTCGCGTGCCCGTCGGCGAACGCGCCGAACGCCGTCCTCAGCGCCGGCGCCGTCAAGTGCTCGACATCCAGCTCCTCGGGCGCGAGGCCCAGCTCCTGGAGCAGGAGAGTGGTGATCCCGGCCAGATCACGACGGTAGGCGGCAGTGGTGTGCGGCGAGTCCTTGCGCGGCCGCCGTGCCGCGAAGAACGCTTGCTGTGCCTCGGAAACCAGCATCTGGATCTTGTACAGCACAGCACCGACAGTTCTGTCGTCCGGATGCTCGTCCGGTATGCTGCATAATGGCGATTATGCATGAAACATGGGCGTGGCGGGGCTGAATCCCCTTGGGGGACAACGGTTCTCTCGGTCTCGCGTCCTCGGCTCGTATGGCCGGTTCGGCGCGTCTTCGACTGCGTGGTGCGGTGTTGTCGAGGGATCGTTCATCCGTTCGAGTGGTTGCCTGAGGTCGTTCCAGGGGCCCGTGCTGAGAGCCGATCGACTGTCAATGCTTCGGTACGCGTGTTGGTTGCGTACTTTCAATGTCCCGCCAGTCGCGTTCAATTCGTCACGGTGACGAATTGAACGGGTGTTCCGGTGTTGTGTTGGCGCCTGAACTCGGGGATCTCCGCCGAAGTCTCCGGACGGCCTCCAGGCGGCTTGCTCAGGACTCGTCCCGTGGTGGACGTTCGGTCGAGTGCGGATCGCGGCGCTCCGGCAGGCTTCCCGGGATGCGCTCTCGTTCGCGGTGTGAAACCGCTGGAGTCAGCCTCCTGAAGCCCCTCTCCGGGCTTCCTTCAGCAGGTCGGCCAAGTGCCGATAATGTACATTATGTCAACTTGGTCGGCGGAGCCTGCTCCTCCGGACCTGAGACCGGTGCGGCCGCGCCGGACGCGCGGCGAGGTCGGGTCCGTGACCGACCCGCCCAGTAGACCCATCCGAAGATCATCAAGAGATCGATGGCCGCGATGACGATGCCGACACCGAAGTCGATCTCGTCGGGTCGGTGCAGGTCCACTGCCGCCGCCGGGTCCGCGACCACGTCGACGACCGAGCCCGGCTTGTCGCCGTTCACGGCCACGACTCCGTGCTGCCCGTCCGGCGTGACGACGGCCAGCGCGTGCCGCGTGTACTTGCTCGGCGGCGTGAACGGCGCGGCGGTCCACCGGTCGGTGTAGCCGGTCGAGGTCGCCTGCACTTGCACGCCACGCGTCTGGAGGACGAATCCGTCGACCGCGGTGAGCCCGGCCATGAAGATCATCACGACGTGGATGCCGGCGATGAAAATGCTCAGCAGGACGAATACCCCGGATCGCGCCAGGATCGCCGGGATCACGAGGATCAGGGCGGCACTGATCCAGATCAGCAGAGTGCCCCCGCTGCCGTGGAACACGACCAGCGTGAGCGGCTCCGGCTGGGTCTCCCCTGGCTTACTGCTTCGCGAGCATGTCCACGTAGTGCGGGTTGGACATGATGCCGAGAACGTTGCCGAACGGGTCGACGACCGAGGCGGTGACGAACCCGTGGCCGCGCTCGCGCAGGCCGTCGTGTTCGGTGGCGCCCAGGGTGATGAGGCGGTCGAGTGCGGCGGGCAGGTCGTCGACGTGCCAGTACAGGATCGCGCCGGCGGGACCGTCGGGCGCCGGGGGCAGGTACTGGCGGTCGACGATGCCGAGTTCGGCTTCGCGGTCGCCGAGGCGGTATTCGATGTAGCCGGGTCGGGCGAAGTACGGCTCGATGCCGAGCACGGCCGTGTACCAGGCCTGGGCGGCGGAGAGATCGTCGGCGGAGAAGTTCAGGGTGGCCATTCCACGCAACATGGTGTGGTCCTTTCGTCCGGATCCCCAGCCAAGCACGCCCCACTCCCCTTGGGTCGCCGACTTTTTTGGTGTGCGCCGGCCTGGTTGACTGAAGTAATGAATCGGTGCTTCACTTCTTGACGTGCCCTACCGCAGGACCCCCAAGGTGCAGGAGCGCCTCGACGCGCTGCGCGACTCGATCGTCGCCGCGGCGGTCGAGCAGCTGGCCGAGCACGGCTACGCGGGCTGTTCCGTGGCGGCCGTTGCGGAGCGGGCCGGGGTCGCCGTCGGCACGGTGTACCGCCACTTCCCCACCAAGGCCGAGCTGGTCGTGCGGGTGTTCCGCCAGGTGGTGACGCGGGAGGTCGAGGCGGTGCGGGAGGCGTCGGCGGGGCCGGGTGAGCCGGCGGAGCGGGTGGCGGCGGTGTTCGAGACCTTCGCGGCGCGCGCGTTGAAGGCGCCGCGGCTGGCGTATGCGCTGCTGGCCGAGCCGGTGGACGCGCTCATCGACGCGGAGCGCCTGGAGTTCCGGCGCGCTTTCCGGGACGTGGTGGCCGAGCACGTGGCCGCCGGGGTGCGTTCGGGTGTGTTGCCCGCGCAGGATTCCGTGCTGACCGCGGCGGCGCTGGTGGGTGCCGCGGCGGAGGTGTTGATCGGGCCGCTGCGAGGCGGTGCGGTGAGTGATGTCGTCGAGTTGCGGACGTTCGTCGTCCGGTCTTTGGGAGGTTCCGATGTCCGCCACGCATGAGGTCACCAACCAGGTGCCGCCGTTGGTCTACGACGTCGCGCAGGATCCGGCGCTGCTCGAGTCGCTGGATCGCGCGGACGCGGGCTGGGCGGCGGAGGAGGTCCATGAGCTGGGCCGGCTCGCCGGGAGCGAGCAGGCGCAGGAGTGGGGCCGGATCGTCAACGAGAACGAGCCGGTGCTGCGCACGCACGACCGGTACGGGAACCGGATCGACGAGGTGGAGTACCACCCGTACTGGCACGAGCTGATGACCGTCGCCGTGTCGCACGGGTTGCAGGGCGCGCCGTGGCGTGACGAGCGGGCCGGGGCGCACGCGGCGCGGGCGGCGAAGCTGTACGTGTGGGGTCAGGTGGAGGCCGGGCACACGTGCCCGATTTCGATGACCTATGCGGCGGTTCCGGCGTTGCGGGCCAACGCGGAGCTGGCGGCGCTGTACGAGCCGCTGCTGGCGGCGACGGAGTACGACTTCGGGCTGCGGGAGCCGAGCACCAAGCGCGGGCTGATCGCGGGCATGTCGATGACGGAGAAGCAGGGCGGCTCCGACGTGCGGGCCAACACCACGACCGCGCGGCCGGTCGCCGATGGTTCCTACCGGCTGGTGGGCCACAAGTGGTTCACCTCGGCGCCGATGTCGGACGTGTTCCTCACGCTGGCGCAGGCGCCCGGCGGACTGTCGTGTTTCCTGCTCCCCCGTGTGCTGCCCGACGGCAGCCGCAACCCGATCCGTCTGCAGCGGCTGAAGGACAAGCTGGGCAATCGGTCGAACGCGTCGTCGGAGATCGAGTACGAGGACGCGGTGGGCTGGCTCGTCGGCGAGGAGGGCCGAGGGGTCCGCACGATCATCGAGATGGTGAACAACACGCGGCTGGACTGCGCGCTCGGCAGTGCGTCGGGGATGCGGCTGGGTGTGGTGCGGGCGGTGCACCACGCGACGCACCGGCACGCGTTCGGCAAGGCGCTGGTGGATCAGCCGTTGATGGCGAACGTGCTGGCCGACCTCGTGGTGGAGTCCGACGCGGCGGCGACCGTGGCGATGCGGCTCGCGGCGGCGGGCGACCGGCCCGACGACGCGCAGGAGCAGGCGTTCCGGCGCCTCGGGATGGCGGTCACGAAGTACTGGGTGTGCAAGCGGGCGCCGATGCACGCGGCAGAGGCGCTGGAGTGCTTCGGCGGCAACGGTTATGTCGAGGAGTCCGGGATGCCGCGGCTTTACCGCGAGGCGCCGCTGATGTCTATCTGGGAGGGTTCGGGCAACGTGGCGGCGCTCGACGCGTTGCGTGCGATGGGCCGTCAGCCGGAGTCGGTGGCGGCGTTCTTCGGCGAGGTCGAGCAGGCCGCCGGTGCGGATGCGCGCCTCGACGACGCCGTGGACCGGTTGAAGAAGGAACTGTCCGATCTGGACGACGTGGAGTTCCGCGCGCGGCGCGTGGTGGAGTCGATGGCGTTGGTGCTGCAGGGTTCCCTGCTCGTGCGCCATGGTGACCAGGCCGTTGCCGACGCGTTCTGCGCGTCGCGCTTCGCCGGTGACTGGGGCATCGCGTTCGGCACGCTGCCGGCGGGCACGGACACTTCGGCGATCATCGACCGCGCGCGGGTGTAGGCGGCGCGTTCGGCGGACACGGGGCCGGTCGGCGCGCTAGCGTGCGTGGTCATGACCGCCTCCGAAACCGACTTCGTGTCCGCCACCCGCACCGCTTACGACACCGTCGCGGCGTCCTACGCCGACTTGTCGAAGGACGACCTCGCCGCGAGTCCGTGGGATCGCGCGATGCTGGATACCTTCACCGAGCTCGTAGGCACCGGCGCGCGCGTCGGGGATCTCGGCTGCGGTCCGGGCCGGATCACGGGGTACCTGGCGGGTCGCGGCCTGGCCGCGTTCGGGATCGACCTGTCCCCCGGCATGGTCGAGGTCGCGCGCGAGGCGTACCCGGAGCTGGAGTTCGAGGTCGGGTCGATGGCCGCGCTGCCGCTGGCCGACGCGTCGCTGGCGGGGGCGCTCGCGTGGTACTCGCTGATCCACACGCCGCCGGAGCAGCTGCCGGTGCTGGTCGCGGAGCTCGCGCGCGTGGTCGCGCCGGGCGGGCGGCTGCTGACCGCGTTTCAGGTGGGGGCCGAGCGCCGGCATCTCACCCACGGCTACGGCCACGACATCTCCCTCGACGCCTACCGCCTCGACCCGGATTTCATTGCCGGGCTGCTCACCGACGCCGGGTTCACGGTGGAGGCGCGGCTGGTCCGCGCACGGGCGCCGCGTGAGAAGACGCCGCAGGCGTATCTGCTGGCGCGTAAGGAAAGCTGAGTTATTCGCGCAGCCGGGCCAGGACCGCGTCGAGGCCGCGGCGCACCGAGCCGGGCACGCCGTCGTGGCGCAACGCGGTCATCAGCTGCTGGTTGATCCCGCCCGGTGTGGTGTGTTTAGCGGTCAGTTCGGTGAGCGACGCGATGCCCAGCGACTGGCCCAGCTACGCGAACAGGTGAGTCACGTAGGCGTCGGCGGCGGCGGGTTCGACGCCGTGGCCGGCGAGCCAGCCCGCGATGGTGGTCAGGTAGTCCAGGTGAGCGGCGAAGGTGGCGGTGGCGGCGCTGAAGGCGTCGAGCGTCGGCTCGTCCGGCGGGACGACCACCCCGCCGAGCGGTTCGAACAGGTCCCGGGCGACGGGGTGGTCCGGGAACAGCGCGGTGAGGCTGTGCCGGCGCGCGGCCTGGGGCAGCGGAATGGTCCGTACGACGTGCGCGGCCGGCGCGGTCCACGCCCGCAGCGTCGCCAGCGGCATCCCGGCCACGGCGCTGAGCACCACGTGGTCCGGCCGGAACTCCAGCTCTGCCACCACTTGTTGCGCCACGTCGGGCCGGATCGCGAGCACGATCACCGAAGCCGCGTCGAGCCGCCCGGCCAGCTCGTGTGCGACCTGCCGCCCGCGCGGGGAGAGGAACACGGCGGGCGGGTCGGCCACATCCGCGCTCAGCCCTTCGACGATCGCGGCCGTGATCTCCCCTGCTCCCACCAACCCGTACGCCCGCATGCCCCGCCCTCCTAGTGTGGACCTCGACGATCGGAGGTCACCCGTGCACGCCATGCACTACGAGATCACCCTGCCCGCCGACTACGACATGCAGATCATCCACCGCAGGGTGCGCGAGCGCGGGCCGTTGCTGGACGAGTTCCCCGGGCTGGGGCTCAAGGCGTACGGGGTGCGTGAGCGCGGCGTCGACGGCTCGCAGCTCAACCAGTACTCCCCCTTCTACCTCTGGCACGACCCAGCCGGGATGCACTCGTTCCTGTGGGAGGGCGGGTTCCGCGGGATCGTGGACGACTTCGAGCGCCCGCCCGTGCAGCACTGGACCGTGCTGGCGTTCGAGGAGGGACCGGCGTTCGGCACGACACCTCGCGCGGCGGGCAAACGCACGGAAACCCTGCCGCGCGAGGTCCTTCCGGGTGACGTGATCACGCCGGCGCTGGCCGATCTGTCGGAGCACTCGCGGCGCGACGGTGTCCATTCCGCGGCGCTCGTGATCGACCCGCGCGGCTGGGAGCTGGTGCGCTACACGCTGTGGGCCGAGGACGCATCGGACGAAGACCCCGTGCGGTACCGGATCGGGCACGTGTCGATGCCGGAACTGGCGAAACTGCGCCGTGGCAGGCAGTGGTGAACTCGGTATGGTGACAGCGAGATCGCGGAGCCGAAGCCAACACTACGGAGATCGATGACTCGCTTGCACGATCGCCGGATCCTCGTGACGGGTGCCGGTTCCGGCATCGGCCGCGCCACGACGCTGCGTCTGCTGTCGGAGGGGGCGCGGGTGGTGGCCACCGACGTGTCCGCCGAGACCATCGCGGGCACCGCCGAGCTGGCCGGCGACCCGCGCCTCGAGACCTTCGTGATGGACGTCGCCGACGAGCAGTCGGTGGTGAAGGGCATCGCGGCCGCGGTCGAGCACCTCGGCGGGCTCGATGTGCTCGTCAACGCCGCCGGGATTCTGCAGGCCTCTCACACGCACGAGACGTCGCTGGAGTTCTGGAACCGGATCGTCGCGGTGAATCTCACCGGCACGTTCCTGGTCACGCGCGAGGCGTTGCCCGCGTTGATCGCCACCGGGAAGAGCGTGGTGATCAACTTCAGCTCCACGTCCGCGGCCTTCGCGCACCCCTACATGGCGGCGTACGCGGCGAGCAAGGGCGGGATCCAGGCGTTCACCCACTCGCTGGCGCTGGAGTACAGCAAGCAGGGCGTGCGCGCGGTCAGCGTCGCGCCGGGCAGCGTGAAGAGCGGCATCACCGACAACGCGGGCACCTGGATGCCGCAGGACGTCGACTGGGCGCTGTTCGGCAAGCTCCTGCCGATCCTGCCGACGGATCTCGCGACGCCGGTCGGCAACCCGGTCGGTCGCCCGGAGTCGGTCGCCGGTGTCGTGGCGATGCTGGCCTCCGACGACGGCGAGTTCATCACCGGCACCGAGATCCGCATCGACGGCGGCACCCACGCCTAGCGCGGCACCGGGCTGAACTCGGCCAGATCCGGCAGAGGCGGCACCACCCGCGTGTACGCGTCGGCGACGAGGATGCCGTCGGCGGGGCGGGTGGTGCGCTGCCCGAGCTCGTCGAGGACCTCGCGTTCGGTGCGGCCGCGGGCGAGCAGCAGCACGAACGGGTCGGCGTCGAGCAGCCACGACACCTGGAACGACAGCGCGGCCGCGTGCCGGCACGGCAGCTCGAAGCCGGGGCAGTCGCAGTCCGGGTCGAGGTCGCCGATCCCCGGCAGCAGTGGCACGTCGTCGGCCAGCTCCGGTGGCAGGTGCCGGTCGAGCAGCGCGGCGAGGTTCCCGGCCCGGTCGGCTGCGCGGCCGAGCAGGAGGTCCCAGTCCGCTGTGGACAGTTCGGCCAGGTGCACGCTCGTGCGGAACGGACCGCCGTCGGTGTCGTCCACGGTCGCGGCGATCCGGCCGGGGCTCACGGTGATCGGCCCGACCAGTCCCGCCACGGCGTAACCACGGCCGCGCCGCAGCTGCCGCAGATCCAGGGCCGTGTCCTCCATGGCCTGTAGCCACGCACGGCCCCACCACGTGCGCGCGAACGGACCCCGGCCCTCGCGAGCGGGGAACGCCGCGAACCCCCGGACGCGGTCGGTCATGCCGGCCTCCTCAACTGCACGAGCTCGGCGTCCGTCAGCTCGGTGAACGCCGCTTCCCCACCGGCGAGCACAGCGTCGGCGAGCGCGCGCTTCTCGCGCAGCATCGCGGCGATGCGGTCCTCCACGGTGCCCTCGGCGACGAGCCGGTGCACCTGCACCGGCCGCGTCTGCCCGATCCGGTACGCGCGGTCGGTCGCCTGCTCCTCGACGGCCGGGTTCCACCAGCGGTCATAGTGCACGACGTGGTCGGCGCGGGTGAGCGTCAAGCCCGTCCCAGCCGCCTTCAGCGACAGCAGGAACACCGGCACGGCACCGTCCTGGAACCGGCGGACCAGCTCCTCCCGCTGAGGAACGGGGGTGCCGCCGTGCAGGAGCTGGCTGGGGATTTTACGACTCGCGAGGTGGCGTTGCAGCAGCCGCGCCATCACCACGTACTGGGTGAACACGAGCACCGCGCCGTCTTCGGCGAGGATCGTGTCGAGCAGCTCGTCCAGCAGTTCCAGCTTGCCGGACCGGCCGGACAGGGGCGCGTCGTCGCCTTCGGCCAGGTAGTGGGCCGGGTGGTTGCAGATCTGCTTGAGCGCGGTGAGCAGCTTGACGATCCGGCCGCGGCGCGCCATCCCGTCGCTCGCCCCCACCTCGGCCAGCAGCTCCTGCACGGCCGCCTCGTACAGCGCGGCCTGTTCCGACGTCAGCGCCACGGGCCGGTCGGTCTCGGTCTTCGCGGGCAGCTCGGGCGCGATCCCCGGATCGGATTTGCGCCGCCGCAGCAGGAACGGCCGCAGCAGCCGGGAAAGCCGCTCGGCCGCTGCCGCATCGCTGCCCGACTCGACGGGTTTCGCCCAGCGGGCGCGGAATTCGGTGAGCGTGCCGAGCAGGCCCGGCGTGGTCCAGTCCAGGATCGCCCACAGCTCGGACAGCGTGTTCTCCACCGGCGTGCCCGTCAGCGCCACCCGCGCGGACGATCGCAGCGTGCGCAGCGCTTTCGCCGTGCCTGAGCGGTGGTTCTTCACGTGCTGGGCCTCGTCGGCCACCACCAGGTCCCACGCCACCGCGGCCAGCGGCGCCGGGTCCGCGCGCAGCGTGCCGTAGGTGGTGAGCACGAACCCGTGCAGGTCGTCGAGGGAGCGGGCGCCGCCGTGGAACCGCCGCACGGCCACGCCCGGGGCGAAGCGGTGGATCTCGGCCTCCCACGTGCCCAGCAACGACGCCGGGCACACCACCAGTGTCGGGCCGGCGTCGCGATGCAGGTGCAGGGCGATGAGGGTGAGTGTCTTGCCCAGGCCCATGTCGTCGGCGAGGCAGCCGCCCAGGCCGAGTGAGGTGACGGTGTCGAGCCAGTGCAGGCCGCGCAGCTGGTAGTCGCGCAGGGTCGCCGTCAGTCCCGGCGGCTGCGGCGCCGGGCCGGGCAGCTCGGCGAGCCGGGATCGCACTGTGGCGAGCCAGCCGTCGGTGACGAGCTCGACCTCGGTACCGTCCGCTTCGGTCGTCCCGGCCAGCACGGCGGCAAGCGCGTCGACGGGTGTGAGGGGCTTCAGCGCCCGCTCCCGCGCGCGGCTCGCGGACGCCGGGTCGAGCAGTACCCACCGGTCGCGCAGCCGCACGACGGGCCGGTGGGCCTGCGCGAGCACGTCCAGCTCGGCTGCCGACAGCTGCGCGCCGCCGAGGGCGAGCTGCCAGTCGAGCTCCAGCGCGCGGCCGCCGCCGAAGAACGCCGGCACGTCGTCCGGCACGGCACCCGGGCGGACGACCGCGCGGGCCGTGAGCCCCGCCAGCTCCGCGGGCCAGTGGACGGCGACGCCGAGCTCGGCCAGCCGGCCGGCGGCGTCACCGAGCAGCTCGCGGATGTCGTCGTCGAGCAGCGCCACCTCGGCGGGCACGGGCGCGGCCAGCAGCGGGGCGAGGGGCGGCCACACCTCGGCGCAGCGCCGCAGCACGAGCAGCACCTCGTGCCGGGCCGCCTCGGTACCCGTCCGCCACAGTTCCTCCGCGTCCACCAGTGTGTCGCCGTGGACCTGCACCACGGCGCGGAACCGGCCGCCGTCGAGGTCGTCCGATTCGAGCCGCAGCGACACCCGCGTGGCGGCGGTGAGGCCGGCGACGTCACGCAGGAACCGCACCAGCACAGGGAACGGCTCGGGCAGCCGGGCCGGGTCGCCGGGCAGCGGGGTGGCGTGGGCGTGCGGGGGCATCGCGGCGGCGAGCCGGCGCAGCCACTGTTCTTCCTCCGGTGCCAGCGGTCCCGTCCACCCGGCCTCGGCCAAGCGTGTGCCCGCCTGCGCGGCGACCGACCAGAACTCGGCCGACGCGTCGCCGGAGACCTCCCGCAGCAGCGCGACGGCGTCGGCAATCGGCACCCGCCGCGCCGGAACCGTGTGCAGGCCGTCGCGCAGGACGACGTCGACAGTTCCTGGCTCGCCCGGTCCCACCGGTGTGGTGCCGTCCGGGTGCCAGAACACGACGAAACCCGGCTCGACCACCACGGCCTCCCCCGGCGATGCGCTCCCCACGACTCCCCTTCCGTCGGTCTCGTACGCCGTCCGCCGACATTACCAGAACTCTGTACGACGTACGATAAAATGCAGGGCAGAATGACGCGGATGAGCACGGAGTACACCGGTGGCGGCGACCCGCGGCGCACGATCGAGCTGCTCTGGGGCGTCCCCGGACCGCCTCGGCGCGGGCCGAAACCCAAGCTCACCGTGGCCGACGTCGTCGCCACCGCGACGCGGCTGGCCGACGCCGACGGGCTCGAGGCCGTGACGATGCGCCGCGTCGCCGACGAGCTCGGCGTCGCCCCGATGTCGCTCTACACCTACGTGCCAGGGCACGCCGAGCTGATCGACCTGATGCTCGACGACGCCCACGGCGAGCTCACCGCCGAACTGCCGTCGACCGGCTGGCGCGACGCCCTCACGGCCGTGGCCGAGGACCTGTGGCGCCTCTACCACCGCCATCCGTGGCTGCTGCAGATCACCACCGCCCGCCCGCCGCTCGGGCCCAACACCTTCGCCAAGTACGAACGCGAACTCAGCGCGCTCGACGGCCTCGACCTCGACGAGCTGGAGCTCGACGCCGTCGTCAGCCTCGTCATCGGGCTCGTGCAGGGCACCGCGCGCGGCTCCATCGACGCCGTGCGGCTCGCGCGCCGCAGCGGCCTGACCGACGCCGAGTGGTGGGAACGCAGCGCGCCCGTCCTCGCCGAAATCCCCGCCGCCGATGCCACGAACTTCCCACGCGCGAGCCGCGTCGGCACCGCCGCCGGCCAGGCGAACAACGCCGCGTCCAACCCCGAGCATCACTTCCGCTTCGGCCTCGCCCGCATCCTCGACGGGGTGACGCTGCTCGTCGAGCGCCGCTGAAGGCCTGGAGACTGTCGGTCCGCCGGTTTAGGTTCGCATCCGGGTGTCGGTTTCGCCCCGGTCCGCTCGTCGAGCGGGTATGAGCGAGCCGGTACCGGAGGGAGCACGGGGTGGACAAGCACGGGCGAGACGCCGCGGTGGAGGCCACCGTCGCGCGGGCGTTCCGGGAAGAGTGGTCGCTGGTCGTGGCCACCCTCATCCGGGTCACCGGCGACTGGGACCTCGCCGAGGAGTGCGCCCAGGACGCCTTCACCCTCGCCGTGCGCACCTGGCCGCGCGACGGCATCCCGGCCAAACCCGGGGCCTGGCTCACCACCGCCGCCCGCAACCGAGCCGTCGACCGGATCCGCCGCGACGCCGTCGGTGCGGGCAAGCTCCGGGAGGCCGCGCGCATGATCGTCCCCGACGAACCACCGACCGACGACGGCACCGTGCCCGACGACCGCCTCCGCCTCATCTTCACCTGCTGCCACCCGGCGCTCGCCGTCGAAGCGCAGGTCGCGCTCGCGCTGCGCACCCTCGCCGGGCTCAGCACGGCCGAGATCGCCCGCGCGTTCCTCGTCCCGGAGGCCACGATGTCGCAGCGGCTCGTGCGGGTGAAACGCAAGATCCGCAGCGCCGGCATCCCCTACCGCGTACCGCCCGCGCACCTGCTGCCCGAACGCACCGCGGCCGTGCTCGGCGTGCTGTACCTGCTGTTCAACGAGGGCTACACCGCCAGCGCCGGACCCGACCTGCAACGCCCCGACCTCGCCGCCGAAGCGATCCGCCTCGCCCGCGTGCTCGCGCAGCTGATGCCCGACGAACCCGAGGCCACCGGCCTGCTCGCACTCCTGCTGCTGCAGCACGCCCGCCGCGCCACCCGCGTCGCCGACGGCGGAGAGCTCGTGCCGCTGGAGGAACAGGACCGCGGCCGCTGGGACGCCGCCGCGATCACCGAGGGCACCACCCTGCTGGAAGGCGCGCTGCGTCGCCGCAGCCCCGGGCCGTACCAGGTGCAGGCCGCGATCGCCGCGTGTCACGCCACGGCCGCGCGCGCCGCCGACACCGACTGGGCCCAGATCGCCGGCCTCTACCGCGAGCTGCGCCGCCACCTGCCCACCCCCGTCGTGGAGCTGAACCACGCGGTCGCCGCGGGGATGGCGTTCGGGCCCGGAACCGGGCTCGCGCTCGCCGACGAGCTCACCGCCCGCGGCACGCTGGCCGGCTACCACCTGCTACCCGCCACCCGCGCCGACTTCCTCCGCCGTCTCGGCCGCACCGCCGAAGCCCACGCCGCGTACACCGACGCGTTCGACCTCGCCCGCACCGACGCCGAGCGCAGCTACCTGCGGCGCAGGCTCGCCGAAACATCTCCCGGGAATTCCGGAGCCGCAGTGTCGGTCCCGGCGCCGCCCGTTCGTCGGAGAGACGAACCGACCCGTGAACCGGAAGGACCGCGATGATCACCAAGACCCTGCGCGTACCCGGCGCCGAGCTGACCTACGACGTCGACGGTAACGGCCCCGTGCTGCTGCTCGTGCCCGGCGGCCCCGCCGACGCCACGGCGTTCACCGGCCTGCGCCCGCACCTGACCGACCACTACACCGTGGTCACCTTCGACCCGCGCGGCATCTCGCGCAGCCCGATCGCCGGCGAACCCGGCAGCGACCTCGTCGGTGAGCACGCCGACGACGTGCACCGCCTGCTCACCGAGCTCGGCGGCGGGCCCGCGCACGTGTTCGCCAACAGCGGCGGCGCCATCACGATGCTGGAGCACACCCAGCGCCACCCGGCCGAGGTGGCGACCTTGGTCGCGCACGAGCCGCCGGTCAGCCGCTACCTCGGCGAGATGCTCGCCGACTTCCCCGACATCCCGGCGATCTACCGCGAGCAGGGCGTCGAGGCCGCGCTCGGCGCGTTCATGGCGGCGTCCGGGTTCGACGTGCCGCCGCCACCGGCGAACCCGACGGCCGAGGAAATCGAGCAGGGCAAACGGATGCAGGGCAATTTCGCCTTCTTCTTCGGCCACCTCATGGCCGCGGTCGGCGCCTGGGAACCCGACCTCGACGCCCTGCGCGCCACCGACACCCGCCTCGTTGTCGCCGTCGGCAAAGCCGCGGCAGGCACCCCCGCCCACACCGCCGGGCTCGAACTGGCCCGCGCACTCGGGCGGGAGGCCGTGGAATTCCCCGGTGACCACGGCGGATTCGCCGGCGAGCCCGGCCCCTTCGCCGCCCGCCTGACCGAAGTCCTCACCCATGCCTAGGAGGCAGCTCATGCGTTACCTGCTCATGATCGCCGGCGAAGAACCCACCGAGGAACAGAAGATCGCCGGCTGCGGCGGCTGGACCGACGACCTGCTCGCCCGCGGCATCCTCGTCGGCGGTGGCGGCCTGCACCCGCCCGCCACGGCCACGACCGTGCGCGTACGCGGCGGCGACGTCCTGCTGACCGACGGCCCGTTCACCGAGAGCAAGGAACAGATCGGCGGCTTCGTCATGATCGACTGCGCCGACCTCGACGAGGCCGTCGACATCGCCTCCCGCCACCCCGCCGCCGCGTACGGCACCATCGAAGTCCGCCCCATGCTGGGCTGACCCGACCACGAGGAGAACCCATGCCGTCCCTGGTGGACCGCCAAGACCAGCCCTACGTCGGCTACCGCGCGACCGTCGGCTTCGACGGGCTGCGCGAGGTCGCGCACCGCATCGCCGCCATCGTCGGCGCCCTCGCCGAACGCGGGGTCACGCCGGCCGGCGCGCCGTTCTTCCGCTACCTCGTGATCGGCCCGGACATGGCGAACCTGACGGTGGAAGCCGGCGTGCCCGTCGCCGCGCCGGTCGAGCTGGGCGAGGAGTACCTCAACGACGTCGTGCCCGGCGGGAAATACGTGATGGCCACCCACCACGGGGCGCCGGACGGACTCGTCGCCACCACCGCCGAAGTCCTCACCTGGGGCGCGGCCGAAGGCGTGCACTGGGACCGCACCCAGGCCGCCGACGGCGAGCACTGGACCGGGCGCCTCGAGGTCTACCGCACCGACCCGCGCGTGGAACCCGACGCCACGAAGTGGGAGACCGACCTGTACTTCCGCCTCGCCGACTGACCCGCGCGCCGCGGGACCGGCTCCGGCACCGCGTCAGCCGGTCCCGCGGGCCAGCCACCCGCCCAGCAGGCACGCGAACCCGGCCGTCGAGGCGAAGGCACGCAACAGGTTCCACCGGACCCAGCTCGTCTCGAACTGCCCGCGCAGCTCGGCGAGCGAAGCCGTGCCGCGGTCCAGCGCGTTGTTCATCGGGATGTTCTTCACGGCCGAGATCACGATCATCGCCAGCAACAGCGCGAAGCCGGCGATCAGCCACGGCAGCGCCCCACGTCCGCCGGCCACCAGGTCCAGCACCACAGCGGCCGCGGCCAGCAGGGGCGCGCCGAGGAACGTGAGCAGGAACCAGCCGTTGACGATCGCGATGTTGATCTCGCGCATCGCCGTCACGAACGTGTGGTCGTCCGCCCGCGCCAGGCCCGGCATCACCGACACCGCGTAGGAGTAGAACAACCCCGCGATCAGGCCCGCCGCGACGATCGCGACCACGAGGACCACTCCGGACACTGTGGACATCACGTGCTCCTGTGTTTTTGGCCCCGGCTCCGTCGGCGCGATCTCGCGCTGGGGTCGGGTGAGCGGGCACGAACTCCTCCGCCGAAACCGGACGATAGCGGACATCTCGCCCGATCGCGGCGGAGATTCCCCGGCTACGTCGCCGAACGTCAGCAGCCGCGGACTGGTCAGCTCCAGCGTGCGGCCGTCGAGCGCACCCGTGGTCAGCGCCTCGGCCGCGATGTCGGCGACGTCGTCGGCGTCCACGAACGGCTCCGTGGTCTGCCCGGCAGGCAGTGCGATCTCGCCCGCCGGCACCGGCTCGAGGAAGAAGCGCTCGCTGAAGTTCTGGAAGAACCAGCTCGCCCGCAGCACCGTCCACGCCGCACCCGACTCCCGCACCACCTGCTCACTCATCACCTGCTCACTCACGTCTCCTCACCCGACCCACCCGCGAGATCGCTCAAAGGCGATCTCGCACGCCCCGGCGGAGCCGGGGCAGAAACACCACCGCGCGCAGTCAGCCGCTGCGTCACCCGGCGCCCCGTCTTACCCGTATCGCCCAGAACCAGAGTTGTGTTTGTCATGCCAGCCAGTGAAGCGCCCGCAGATGAGACTCTCCATGGTTCATCAGCTCAATCGCATGTTCCAGCGTCTACACTGCTGCGCATGGATCCGCTCGCAGCGCTGCTCGATGGGCCCCGCGCGCACGGGGCCTTCCTGCTCCGCTCGGTCCTGACGCCGCCGTGGTCGCTGCGCATTGAAGACGAGGCACCGCTGACAATCGTGGCGGTGGTGACCGGTGAGGCGTGGCTCGTGCCCGACCACGGTGACGCCACGCACCTGGAGGCGGGGGACATCGCGATCGCCCTCGGCCCGGATCCGTACCTGTTCGCCGACGACCCGGCCACTCCGCCGCAGGCGGTGATCCTGCCCGGCCAGGAGTGCCGCACTCCCGACGGCGAGCACCTCATCGACCTCGTCGACGTCGGCGTCCGCACCTGGGGCACCCCCGCCGGTGGCGCCACCGTGCTGCTCACCGGGACGTATCCGCGGGTGGGCGAGGTGTCGCGACGGCTGCTCGCCGCTCTGCCCCAGACCCTGCTGGTTCGCGCGGCCGACTGGGACAGCCCGCTCGTGCCGCTGCTCGCGACCGAGATCGGCAGAGACGTGCCCGGCCAGGAAGCCGTCCTCGACCGGCTGTTGGACCTGCTGCTCATCGCCGCGCTGCGCACCTGGTTCGCCCGCCCCGGCTCAGCGGCGCCCGCCTGGTACCGCGCCCACGACGACCCCGTGGCCGGCCGCGCGCTGCGGCTGCTGCAGGACCAGCCCGCCCACCCCTGGACCGTCGCCGAGCTCGCCGCCGGCACCGGCGTCTCCCGTGCCGCCCTGGCGCGGCGCTTCACCGCCACCGTCGGCGAGCCCCCGATGGCCTACTTCGCCGCGTGGCGCCTCGCGCTGGCCGCCGACCTGCTGCGCCAGCAACCCGACGCGACGATCGGCGCCATCGCCCGCCGGGTCGGCTACGGCAGCGCGTTCGCGTTGAGCGCCGCGTTCAAACGCGAATACGGCCGCAGCCCCCAGCAGTACCGCACGCGCGTCCCGGCGTGAGGACGTCGGGACGCGCGTGCCCGAGTGTCCGTCGGGAAGGGCCAGTCAGGCCGTCGCCACCCGCTCCGCGCCCACGATGTGGTCCACGAACCCGTAGGCCAGCGCCTCCTCGGCGTCGAACCACCGGTCGCGGTCGGCGTCGGCGGTGATGCGTTCCACCGGCTGCCCCGTCTGGGCCGCCGTGAGTTCCGCGATCCGCCGTTTCATCTTCCCGAACACCTCCGCCTGGATCGCGATGTCCGTCGCCGCCCCCGAGATCCCCGCCGAGGGCTGGTGCATCACGATCCGCGTGTTCGGCAGCAGGTGCCGCTTGCCCGGCGTGCCCGACGAGAGCAGGAACTGCCCCATCGACGCCACGAACCCCAGTCCCCACGTCGCCACGTCCGGCTTCACCAGCTGCATCGTGTCGTAGATCGCCATCCCCGCCGTGACCGAGCCGCCGGGCGAGTTGAGGTAGAAGGTGATGTCCTTTTCGGAGTCGTCCGCGGCGAGCAGCAACAGCTGTGCCGTGATCCGGTTCGCCACCTCGTCGGTCACCTCGGTGCCCAGGAACACGATCCGGTCGCGCAGCAACTGCTCGTACACCGACTCGTTCGGCTGCTGCCCCGCCGCGTGCATCGCGGGAACCACCGTCAGCGTCATCGTCTTCTCCTTCTCCGTGCGAGATCCCTGTCCGCCCCGAACGTAGGAGCGCGGACGAGGCCGTGGGGACGGCGTTCGCTCACGGCGTGCGCGGTTCGCTCCCGGCGATCACCCGAGGTAGCTGCGCGAAGCAGTCACTTCCCGCGTCGCGACCACGGGCCGCCGTTACGCTCTGCCCATGCAGAACACCGGGGACGACCGCGTCCCCACCCTGTTGCGCAGCCGGCCCAGCTGGCTCGTCACCCAGCTCGCCACACAGGTCACGCGGCTGGTGGGCGACGCGTTCGACGCCGCCGGGTTCCGCCGCTACCACTACGCGCTGCTCGCCGCCCTCGACGAGTTCGGCCCCGCGAGCCAGGCCGCGCTCGGACGGCGCTGCCGCATCGACCGCAGCTACGTTGTCGAGGCCGTCGGCGAGCTGGAGACCGCCGGCTTGGTACTGCGCGCACCCGACCCGGCCGACCGGCGCCGCAACGTCGTCACCCTCACTGGCGAAGGCCGCACCCACCTCGCCGCGATGACGAAAGCCCTCGACGACGTACAGGACGAGCTCACCGCGCCCCTGCCCGCGGCCGAGCGCGAGCAGTTCGTCCACCAGCTCGGGCGGGTCCTCGACCACCTGCGCGAACCCCGCGTCACCGGTAAGGGTCGCGAAACCTCGTGATCTCGATCATGGCGGTGAACGGGACTAGCGTGGCGTACGTGTGAGCCGGAGGCCGTACCGGCTTTCTCCGTTCGTCCGCATGCGAAGGATCCGCCCCTATGACTACTCGCCCGTTCCGCTTCGGGGTCTCCCTGCTCAACGTCGGCTCCCGCACGGACTGGCGCGCCCGTGCCCGCGAGGTGCAGGACCGCGGCTACGACGTGCTCCAGGTGCCCGACCACCTCGGGATGCCCTCGCCCTTCCCCGCGCTGGTCGCGGCGGCGGACGTCACGAGCATCCGGCTGGGCACCTACGTGCTCAACGCCGGCATCCTCAGCCCTGCCTACCTCGCGCGCGACGTTGCCGACGTGCAGCGCCTCACCGACGGCCGGCTCGAGCTCGGTCTCGGCACCGGCTACATGCCGAACGAGTTCGAGGCCGTCGGCGTGCCGATGGGCTCCGGCGGTGAGCGCATCCGCAAGCTGGAGTCCACGCTCAAGGCCACACGCGAGCTGCTGGCCGCGGAAACCGGCGCGACGGTGCCGCCGATCATGCTGTCCGGCTCGGGCGACCGCATGGTGGCACTCGGCGGCCGCGAAGCCGACATCTTCAGCTTCTCGATCATGGCCGGCGTGACCGCAGGCACCGCCCCGGAAGACGCGTTCGCCCACCGCGTGCAGGTGCTGCGCGACGCCGCCGGCGACCGCTTCGGCGACATCGAGCTGAACCTGTTCGTCGCCGCCGTCGGCGACAGCGTCGAGGCGCTCGACCTCGGCGTCATCCGTCAGGCCAGCGGCCTGCCCGACGAACAGCTCGCCGAGCTGCCCGGTGTGCTCGTGGGCTCGCCACGCGAGATCGCGGAGCGGCTCGAGCGGTACCGCGAAACGTTCGGCACCACCTACATCAGCGTGCTCGAACCGCACCTCGCCGCGTTCGCCGAGGTCATCAAGCACCTGAGCTGACGTCCACGGCGCACAGGGACCGCATCAGCTCCAGCACCCCCTGGGCGCCGCGCGGCGACAGGAACTTCGCCAGGTTCGCCGCCGAGTCCCGCGCCTCCTCGGCGGCGCGGGCGAACATCTCCTCCTCGAAGCCGCGCACGTCTTCTGCCGACGCGAGCGCCAAGGCGAGCCGGGCGCCGTCGAGCATCGCCAGGTTCGCGCCCGCGCCGGCGAACGGCGGCATCAGGTGCGCCGCGTCGCCCAGCAACGTCAGGCCTGGAACCGGATCCCATCTCAAGCCGACCGGCAGCGCCGTGATCGGCGGCCGCGTGATCGGTCCTTCGGCCGCGGCGACCAGCTGCAGGAACTCCGGGGCCCAGCCCGCGTAGAGGTCCTGCAGCTGGATCCGGGCGGTCGCCGGGTCGTCGAACGCGATGCCCGAGGTCGCGAAGCAGTCCTCCTCACCGCGCATCGTCAGGTGCACCCGGGCGCTGCCGTCGCCGTTGCGCTGCGCGGACAGCGTGCGGTTGGGGCCGATCGCCATGAAACTGCCGCGCCCGACCAGCACCGAGAGCGCGGGATGGGCGAGGTCGATGTCCGGGATCACGAGCTCGATCGCGTTCACGCCCGTGTGCGCCGGTTCGGCAGGGGTGACGAGCGGACGCACGCGGGAACGGGCGCCGTCCGCGCCGACGAGGAGGTCACAGTCGGCGGCGCTGCCGTCGGCCAGGTGCAGGCGATGTCCGTGGGCGAGCGGCGTGATGTCCTCCACGGCGCGTCCCCAGTGGACGGTCTCGGGCGCAGGGCGTCGAGCAGCAGCTTGCGCAGCGCGGGACGGTCGGCTTCCGGGCGGCCGAACGCGTCGTCGGGCGTGTCCTCGCGCAGCAGCGGGGTGCCGGTGTGGTCGTGGAGCGCCAGGTCCTGGCCCTCCGGGCCGGGCGATGGCGCGGAACCCGGCCGTCAGCCCCGCTTCGCGCAGCGCGAGCTGGCCGCCGGCGGGGTGCAGGTCGAGCGTGCCGTCCTGGATGCGAGCGGTCGGGCCGGTGTCGCGTTCGTAGACGTCGGCGTGGATGCCGTGGACGTGCAGGACCCGGGCGAGCGTCAGGCCACCGAGGCCCCCTCCGGCGATGGCGATACGAGGCAGGAGGACTCCGATCGATACGGCGTATTTCTACAATACGATGTATCAACAAGTGCGGTGTATCGTTACCGCGATGAGCGAACTGGTGTGAGAACGGCCCGAGCCGCCGGCCAGATCGGCGCCGACCCCGCTGAGCCGGGAGCGGATCGTCGCCGCGGCCTGTTCGCTCGCCGACGCCGAAGGGCTGGAAGCCGTGTCGCTGCGCAAGGTCGGGGCTGCGCTCGGCGCCGGGCCGATGCGCCTCTACGGCTACCTCTCCACCAAGGACGAACTGCTCGACCTCATGGCCGACGCCGTCTACGGCGAGCTGCCCCTGCCCGAGCCCGGCACCGACCGTCGCACGGGCCTGCGGGCGCTCGCCCACGCGGTTCGCACGGCGGCACACCGGCACGAATGGTTCGCCGACCTGCTCGGCGGGCGTCCCGGGCTCGGCCCGAACGCGCTGGCCTACCTCGAAGCCTCGCTCGCCACCGCCGACGAAGGCGACATCGACGACGCGCTCGTCGCGGTGCGCGCCGTGCACTCCTACGTGACCGGCGCCGTCCGCAGCGAGATCACCGAGCTGCGCCGCGAACGCGAGTCCGGCCAGGACGAAGCGCAGTGGCAACGCGCGTCCGCTCCCTACCTGCGGCGCATGCTCGCGACCGGCCGCTACCCCACCCTCGCCCGCGCCGTCGACCTCGGCTCCCACCCCGACCCGGACATCGCGTTCGACGCCGGCCTCGCCCGCGTCCTCGACGGCCTCGATGGCCCGGTTACCGCTTAAGCGGCAAAATCGCGGCGTGATCCCCGAACTCGGCCCGACGACCCGCGTCATGCACGCGATGGAACAGCTGTGGGCCGAAATCCGCCGCCGCCACCCCGACGTGCCCGAGGCCATCCTCGTCCTGGCATCCGGCACGATGGGCACCACCACCGAGATCCACGGCCACTTCGCCCGCTCCCGCTGGCACGTCGGCCCCGGCGAGGATCCGCGCGCCGAGTTCTTCCTCGGTGCCGAAGGCCTGCGCCGCCCCGCCACCGACATCCTGGCAACCACGCTGCACGAAGCCGCCCACGGTCTCGCCGCCACGCGCGACATCGTGGACGTGAGCGACGGCCGGTACCACAACAAACGGTTCGCGGCGCTCGCCCACGAGCTGGGTGTACGGGCCGAGCAGGCGGATCGGATCGGGTGGTCGGCCACCACCGCCTTGCCCGAGACAATCGAGGCCTACGCGGATTCGCTGCACGCTCTCGAAAGGGCGTTGACGGTGTGGCGGCACACCGAGCAGGAGGTCGCGGTCCGTGCGCAGGCTCCGCAGCCGCTGCCCACGGATCCCGACCAGCCCGATGTCGTCGTGCCGGCACCGACTCCAGTCGTGATTGCGCCGGTGGACGGCCGCGGTGCTCACCGCGGCGGGCCGAACTACGTGGCCGCGGTATGCGGGTGCGACAAGCCGCGCCGCATCCGCGCGGCCCGGTCGATCCTCGAGCTGGGGCCGATCACCTGCAGTCTCTGCGCGTCCCCCTTCACCGAAACCGCGAGCTGACCGACTCGGCCGGTCGCGGTCGGATGCTCAGGTCAACGGAAACAGTACGAGTCCGACGAGGCGTCGCCGCCCTCCAACCGGACCTGGTGCGGGCGCAGGCCACGGAAGTCGTCGCCGTGCAGGAAGCACTTCCCGTCGACGCGCAGCCCGCCGACGGCGGGATCGGTCTCGAGCTTCGCCATCCAGGCCCCGACGCCGTCCGGGTAGAACTGGTCGTCCCAGGCGCCGTAGAGGGAGTTGGTGACGTAGATCCGGCGACCGTCGCGGCTCACCTCGACCATCTGGGGGCCACCCGAGAGCTGCAGCGACGGCGCGGCCGGATGCGGGACCCGGCCGGTGATGCCCCCGAGGCGCACCGAGCCGGTCTCCCGCGGCCGGGCGGGGTCGCTGACGTCGAACTGCTTGAGCTCGCCGATGCCCCAGCACGACACGTACAGGAACCGGTCGTCCACGCTGAGGCCGATGTCGGTGATCAGGGGCGGCACGGCACCGAACGGCCGTAGCGCCGGTGGCAGGTCCGCGGCGTCGGCGGGCTCGGCGGGAACGGTGATCACCTTGTCCACCGCCCAGGTGTCCCCGTCGAGGTGCCACCGCCACACGGACGCTGACAGGTCCTCGGTGGACACCGTCACACCGACGAACCCCCACGTGGCGTCCGGGTCGTGCGACGGGCGCACCTCGAGCACGATCTGGTGCTGCTCGCCGAGGTCGACGCTCTGGCGGTGCCGGCCCTCGGCCAGGTCCCAGAAGTGCAGCGCGTGCCCGTACTTGTGGCCCAGCAGCAGCTCCGGATCGATGCCGTCCTCGACCATCGCGGGGGTGCCCCACTCGCTGCTGATCAGGACGTTGCGGTTGAGGTGCCACCACGCGTCGTAGGCCAGGTACTGCGGGCCCCGCTCGGTCTCCCACGCACGGACCACGTCGAACGTGTCGTGATCGAGCAGCGCGATGCCGCCCGGACCGCCCGAGCCTTCCCCGGCGCCGAGACACGACACGTACACGCCGTCCGGCCCGCAGTGGGAGGTGTGCGGACGGGAGTATCCCGCCTTCTCGGCCAGCTCGGCCGCGGTCACCGTCTTGTGCAGGACAGGCTGGCGCGGATCGGGCTGGGTGTCGAACACGTGGATGTTCGACGAACGGATCCCGGGCAGCAGCAGGAATCGGCGGCGCAGGCCGTCAGGGTCGTGCCCGGTGTGCGCGAACGCGCTACTGCACGCGTTCCATCCAAAGTGGTGCAGCTCATCGCCGATGGTTGGCAGCTCCGACCAGCCGACCACGCTGCCGTACGTGCCCGAGTCGGGATCCACGTCGACCGTCGCCAGGGCATCCGGTTTGGCGGCCGTCCGGTCGAATGCCACGACGTACGCGAGCTTCTCCGGCGGGGCCGCGATCGCGTCGCCGGGGCTGCGGTAGAAGGTCGGATCGGTCTGTGACTGTGCTGACTGCCCGGTCATCACGTTCTCCCTCCCCTGTCCGATTCCCCGAATGTCCCGCGCGTGCCGTCGTGGCCGCAAGGCACGAACGCGCACGTCAGACGATGCGTGCGACGGCTCTGCCGGAACTGCGGGCGGCCACATGCTCGGTGCGCGACCGGCGCACGACGACCGCCTTCCTCTGCTGCTCAAGGGAAAACGGCTCCGAACGCCGCCCACGGCAGGTGCGCGAACCGTCAGTCGCCCCGGCCGGCACGGCGTGGTCTCACGGCGGCCGAAGCGGCGTGCGGTTGAAACTTCACGGCCCGGGCGGAGGGGTCTCCCCGGGCAGATCGAGCAGTTCCGCCAGCAGATCCGCGCGCAGGTCGGTGTTCTCGGTGGGAGTCGCCAGCGCGAGCCTGTGCACGCGCTCGAGCCGGGACCGCAAGCCGGCGTGGTGCTCCGCGGCCCGGGTGAGCTGCTCCTCGGCCGCGTCCAGCCGGCCGGCCAGGACAGCGGACCGGCTGCGCGCCTCCGCGACGGCTTCGGCCGAGGCGGCGGATTCCGTGCGCTGGTGCTGATGAGCAGCGTCCAGACGTCGCTCCAGGTCTCCGAGGTGGGCCCGGGCGGTGGTGAGTGCCTCGTTGGCCTGGTCGAGCCGGCCGGTGAGGTCCCGCCGGACCTCCTCTTCGCGCGCGCGTGCCTGCGCCAGGCTGGTGAGCGCCGCGTCGCGTTCGGTGGCGCGGACGGCGAGCTGCTCGGAGCGTTGAGCGAGCTCCGCGGCGAGGGCGTCGGCGCGGGCGCGTTCGGTGCGGGTGTCGCCGGCGGCGCGCTCGGCGCGTTCGGCGGCGGCGGTGGCGGAGGCTTCGGCGCGGGCCTGGTCGAGCTCGGCCGCCTTGCGGGCTTTCACCGCTGCCGCGGCCATTTCGTCGGCGGCTTTCGCCAGGTCGGCCTGTTCCTGGGCGTGGGCCTGGGCGGCGGCGGTGGCTTGTTCGCCTTCCACTGCGCGAGCTTCGGCGGCTTGGCGGAGGCCGTCCGCTTCGGTGGCACGGGCTTCCGCGGTTTCGGCGCGGGTGAGGGCGGAGGTCACCTCGTCCTGGGCGCGGGCGGCGACGCTGTCGAGGGCGTTGCGCAGGGTCTGCAGCGGCCCACCCAGCTCCGTGGCGGCGCGGACGAACTGCGCGGCCGCGTCGGTGAGGCCGGCGTGGGAGACCGAATCGCCCAGTGCTTCGCGCAGCGCTTGGTCGGCGGCGGCGAGTTGTTTGCACGTGCGGTCCCCGGGCCAGCGGCGGTCCGGGCAGAACTCGAACGGCCGGCCCCCACGCGGTCCCGGCGGCGGCAACGGCGCCCGGCACTGCCGGAACCCACACAGCGCCGCCGTCCGGTCCTCGATCACAGCTCCCTCAGTCACCCCTGAAGCGTATCTGATTGGTTATATAACTTCTAACCGAGGTTGTAGTTATTTAACTTAATACCTAGGTCAGCTACAGAAGAGAGCTTTTGTTGCTAAGCTGCCAGAGAAGATGATTGATCGACGGAGAGTGACGGAACCAGCAGCTGTGAGTGAGATCGTGAGCCTCGAAACCGCCTCGAAAACTGGGTACCCCCTCTCGGCCGACCACGACGTGTGGCCGGGCGTCGAAGACCCCGCCGCGTTGCTCGACGCGATCGCGGACTGGCTCGCCGGCTACGGAAACCAGGCCACCCGCCGCACCTACGCCGAAGGACTCGGCCTCCCCGTCACCGCGGCCGACCTCGCCGAGTGGGCCGAACCGGGGCGCCACCTCGACACCTGGCGGACGGCCGTCCGCCACTACGCCGACGCCCTCCGCCTCACCCCGAGCCCGAGCCCGAGCCCGAGTTCCGCCACCGCTCCCCCGCCCGCACCGCGCGGCCGGCTGCGCGCGCACCACTGGTTCCGCTGGTGCGTCACGCGCGGCCTCGATCCGATGGCCGCCACCTCGGCCGACGTCAAGAGCTGGCTCGACACCCTCGCCGCCGCCAACGCCGCCCCCGCGACGCGCGACCGGATGCTCGCCACCGTCAAAGCGCTCTACGGCTACCTCGCCGACACGGGCCTCGTCACCGGAAACCCCGCCGCCCTCAACCGCCGCCGGCTCGGCCTCGCCACGGCCGCGAGCAGCACGTCCGGCACCGTCACCCTCACCACACGGCAGGTCCGTGCCCTCTACACCGCCGCCGGCACACCCCGGCGCGGCGCCAGTCCGTTGGACACGGCGCGCGCGGTGGCCGTGGTCGCGCTCTTCACGCTCGGGCTGCGCGTGAGCGAACTGTGTGGGCTGGACCGCTCCGACCTGCACGTCACCCGCGGCCGCCGCGCGCTGCGCGTGCTCGGCAAGGGCGGCAAGACGCGCGTGGTCTACCTCAGCGTCCCGGCCGAGAACTCGCTCATGAGCTACCTCTCCGCCCGCGACACCGCGGCCGCCTCACGCGAGACCACCGTCGAACGCCGGACCCAAGCGCGCCACGCACCGCCGTCGCCGCTATTGCAGACCCGCACCGGCAACCGCTACCAACGCCAGGCGATCTGGCAGCTGCTCCGCCGCATCACCGCCACCGGCGGCACCGACCTCGAACCCGTCGCCGGCGCCATGCACCCCCACGCGCTGCGCCACTTCTACGTCACCACCGCCGTCGAAGCGGGCGCCCAACTGGTGCACGTGCAGGCCGACGTCGGTCACAGCAGCATCGACACCACCCAGCAGACTTACGACCACGCCGCCCGCGCCCCGGAACGCAGCGCTGTCGACCTCGTCGCGAGCAGCTGGTTCCCCGACGACACCGGCGCCGACTGAGGTCCGGTCACGGCGCTGAGGTCTTGTCACGGCGCTGTGGTCTTGTCATGGCGCTGTGGTCAGGCCTCCGGCGAGCCGGCGGCGCGGTGCCCGGTGGCGGCAGATTCCCGTTCGGCGATCCAAGCGAGCCGATCGAGCCTCGCGCGCATGTTGGCGTTGAGGTCGGCCTCCAGATCTCGAACGCCGAAGAACACCCGCAGAATCACGTGCAGGCCTCGCGGCACGGATTCAACGACCTCGTAGGACTCGATCGCCGCGGTACCGGTCGCGTCCGGGCGGAACACGTACCTCCACCGGATGCCGCCACCGCCGCGTTCGGTCCGGCGGATGCTGAACTCCCGTGCCGGATCCGCGACTTCGACGACCGGTTTGTTCGACCAGGTGAACCATCGCCGCTTGTTGCGCGCGAGGAACTCGGCGCCCACCGCCGCACCACTCGCGCCGTCGAGCCAACGGCACTCGATCACCTCCGGGCTCCACTCGGGCGTCCGGGTCACGTCCGACACCAGGTCGTAGAGCGTCCGAGGGTCGGCTTCGACATGCCGACGCACCTCGTCGCGGGTGAGCCGTACATCGTCCCCTCCCAGGAGCAGATGCTTCTCACCGCCGATCGATCCGGCCTCGCGACGCACGTCGCTCTCCGCACTTCGCCGCCCTCAGGGCGGCGTGAGCGGCTGCGGCTGCAGGCGATCGAGGAGATCCTCGACGCGGCGCTCGAGGTCGTGACCGAGAAGGGTGCCACCGCGCTCAACCTGTCGGAGGTGGCGAGGCGGGTCGGGCTGCGCCCTCCCGGCGGTGCCCGGGTTCGAACCGTCGCCGCAGGCGTACCGTCCCAGCCTGGCCGTGCAGGAGTTGACCATGCCGGGCATTCACGGCTGCCGTCGATCGCCATGAGCTGCATCCGGTGGCCGCGTCGGAACGGGGCGTCGGTCTGTTCATCGCCCTCGGTGCCGGCGTCGGCTCGCTCCAGCTGGGCAACGATCAGCACGCCGGCTTCGTCGAGGGCCGGTACGCCCTCCTGGTCGAGCCGGCCCTCGACATGTTCGCCGCATACTTCTCGCCGGACAAACCAGCCGGCTGGACGTCCTGACAGTCTCGGCCATCCAACCGGGGATCACAGCAGGCCGAAGGCCTGCCAGTCGCCGTGCCGGTGGTCCAGAGCGCCAACAGCGGCGCCGATACCCTGGTGAGAACCCCGCCGGCCAGGAGAACACTTGTCCCACCACGATTCGCTCACTGCCGACTGCGGCAGCTGCTTCGGGCTGTGCTGCGTCGCCCTCACCTTCACGCGTTCCGCGGACTTCGCGATGAACAAGGCGGCCGGCGATCCGTGCCCCAACCTGGAACCGGAGTTCGGCTGCGGCATCCACGATCGCCTGCGGGACAAGGGGTTCTCCGGCTGCACCGTCTACGACTGCTTCGGCGCCGGGCAGAAGATCTCGCAGATCACCTTTGCCGGGCGCGACTGGCGCAGCGAACCGGCTGGCGCGAAGCGGATGTTCGCCGCGCTGCCCGTGATGCGCCAGCTGCACGAACTGCTCTGGTACCTCACCGAAGCCCGGTCCCTGGCTGTCACGCGGGAGCTGCACGCCGGTCTCGACGCCGCGCTCGCCGAGACCGAACAACTCACGCTGAGCGACCCCGACACCCTGCTCGCGCTGGACGTCGCCGAGCAACGCGCCCGCGTGGACGTGCTGCTGCAGGCCACGAGCCGGCTCGTGCGGGATGGGGTGCGCGGCAAGAAGAAGGACCGCCGGGGTGCGGATCTCATGGGAGCCAAGCTCGCGAACGCGGACCTGCGGGGCGCGAACCTGCGCGGGGCCTACCTCATCGCCGCGGACCTGCGCGGCGCCGATCTTCGCCAGGCCGACCTGATCGGGGCGGACCTGCGCGACGCCGACGTCCGCGGCGCGGACCTCACCGCGTGCCTGTTCCTCACGCAGTCGCAGGTCAACGCCGCCCGCGGCGACGCCACGACCCAGCTCACCGAGCGCCTCAGCCGGCCCGCTCACTGGTAGCCGGCCGCGTCGACCCGACCACCACGCCACCGAGCCGTGCGACCCAGCTGCCGCACAGGCAGCGAACGTAGTCGGCACGACTGCCGCGCGAGGCGGGCACGACGGCGGACGGGGGCAGTTCGGCCAGGGGCCAGCCACAACGGGGGCAACGGTTCTCATCCATGCCCCGATCGTGCTGTAATGAGTCAGTGCACTTCAACCCTTACGGCGGCTCCGGCGCTCAGGTGGCCGCGGCGCTGGCCACGCTGGCTCGGGACGACAGCGTCTCGGCGGAGGACGTGCTGAGCACCTGCCGGGCCCACGGCATGACGCTGACGGGGCTCACCGACGACGAAGGCGCCCGCATCCTCGACTGGAGCCGGCGGCTGCGTGAGGTCTTCGCCGCGGGCAAAGCGGACCAGGTGGAGCTGGTGAACCGGCTGCTCCTCACCGCGGCGGTGCGCCCGCACATCTCCGGCCACGACGGTAAACCCCCGCACCTGCACTACGCCGGCGAAGACGCCGAGGCCGTCGAACGCGTGCAGGCGCACTCGGCCGGCGGGCTCGCCCACCTCGTGTGCGAAGCGCCCGATCGCTTCGGCCTGTGCGCACGCGAGGGTTGCGGGATCGCCTTCGTCGACACCTCGCGCAACGGCCGCCGCCGCTTCTGCTCGACGCGGTGCGGCACGCGGGTCAACGTCGCCGACCACCGGGCCCGGCAGCTCAGCGCTTGACTCAGCTCATCTGCTCGTGGATCCAGTCAAGGATCGTGTCCACGCGCGCGGTGGTCTCCACACCGGGCTGGGGGCAGTCCGGGCCGTTGTCCTCGATCGCCACGAGCCGGCCCTTCTGGTCGCCCTCGGGGATGAAAAACGGTGAGCCCGAGTCGTCGTGACACGGGCTGTTCTCGACGGTGCGCGCCTCCCGGGGGCTCATGTCGAGCTCGGTGTGGCGGATCTCGCTGACCTCGAAGTGGCCGCGTTTCATGTGATCGGCCGGCGCGACGACGGTGGCCGAGAGCGAGCCCCAGCCCACGAAGTCGACGTCCTCGCCGACCTTCGGCGGACCGGTCGGCAACGTCAGCGGCGCGATGTCGGTGATCGGGGCGCTGAGCTTGACCAGCGCGAGGTCGTTGACCGGCGACTGGCGCACGTCCACGGCCTGCACCACGTGCCCGCGGGGGTCGTCGTCGTTGATCTTCCCGACTGCCACCGTCATGTGGTATTGCGGCGTGCCGCCGACGCGGGTGCCGTCGAGGTCGTGGAAGCAGTGCCCGGCCGTGATGATCCAGTCCGGCGCGATCAGGGACCCGCTGCAGCCCCCGCCGCGCACGCCGCCGCCCTCGACGGGGATGTCCTTCGACGTGAGCTTCGCGTTGAATGGCATCACGCTCGGCGGCAAGGCGGGAGCAGTGCTGCTGGGCGCCGGCTTCGGCTGGGCTGACGAGCCCTGGCCGGCCGCGCCCGCCCGCGTGTGCGCGACTTCCGCGTCGGCGGTCCCGGCGGCCGACGCTGCCGGACCCTTCTGGACGGTGACGTAGCCGCCGGCGAGGCCTGCACCTGCAACGATGGCGAGTGCCAGCGCGCCGTGGCGGGAGCGACGGTGACCGGATCGTGACTTCACACTTGCAACAACGGACGGAGAGGCTGAGAAGTTCAGCCATCCGTGGAGAAATCTCAGCGAATCTCGTCACTCTGTGACACCAAAGGTGATCAAGGGACGATTCGGGCTGCATTAGGGTTCTCGTTATGACCAACCGCTTGGTATCCCTGGGCGATTCCTTCACCGAAGGTGTCGGCGACGACGATCCCGCCGCGCCGAACGGCGTGCGCGGCTGGGCCGACCGCGTCGCCGAGGTGCTGAGCGCCCGTGAGCCGGACTTCCGCTACGCCAACCTCGCCATCCGCGGGAAGCTGCTGCCGCAGGTGCTCGCCGAGCAGGTGGAGCCGGCGATCGCGATGGAACCGGACCTGATCACGCTCTACGCGGGCGGCAACGACCTGATGCGCCCGAAGGTCGGCATCGACGCGCTGACCGACTCCTATGAGCTCGCCGTCGCCCGGCTGCGCGGGACCGGCGCCCGGGTCGTGCTGTTCACCGGCGTCGACGGGGTGGAGGACGCGCTGTTCCGGCAGATGCGCGGGCGGGTCGCGATCTACAACGAGAACGTGCGCGGCATCGCCGCCCGCCACGGCACGCTGCTGGTGGACATGTGGTCGATGCGGCAGCTGCGCGACCGGCGGCTGTGGGCACCGGACCGCCTGCACCTCAATTCCCGGGGCCACCTCGAGATAGCGATCGCGGTACTCGACGTGCTCGGGGTGCCCCACGACCTCACCTCGGGCGAGCTGGGGCCGCGCCCGCGCTTGTCGACTCGCGAACGCCGTGAGGAGAACCTGCGCTGGAGCCGCGAGCACGCGTGGCCTTGGGTGCAGCGCCGCCTGCGCGGCGAGTCCTCCGGCGACACGATGAGCCCGAAACGCCCGGTGCTGGAACCGTTCGGATCAGGTGCTCTCGAGTCAGGTGCTCTCGAGTCAGGCGTGCTTGAGTCAGGCGTGCTTGAGTCAGGCGTGCTTGAGTCAGGCGTGCTTGAGTCAGGCGTGCTTGAGTCAGGCGTGCTTGAGTCAGGCACCGACGCGCGGGGCGTGCGCGGCTGACAAGGCCGGGCGCAGGCCGTCGAACAGGATCGCGACCACGCGGTCGCGCAGCGCGCAGTCGGCGCCGATGTGCTCGGCGGCCTTGGCCGTGCCGATGATCACCGGGATCAGCTCGGCCACGGTGAGGTCGGCGCGCACCGCGTCGGCGTCCTGCGCGCGGCGCAGCAGCACTCCGAGCGCCTCCAGCAGCCGGGTGGCGACGTCCGAGCCCGCCTTCGGCACGTGGATGCCTGCGGCGCTGAGGGCTTCGAAGTAGGCGTTCTTGGCGCTGGACATCTCGATCCAGCTGGTCAGGAACGTGAAGAACGCGGCGCCGGCGTCGGGTGAGTCCTGCGCGACGACCGCCTCGGCCTCGTCGACGAAGCGGTGCAGCCGCGCGTAGAGCACCGCTTCGAGCAGTGCCTCCTTGGTCGGGAAGTGCCGGAACACCGTGCCGACGCCCACGCCCGCCTCGCGTGCGACCTCTTCGGTCGGGGCGCCCGTGCCTTTGGCCGCGAACACCGTCTCCGCGGCTTCGAGCACTTTGGCCCGGTTGCGCCGGGCGTCGGCGCGCAGCGGTTTGGACTCCGTCACGGTGCCTGATCGTAGCCGGGTTCAGCCGGGCAGCGCGCTGAGCACGCGTTCCAGGGCCCGCGGCACGTGCGAGCGCCAGCCGGCGCCCATGATCCGGCGGGACACGCGCTCGAACTCGTCGTCCGGGTCGAAGCCCTCGTGGCTGAGGAACAGCCGGGTTCCGGTGCCCTCCGGTACGAGCCGCCACGTGACCGTCCACTTCGGACCCCATTTAATGCTCAGCTCGCGTTCGGGGTCGGCCACGAGCACCTCGCACTGCACGGGCCCGCCCGCGAACCCGGCCGCCGGCACCGGCTGCGCGAGCAGCTCGAAGCGGTGTCCCACCACAGGTTTGACGTCGTTGGGCATCGCGAGCCAGCGTTCCAGCAGCTCGGGTTCGGTGAGCGCGCGCCAGACCTTGCGCGCGGGGTGCGGCAGGAACGTGTCGACGTGCACCGCCGTCGGGTCCTCCGGGTTCGGCGCGGTCTCGGTCACAGGTCCTCCTCGTCGAGCAGGTCACGCAGGTTGGTGAGCTTCGTGCGCCAGAACTGCTCGAACGGGTGCAGCCACGTCGTGACTTCCTCCAGCGGCGCGGCTTCGAGGGAGTAGAGGCGGTTGCGCCCGGCGCGTTGCTCGGTCACCAGGCCGGCTTCCCGCAGCACGCGCAGGTGTTCCGACAGACTCGGCCGGCGCATGTCGAAGCGCTCGGCCAGATCGCCGGCGGCCATCGGGCCTTCGAGCAGCAGCCGTAGCACCTCGCGCCGCGCGGGGTTGGCGAGCGCGGCGAAGACGTCGTCGTTGACGGGCACGCCGCTCAGCCCGGCCGGTTGCCGAACGCCGAGGGCTCGAGCAGGCCGACGCCGTTGCCATCGAGGTCCTGGAACGAGGTCGCGCGGCCCCACGGCATCGCCTGCGGCTCGGGGACCTCGATCCCGTTGTCGCGTAACGCCGCCACGTCGGCGTCGAGGTCGGTGGTGTCGAGCTGGAAGTGCAGCGGGCCGGTGAGCGTGACACCGGAGATCGGGTAGTCGACGAGCACCAGGCCGGTCTGCGCGCCCTTCGGCGCCACCATCACGAACCGGCCGGCCGGGCCGTTGCGATCGACGACGACCTCGAACCCGAGTTTCCCGACGTAGAAGTCGCGGGCTTTCGCCTGGTCGGCCACCGGCACGGTGAGGAACTGGATGCGGGAGACGGTCATGCCGGAAACAATAGGTAGGATAATTCCTACGTGTCAAGCGGCAGGGCGCTGCGCCGGGGTGGGTGGGCACGGTCGGGCACGGATTCGGAGGGCGCAGACCAGTTCGACCGGGTACGCGCCCGAGGGGCAGTGCCTTGGTGATGTCGGCGAGGAGGCGGCCGGAGACCAAGAGGCGGCCACCGTCGGCGATCGTCGCGGGGACGCCCACCGTGGCGGAGACCTCGTAGTCGAACCCGGACACCGTGAGCGCGTCGGACTCCCCGTCCGCACCCGCGTCGAGCAGCACACCACCCAGCACCGGCACCGGAGGCCGGGACGGGAAGCTCCTGGCCACCCAGGCGACGGCGTCGGCAAGCCCGTCGCGCTCGACACGGATCTTCATGCGCGCCGCCGGGTCGGCCGCGGCGCTCGCCGCGTTGCTGCGCGGCGGAAGCTCTACCGCGACATCTGCGCGACCACCTGACCCCGGGCTGTGTTCACTCGCGCAGCCGGGAGTTCAGGCGTGCGGCCTGCCGGGTGAGGTGCTCGCGTTCGGGGAGGTTGGGCGCGGCCGCCGCGGCTTCGGCGTAGAGCCGGGCCGCAGTGGCCGGGTCGCCGTCGCGTTCGTGGAGGTACGCCGACGCGGCGGTGTGGCGGGGCAGGGTGGGGTCGAGCTCCGCGAGCGCGGCCAGGCCCGCGCGGGGACCGTCGGCCTCCCCGACCGCGACGGCCCGGTTGAGCCGGGCTACCGGACTGTCGGTGAGGCGCACCAGCTCGTCGTACCACTCGACGATCTGCACCCAGTCGGTCTCTTCGGCAGCCTGCGCATCGGCGTGCAGCGCGGCGATCGCGGCCTGGGCCTGGAACTCGCCCAGCCGGTCGCGCGCCAGCGCCGCCTGCAGAATGTCGACGCCCTCGGCGATCAGGGCCGTGTCCCACTGGCTGCGGTCCTGATCGGCCAGGGGCACGAGCCGGCCGTCGGCGGTGGTCCGGGCCGGGCGGCGGGCGTGGTGCAGCAGCATGAGCGCGAGCAGGCCCGCGACCTCCTCGTGGTCGATCCGGGCGGCGAGCTGGCGCGTGAGCCGGATGGCCTCGGCGGCGAGGTCGACGTCGCCGGAGTAGCCCTCGTTGAAGACCAGGTACAGCACACGCAGCACCGTGCCGACGTCGCCGGCCTGGTTCAGGCGCACGCCCGCCACGGTTTTCTTGGCCCGGGTGATGCGCTGGCCCATCGTCGCCTCGGGCACGAGGTAGGCCTGCGCGATCTGCCGAGTGGTCAGCCCGCCGACCGCGCGCAACGTGAGCGCGACGGCCGAAGCCGGGGTCAGCGACGGGTGGGTGCACAGGAAGTACAGCTGCAGTGTGTCGTCCGCGACCTCGGTCGGGCCGGGTTCGGGCTCCTCGTCGGCGCGCAGCTCGCGGTCGCGCCGCGAGGAGTCGGCGCGCACGGCGTCGAGAAACTTGCGCCACGCGACGGTGACCAGCCAGCCCTTCGGGTCGCGCGGCGGGTCGTGCGGCCACACGCGCACGGCCTCGACCAGGGCTTCCTGCACCGCATCCTCGGCCGCCGCGAAATCCGCTCCGCGCCGGCCGAGGATCCCGATCACCGCCGGTGTGAGGGTCCGCAGCAGGGTTTCGTCCACCGGTGCCGTCATTCGGTGATGGCGGGGCACTCGCCGTAGAACGGGCGTACCTCGAGCCACTCCTGGGTCGGCTTCCCGCCCGCACCCGGTGACGCGGACAGCTCGCCGGCGAGCTCGATCGCGCGCTCGTGGGTCTCGACGTCGATGATCACCCAGCCGGCGATGAGGTCCTTGGTCTCCGCGAACGGCCCGTCGGTGACCGGCGGCCGGCCCTCGCCGCCGGAGCGGACCCACGTGCCTTCCTGCGAGAGCGCCTGGCTGTCCACGAACTCGCCGGTGCTTTCGAGCTTGGCCGCGAAGTCGCGCAAGTACTGCATGTGGGCCGTGACCTCCTCCGGGGTCCACTGGTCCATCGGCACGTCGTTGCCCGCGGCCGGCGCGCCGCGGTAGTGCTTGAGCAGCAGGTACTTGGCCATCGTCGTTCTCCTTGGTGTGGTCCGGCCCATTCTGGCCGGGTTCGGTACGGGGACGCAGCCGTTCGCGGGTTCTCGACATCCCGCGGCGGACCTTTTTCGGGCTGGGGTTTTCAGGCTTGCTGACGCTCGGCGCGCTGCTTGACCAGCTCCTCGACGGCGCTGGGCAACGTGGTCTCGAAGTCGATGAGCTTCGCCCAGGTCGGGGTCACGACGACGCGGACCATTCCGTCGTAGAGCGAGCGGATCTCGGCCTCCCACTCGACCCGCTGTTCGGCGGTCATCTCGTAGCTGCCGTTCATCTGCAGGTACTCCTCGGGGATCCCGTCGACGACGTCGAGCTCGGCGCGGCCTCGGATGAGCAGGATCTTGGGCGGGTGCACCTCGGTGTCGATGGTGAGCGCCACCATCGGGTTGGCCCGCAGCGACGGCAGCTTCGGCGCATTTTTGGTGGTGCACATGACGATCTCGGTGCCGTTCCAGGTGAACCCGATGGGCACGTTGCGCGGCGTCCCGTCCTCGGCGACGTAGGCCAGGCGGGTCAGGTCGCGCGCCAGCAATTCCTGGCTGAGCGGGCGGTTGAGGATCTCGGTGATCTGGCTGCGGTCCACGGGATTCTCCTCGGTGGTGTCGATCCGGGCGGTGGGCTTCGGTCTGTGTTCGCCTCGGGGACGGAGCCGCGCACGGGTTCCCGACATCGCGTCGCGAAGTTTTTCGGAACAATCGCAGACCGTGGTCTTCGGCGGATTACGACCACAAAGAGTGACAGGACGAAACGTCCTTCCCGCATCCTTCGTCAGGAATCGCCGAACCAGTGCAAGTGCCTCACACTATTGAGTGACGCCAGTCAGGAGAGGTGTGCATCATGGTTCTAGGCGACAACGAAGTCACCAAGTCAGTCGCAGCTTCCTCCGGAGACCGTCGAGTCCAGGTGCGCCGGGCGGCGCTCGCCGGGTCGATCGGCACGACGATCGAGTGGTACGACTTCTTCCTGTACAACACTGCTGCAGCACTTGTCTTCCCCCACCTGTTCTTCCCCGAGTCGACCGGCTACGCGGGCGTGATGCAGTCGTTCGCCACCTACGCCGTCGGGTTCGCCGCACGGCCGGTCGGCGCGGCGATCTTCGGGCACTGGGGCGACCGGCTGGGCCGCAAGGCGACGCTGATCGTCACGCTGCTCCTGATGGGCTTGGCGTCGGCGCTGGTGGGAGTACTGCCCGGCACCGCGACGATCGGGATCGCGGCTCCGCTGATCCTGGTGCTGCTGCGCCTGGTGCAGGGCATCGCGATCGGCGGCGAGTGGAGCGGATCGGTACTGCTCGCGATGGAATGGGGTGACCAACGCCGGCGCGGGCTGCTCGGGAGTTTCGCCCAAGTCGGTGTGCCGGTCGGGCTGGTGCTCGGAACCGGCGGCATGACTCTGCTGTCGGCCACGCTGTCGCAGGAGGACTTCGACTCGTGGGGCTGGCGGATCCCGTTCCTGCTGAGCCTGGTGCTCGTGGTCATCGGCCTCGTGATCCGGCTGCGGATCCTCGAGACGCCGATGTTCGCGGGGGTCGTGGCGAACAAGAAGACGTCGAAGGCGCCGGTGAAGGACGCGGTGCGCCACCACTGGCGGGAGATCCTGCTCTCGGCCGGTCTGCGCTTCAGCGAGCAGATGCCGTTCTACCTGTTCACCAGCTTCGTGCTCGTGTATGTGGTGGAGCGCCCGGAGTTCAGCAAGACGTTCGTCCTCAACGCGGTGCTCGTCGGTGCGCTGGTGGAGCTGGTGCTGATCCCCGTGTTCTCGCAGTTCTCCGACCGCATCGGCCGAAAACGGGTGTACCTCACCGGCTCGGTGCTCACGGCGGTGATCGCGTTCCCGTACTTCACGATTCTCAGCCACGGCGGGCACACGCTGATCTTCGTGGCGGTGATCGTGTCGCTGGTCGCGCACGCGATGCAGTACGGGCCGCAGGCCGCGCTGATCGGCGAGAGCTTCCCGACCCACCTGCGCTACGGCGGCGCCGGCCTCGGTTACCAGCTGGCGTCGGTGTTCGCGGGCGGTCCCGCGCCGCTGCTGGCGACGTGGCTGCTGCACCTGACGGGCACGCCGTACTCGGTGTCGATCTACATCGTGCTGTCCGCGGTGGTCACGGTCCTGTGTGTGATCGCACTGCCGGACCGGTCGAAGGCGAACATCGACGACGTGAGCGTCTACGCCCGCCGTTAGCGGCGAAAAGAAGGGGGGCGCCGCACCGGAATTCCGGTGCGGCGCCCCCCTTCTTTTCGCCGCTAACGGCGGGCGTAGACGCTCACGTCGTCGATGTTCGCCTTCGACCGGTCCGGCAGTGCGATCACACACAGGACCGTGACCACCGCGGACAGCACGATGTAGATCGACACCGAGTACGGCGTGCCCGTCAGGTGCAGCAGCCACGTCGCCAGCAGCGGCGCGGGACCGCCCGCGAACACCGACGCCAGCTGGTAACCGAGGCCGGCGCCGCCGTAGCGCAGGTGGGTCGGGAAGCTCTCGCCGATCAGCGCGGCCTGCGGCCCGTACTGCATCGCGTGCGCGACCAGCGACACGATCACCGCCACGAAGATCAGCGTGTGCCCGCCGTGGCTGAGAATCGTGAAGTACGGGAACGCGATCACCGCCGTGAGCACCGAGCCGGTGAGGTACACCCGTTTTCGGCCGATGCGGTCGGAGAACTGCGAGAACACGGGGATCAGCACCAGCTCCACCAGCGCACCGACGAGCACCGCGTTGAGGACGAACGTCTTGCTGAACTCCGGGCGCTCCACCACATACACGAGCACGAAGCTGGTGAACAGGTAGAACGGCATCTGCTCGCTGAAGCGCAGACCGGCCGAGAGCAGGATCTCCCGCCAGTGGTGGCGCACCGCGTCCTTCACCGGCGCCTTCGACGTCTTCTTGTTCGCCACGACCCCCGCGAACATCGGCGTCTCGAGGATCCGCAGCCGGATCACGAGGCCGATGACCACGAGCACCAGGCTCAGCAGGAACGGGATCCGCCAGCCCCACGAGTCGAAGTCCTCCTGCGACAGCGTGGCCGACAGCAGAGTCATGCCGCCGGTTCCGAGCACCAGCCCGACCGGCACACCGACTTGGGCGAAACTCCCGAGCAGCCCGCGCCGGCGTTGGTCACCCCATTCCATCGCGAGCAGTACCGATCCGCTCCACTCGCCGCCGATCGCGATGCCCTGCACCAGGCGCAGCAGCACCAGGATCAGCGGAGCCGCGATCCCGATCGTCGCGGTGCCGGGCAGTACTCCCACCAGCGCCGACGCCAAGCCCATCAGGAGCAGCGTGACGATCAGCGTCGCCTTGCGGCCCAGCCGGTCGCCCCAGTGCCCGAAGATCGCCGCGCCGACCGGCCGTGCGGCGAACCCGACGGCGTAGGTGGCGAACGACTGCATCACGCCCGCGTAGCCGGTCGACTCGGGGAAGAACAGGTGGGGGAAGACAAGTGCTGCAGCAGTGTTGTACAGGAAGAAGTCGTACCACTCGATCGTCGTGCCGATCGACCCGGCGAGCGCCGCCCGGCGCACCTGGACTCGACGGTCTCCGGAGGAAGCTGCGACTGACTTGGTGACTTCGTTGTCGCCTAGAACCATGATGCACACCTCTCCTGACTGGCGTCACTCAATAGTGTGAGGCACTTGCACTGGTTCGGCGATTCCTGACGAAGGATGCGGGAAGGACGTTTCGTCCTGTCACTCTTTGTGGTCGTAATCCGCCGAAGACCACGGTCTGCGATTGTTCCGAAAAACTTCGCGACGCGATGTCGGGAACCCGTGCGCGGCTCCGTCCCCGAGGCGAACACAGACCGAAGCCCACCGCCCGGATCGACACCACCGAGGAGAATCCCGTGGACCGCAGCCAGATCACCGAGATCCTCAACCGCCCGCTCAGCCAGGAATTGCTGGCGCGCGACCTGACCCGCCTGGCCTACGTCGCCGAGGACGGGACGCCGCGCAACGTGCCCATCGGGTTCACCTGGAACGGCACCGAGATCGTCATGTGCACCACCAAAAATGCGCCGAAGCTGCCGTCGCTGCGGGCCAACCCGATGGTGGCGCTCACCATCGACACCGAGGTGCACCCGCCCAAGATCCTGCTCATCCGAGGCCGCGCCGAGCTCGACGTCGTCGACGGGATCCCCGAGGAGTACCTGCAGATGAACGGCAGCTACGAGATGACCGCCGAACA
This sequence comes from Amycolatopsis sp. NPDC051372, assembly GCF_040682095.1. Lineage (NCBI taxonomy): Bacteria > Bacillati > Actinomycetota > Actinomycetes > Pseudonocardiales > Pseudonocardiaceae > Amycolatopsis > Amycolatopsis sp. NPDC051372. Next base: position 105,727 of record NZ_JBFBAF010000017.1, read on the forward strand.
GCGGGTCGAGTGGGAGGCCGAGATCCGCTCGCTCTACGACGGAATGGTCCGCGTCGTCGTGACCCCGACCTGGGCGAAGCTCATCGACTTCGAGACCACGTTGCCCAGCGCCGTCGAGGAGCTGGTCAAGCAGCGCGCCGAGCGTCAGCAAGCCTGAAAACCCCAGCCCGAAAAAGGTCCGCCGCGGGATGTCGAGAACCCGCGAACGGCTGCGTCCCCGTACCGAACCCGGCCAGAATGGGCCGGACCACACCAAGGAGAACGACGATGGCCAAGTACCTGCTGCTCAAGCACTACCGCGGCGCGCCGGCCGCGGGCAACGACGTGCCGATGGACCAGTGGACCCCGGAGGAGGTCACGGCCCACATGCAGTACTTGCGCGACTTCGCGGCCAAGCTCGAAAGCACCGGCGAGTTCGTGGACAGCCAGGCGCTCTCGCAGGAAGGCACGTGGGTCCGCTCCGGCGGCGAGGGCCGGCCGCCGGTCACCGACGGGCCGTTCGCGGAGACCAAGGACCTCATCGCCGGCTGGGTGATCATCGACGTCGAGACCCACGAGCGCGCGATCGAGCTCGCCGGCGAGCTGTCCGCGTCACCGGGTGCGGGCGGGAAGCCGACCCAGGAGTGGCTCGAGGTACGCCCGTTCTACGGCGAGTGCCCCGCCATCACCGAATGACGGCACCGGTGGACGAAACCCTGCTGCGGACCCTCACACCGGCGGTGATCGGGATCCTCGGCCGGCGCGGAGCGGATTTCGCGGCGGCCGAGGATGCGGTGCAGGAAGCCCTGGTCGAGGCCGTGCGCGTGTGGCCGCACGACCCGCCGCGCGACCCGAAGGGCTGGCTGGTCACCGTCGCGTGGCGCAAGTTTCTCGACGCCGTGCGCGCCGACTCCTCGCGGCGCGACCGCGAGCTGCGCGCCGACGAGGAGCCCGAACCCGGCCCGACCGAGGTCGCGGACGACACACTGCAGCTGTACTTCCTGTGCACCCACCCGTCGCTGACCCCGGCTTCGGCCGTCGCGCTCACGTTGCGCGCGGTCGGCGGGCTGACCACTCGGCAGATCGCGCAGGCCTACCTCGTGCCCGAGGCGACGATGGGCCAGCGCATCACCCGGGCCAAGAAAACCGTGGCGGGCGTGCGCCTGAACCAGGCCGGCGACGTCGGCACGGTGCTGCGTGTGCTGTACCTGGTCTTCAACGAGGGCTACTCCGGCGACGTCGACCTCGCCGCCGAGGCCATCCGGCTCACGCGCCAGCTCGCCGCCCGGATCGACCACGAGGAGGTCGCGGGCCTGCTCGCGCTCATGCTGCTGCACCACGCCCGCCGCCCGGCCCGGACCACCGCCGACGGCCGGCTCGTGCCCCTGGCCGATCAGGACCGCAGCCAGTGGGACACGGCCCTGATCGCCGAGGGCGTCGACATTCTGCAGGCGGCGCTGGCGCGCGACCGGCTGGGCGAGTTCCAGGCCCAGGCCGCGATCGCCGCGCTGCACGCCGATGCGCAGGCTGCCGAAGAGACCGACTGGGTGCAGATCGTCGAGTGGTACGACGAGCTGGTGCGCCTCACCGACAGTCCGGTAGCCCGGCTCAACCGGGCCGTCGCGGTCGGGGAGGCCGACGGTCCCCGCGCGGGCCTGGCCGCGCTCGCGGAGCTCGACCCCACCCTGCCCCGCCACACCGCCGCGTCGGCGTACCTCCACGAACGCGACGGCGACCCGGCCACTGCGGCCCGGCTCTACGCCGAAGCCGCGGCGGCCGCGCCCAACCTCCCCGAACGCGAGCACCTCACCCGGCAGGCCGCACGCCTGAACTCCCGGCTGCGCGAGTGAACACAGCCCGGGGTCAGGTGGTCGCGCAGATGTCGCGGTAGAGCTTCCGCCGCGCAGCAACGCGGCGAGCGCCGCGGCCGACCCGGCGGCGCGCATGAAGATCCGTGTCGAGCGCGACGGGCTTGCCGACGCCGTCGCCTGGGTGGCCAGGAGCTTCCCGTCCCGGCCTCCGGTGCCGGTGCTGGGTGGTGTGCTGCTCGACGCGGGTGCGGACGGGGAGTCCGACGCGCTCACGGTGTCCGGGTTCGACTACGAGGTCTCCGCCACGGTGGGCGTCCCCGCGACGATCGCCGACGGTGGCCGCCTCTTGGTCTCCGGCCGCCTCCTCGCCGACATCACCAAGGCACTGCCCCTCGGGCGCGTACCCGGTCGAACTGGTCTGCGCCCTCCGAATCCGTGCCCGACCGTGCCCACCCACCCCGGCGCAGCGCCCTGCCGCTTGACACGTAGGAATTATCCTACCTATTGTTTCCGGCATGACCGTCTCCCGCATCCAGTTCCTCACCGTGCCGGTGGCCGACCAGGCGAAAGCCCGCGACTTCTACGTCGGGAAACTCGGGTTCGAGGTCGTCGTCGATCGCAACGGCCCGGCCGGCCGGTTCGTGATGGTGGCGCCGAAGGGCGCGCAGACCGGCCTGGTGCTCGTCGACTACCCGATCTCCGGTGTCACGCTCACCGGCCCGCTGCACTTCCAGCTCGACACCACCGACCTCGACGCCGACGTGGCGGCGTTACGCGACAACGGGATCGAGGTCCCCGAGCCGCAGGCGATGCCGTGGGGCCGCGCGACCTCGTTCCAGGACCTCGATGGCAACGGCGTCGGCCTGCTCGAGCCCTCGGCGTTCGGCAACCGGCCGGGCTGAGCGGCGTGCCCGTCAACGACGACGTCTTCGCCGCGCTCGCCAACCCCGCGCGGCGCGAGGTGCTACGGCTGCTGCTCGAAGGCCCGATGGCCGCCGGCGATCTGGCCGAGCGCTTCGACATGCGCCGGCCGAGTCTGTCGGAACACCTGCGCGTGCTGCGGGAAGCCGGCCTGGTGACCGAGCAACGCGCCGGGCGCAACCGCCTCTACTCCCTCGAAGCCGCGCCGCTGGAGGAAGTCACGACGTGGCTGCACCCGTTCGAGCAGTTCTGGCGCACGAAGCTCACCAACCTGCGTGACCTGCTCGACGAGGAGGACCTGTGACCGAGACCGCGCCGAACCCGGAGGACCCGACGGCGGTGCACGTCGACACGTTCCTGCCGCACCCCGCGCGCAAGGTCTGGCGCGCGCTCACCGAACCCGAGCTGCTGGAACGCTGGCTCGCGATGCCCAACGACGTCAAACCTGTGGTGGGACACCGCTTCGAGCTGCTCGCGCAGCCGGTGCCGGCGGCCGGGTTCGCGGGCGGGCCCGTGCAGTGCGAGGTGCTCGTGGCCGACCCCGAACGCGAGCTGAGCATTAAATGGGGTCCGAAGTGGACGGTCACGTGGCGGCTCGTACCGGAGGGCACCGGAACCCGGCTGTTCCTCAGCCACGAGGGCTTCGACCCGGACGACGAGTTCGAGCGCGTGTCCCGCCGGATCATGGGCGCCGGCTGGCGCTCGCACGTGCCGCGGGCCCTGGAACGCGTGCTCAGCGCGCTGCCCGGCTGAACCCGGCTACGATCAGGCACCGTGACGGAGTCCAAACCGCTGCGCGCCGACGCCCGGCGCAACCGGGCCAAAGTGCTCGAAGCCGCGGAGACGGTGTTCGCGGCCAAAGGCACGGGCGCCCCGACCGAAGAGGTCGCACGCGAGGCGGGCGTGGGCGTCGGCACGGTGTTCCGGCACTTCCCGACCAAGGAGGCACTGCTCGAAGCGGTGCTCTACGCGCGGCTGCACCGCTTCGTCGACGAGGCCGAGGCGGTCGTCGCGCAGGACTCACCCGACGCCGGCGCCGCGTTCTTCACGTTCCTGACCAGCTGGATCGAGATGTCCAGCGCCAAGAACGCCTACTTCGAAGCCCTCAGCGCCGCAGGCATCCACGTGCCGAAGGCGGGCTCGGACGTCGCCACCCGGCTGCTGGAGGCGCTCGGAGTGCTGCTGCGCCGCGCGCAGGACGCCGACGCGGTGCGCGCCGACCTCACCGTGGCCGAGCTGATCCCGGTGATCATCGGCACGGCCAAGGCCGCCGAGCACATCGGCGCCGACTGCGCGCTGCGCGACCGCGTGGTCGCGATCCTGTTCGACGGCCTGCGCCCGGCCTTGTCAGCCGCGCACGCCCCGCGCGTCGGTGCCTGACTCAAGCACGCCTGACTCAAGCACGCCTGACTCAAGCACGCCTGACTCAAGCACGCCTGACTCAAGCACGCCTGACTCAAGCACGCCTGACTCGAGAGCACCTGACTCGAGAGCACCTGATCCGAACGGTTCCAGCACCGGGCGTTTCGGGCTCATCGTGTCGCCGGAGGACTCGCCGCGCAGGCGGCGCTGCACCCAAGGCCACGCGTGCTCGCGGCTCCAGCGCAGGTTCTCCTCACGGCGTTCGCGAGTCGACAAGCGCGGGCGCGGCCCCAGCTCGCCCGAGGTGAGGTCGTGGGGCACCCCGAGCACGTCGAGTACCGCGATCGCTATCTCGAGGTGGCCCCGGGAATTGAGGTGCAGGCGGTCCGGTGCCCACAGCCGCCGGTCGCGCAGCTGCCGCATCGACCACATGTCCACCAGCAGCGTGCCGTGGCGGGCGGCGATGCCGCGCACGTTCTCGTTGTAGATCGCGACCCGCCCGCGCATCTGCCGGAACAGCGCGTCCTCCACCCCGTCGACGCCGGTGAACAGCACGACCCGGGCGCCGGTCCCGCGCAGCCGGGCGACGGCGAGCTCATAGGAGTCGGTCAGCGCGTCGATGCCGACCTTCGGGCGCATCAGGTCGTTGCCGCCCGCGTAGAGCGTGATCAGGTCCGGTTCCATCGCGATCGCCGGCTCCACCTGCTCGGCGAGCACCTGCGGCAGCAGCTTCCCGCGGATGGCGAGGTTGGCGTAGCGGAAGTCCGGCTCACGGGCGCTCAGCACCTCGGCGACGCGGTCGGCCCAGCCGCGCACGCCGTTCGGCGCGGCGGGATCGTCGTCGCCGACACCTTCGGTGAAGGAATCGCCCAGGGATACCAAGCGGTTGGTCATAACGAGAACCCTAATGCAGCCCGAATCGTCCCTTGATCACCTTTGGTGTCACAGAGTGACGAGATTCGCTGAGATTTCTCCACGGATGGCTGAACTTCTCAGCCTCTCCGTCCGTTGTTGCAAGTGTGAAGTCACGATCCGGTCACCGTCGCTCCCGCCACGGCGCGCTGGCACTCGCCATCGTTGCAGGTGCAGGCCTCGCCGGCGGCTACGTCACCGTCCAGAAGGGTCCGGCAGCGTCGGCCGCCGGGACCGCCGACGCGGAAGTCGCGCACACGCGGGCGGGCGCGGCCGGCCAGGGCTCGTCAGCCCAGCCGAAGCCGGCGCCCAGCAGCACTGCTCCCGCCTTGCCGCCGAGCGTGATGCCATTCAACGCGAAGCTCACGTCGAAGGACATCCCCGTCGAGGGCGGCGGCGTGCGCGGCGGGGGCTGCAGCGGGTCCCTGATCGCGCCGGACTGGATCATCACGGCCGGGCACTGCTTCCACGACCTCGACGGCACCCGCGTCGGCGGCACGCCGCAATACCACATGACGGTGGCAGTCGGGAAGATCAACGACGACGACCCCCGCGGGCACGTGGTGCAGGCCGTGGACGTGCGCCAGTCGCCGGTCAACGACCTCGCGCTGGTCAAGCTCAGCGCCCCGATCACCGACATCGCGCCGCTGACGTTGCCGACCGGTCCGCCGAAGGTCGGCGAGGACGTCGACTTCGTGGGCTGGGGCTCGCTCTCGGCCACCGTCGTCGCGCCGGCCGATCACATGAAACGCGGCCACTTCGAGGTCAGCGAGATCCGCCACACCGAGCTCGACATGAGCCCCCGGGAGGCGCGCACCGTCGAGAACAGCCCGTGTCACGACGACTCGGGCTCACCGTTTTTCATCCCCGAGGGCGACCAGAAGGGCCGGCTCGTGGCGATCGAGGACAACGGCCCGGACTGCCCCCAGCCCGGTGTGGAGACCACCGCGCGCGTGGACACGATCCTTGACTGGATCCACGAGCAGATGAGCTGAGTCAAGCGCTGAGCTGCCGGGCCCGGTGGTCGGCGACGTTGACCCGCGTGCCGCACCGCGTCGAGCAGAAGCGGCGGCGGCCGTTGCGCGAGGTGTCGACGAAGGCGATCCCGCAACCCTCGCGTGCGCACAGGCCGAAGCGATCGGGCGCTTCGCACACGAGGTGGGCGAGCCCGCCGGCCGAGTGCGCCTGCACGCGTTCGACGGCCTCGGCGTCTTCGCCGGCGTAGTGCAGGTGCGGGGGTTTACCGTCGTGGCCGGAGATGTGCGGGCGCACCGCCGCGGTGAGGAGCAGCCGGTTCACCAGCTCCACCTGGTCCGCTTTGCCCGCGGCGAAGACCTCACGCAGCCGCCGGCTCCAGTCGAGGATGCGGGCGCCTTCGTCGTCGGTGAGCCCCGTCAGCGTCATGCCGTGGGCCCGGCAGGTGCTCAGCACGTCCTCCGCCGAGACGCTGTCGTCCCGAGCCAGCGTGGCCAGCGCCGCGGCCACCTGAGCGCCGGAGCCGCCGTAAGGGTTGAAGTGCACTGACTCATTACAGCACGATCGGGGCATGGATGAGAACCGTTGCCCCCGTTGTGGCTGGCCCCTGGCCGAACTGCCCCCGTCCGCCGTCGTGCCCGCCTCGCGCGGCAGTCGTGCCGACTACGTTCGCTGCCTGTGCGGCAGCTGGGTCGCACGGCTCGGTGGCGTGGTGGTCGGGTCGACGCGGCCGGCTACCAGTGAGCGGGCCGGCTGAGGCGCTCGGTGAGCTGGGTCGTGGCGTCGCCGCGGGCGGCGTTGACCTGCGACTGCGTGAGGAACAGGCACGCGGTGAGGTCCGCGCCGCGGACGTCGGCGTCGCGCAGGTCCGCCCCGATCAGGTCGGCCTGGCGAAGATCGGCGCCGCGCAGGTCCGCGGCGATGAGGTAGGCCCCGCGCAGGTTCGCGCCCCGCAGGTCCGCGTTCGCGAGCTTGGCTCCCATGAGATCCGCACCCCGGCGGTCCTTCTTCTTGCCGCGCACCCCATCCCGCACGAGCCGGCTCGTGGCCTGCAGCAGCACGTCCACGCGGGCGCGTTGCTCGGCGACGTCCAGCGCGAGCAGGGTGTCGGGGTCGCTCAGCGTGAGTTGTTCGGTCTCGGCGAGCGCGGCGTCGAGACCGGCGTGCAGCTCCCGCGTGACAGCCAGGGACCGGGCTTCGGTGAGGTACCAGAGCAGTTCGTGCAGCTGGCGCATCACGGGCAGCGCGGCGAACATCCGCTTCGCGCCAGCCGGTTCGCTGCGCCAGTCGCGCCCGGCAAAGGTGATCTGCGAGATCTTCTGCCCGGCGCCGAAGCAGTCGTAGACGGTGCAGCCGGAGAACCCCTTGTCCCGCAGGCGATCGTGGATGCCGCAGCCGAACTCCGGTTCCAGGTTGGGGCACGGATCGCCGGCCGCCTTGTTCATCGCGAAGTCCGCGGAACGCGTGAAGGTGAGGGCGACGCAGCACAGCCCGAAGCAGCTGCCGCAGTCGGCAGTGAGCGAATCGTGGTGGGACAAGTGTTCTCCTGGCCGGCGGGGTTCTCACCAGGGTATCGGCGCCGCTGTTGGCGCTCTGGACCACCGGCACGGCGACTGGCAGGCCTTCGGCCTGCTGTGATCCCCGGTTGGATGGCCGAGACTGTCAGGACGTCCAGCCGGCTGGTTTGTCCGGCGAGAAGTATGCGGCGAACATGTCGAGGGCCGGCTCGACCAGGAGGGCGTACCGGCCCTCGACGAAGCCGGCGTGCTGATCGTTGCCCAGCTGGAGCGAGCCGACGCCGGCACCGAGGGCGATGAACAGACCGACGCCCCGTTCCGACGCGGCCACCGGATGCAGCTCATGGCGATCGACGGCAGCCGTGAATGCCCGGCATGGTCAACTCCTGCACGGCCAGGCTGGGACGGTACGCCTGCGGCGACGGTTCGAACCCGGGCACCGCCGGGAGGGCGCAGCCCGACCCGCCTCGCCACCTCCGACAGGTTGAGCGCGGTGGCACCCTTCTCGGTCACGACCTCGAGCGCCGCGTCGAGGATCTCCTCGATCGCCTGCAGCCGCAGCCGCTCACGCCGCCCTGAGGGCGGCGAAGTGCGGAGAGCGACGTGCGTCGCGAGGCCGGATCGATCGGCGGTGAGAAGCATCTGCTCCTGGGAGGGGACGATGTACGGCTCACCCGCGACGAGGTGCGTCGGCATGTCGAAGCCGACCCTCGGACGCTCTACGACCTGGTGTCGGACGTGACCCGGACGCCCGAGTGGAGCCCGGAGGTGATCGAGTGCCGTTGGCTCGACGGCGCGAGTGGTGCGGCGGTGGGCGCCGAGTTCCTCGCGCGCAACAAGCGGCGATGGTTCACCTGGTCGAACAAACCGGTCGTCGAAGTCGCGGATCCGGCACGGGAGTTCAGCATCCGCCGGACCGAACGCGGCGGTGGCGGCATCCGGTGGAGGTACGTGTTCCGCCCGGACGCGACCGGTACCGCGGCGATCGAGTCCTACGAGGTCGTTGAATCCGTGCCGCGAGGCCTGCACGTGATTCTGCGGGTGTTCTTCGGCGTTCGAGATCTGGAGGCCGACCTCAACGCCAACATGCGCGCGAGGCTCGATCGGCTCGCTTGGATCGCCGAACGGGAATCTGCCGCCACCGGGCACCGCGCCGCCGGCTCGCCGGAGGCCTGACCACAGCGCCATGACAAGACCACAGCGCCGTGACAAGACCTCAGCGCCGTGACCGGACCTCAGTCGGCGCCGGTGTCGTCGGGGAACCAGCTGCTCGCGACGAGGTCGACAGCGCTGCGTTCCGGGGCGCGGGCGGCGTGGTCGTAAGTCTGCTGGGTGGTGTCGATGCTGCTGTGACCGACGTCGGCCTGCACGTGCACCAGTTGGGCGCCCGCTTCGACGGCGGTGGTGACGTAGAAGTGGCGCAGCGCGTGGGGGTGCATGGCGCCGGCGACGGGTTCGAGGTCGGTGCCGCCGGTGGCGGTGATGCGGCGGAGCAGCTGCCAGATCGCCTGGCGTTGGTAGCGGTTGCCGGTGCGGGTCTGCAATAGCGGCGACGGCGGTGCGTGGCGCGCTTGGGTCCGGCGTTCGACGGTGGTCTCGCGTGAGGCGGCCGCGGTGTCGCGGGCGGAGAGGTAGCTCATGAGCGAGTTCTCGGCCGGGACGCTGAGGTAGACCACGCGCGTCTTGCCGCCCTTGCCGAGCACGCGCAGCGCGCGGCGGCCGCGGGTGACGTGCAGGTCGGAGCGGTCCAGCCCACACAGTTCGCTCACGCGCAGCCCGAGCGTGAAGAGCGCGACCACGGCCACCGCGCGCGCCGTGTCCAACGGACTGGCGCCGCGCCGGGGTGTGCCGGCGGCGGTGTAGAGGGCACGGACCTGCCGTGTGGTGAGGGTGACGGTGCCGGACGTGCTGCTCGCGGCCGTGGCGAGGCCGAGCCGGCGGCGGTTGAGGGCGGCGGGGTTTCCGGTGACGAGGCCCGTGTCGGCGAGGTAGCCGTAGAGCGCTTTGACGGTGGCGAGCATCCGGTCGCGCGTCGCGGGGGCGGCGTTGGCGGCGGCGAGGGTGTCGAGCCAGCTCTTGACGTCGGCCGAGGTGGCGGCCATCGGATCGAGGCCGCGCGTGACGCACCAGCGGAACCAGTGGTGCGCGCGCAGCCGGCCGCGCGGTGCGGGCGGGGGAGCGGTGGCGGAACTCGGGCTCGGGCTCGGGCTCGGGGTGAGGCGGAGGGCGTCGGCGTAGTGGCGGACGGCCGTCCGCCAGGTGTCGAGGTGGCGCCCCGGTTCGGCCCACTCGGCGAGGTCGGCCGCGGTGACGGGGAGGCCGAGTCCTTCGGCGTAGGTGCGGCGGGTGGCCTGGTTTCCGTAGCCGGCGAGCCAGTCCGCGATCGCGTCGAGCAACGCGGCGGGGTCTTCGACGCCCGGCCACACGTCGTGGTCGGCCGAGAGGGGGTACCCAGTTTTCGAGGCGGTTTCGAGGCTCACGATCTCACTCACAGCTGCTGGTTCCGTCACTCTCCGTCGATCAATCATCTTCTCTGGCAGCTTAGCAACAAAAGCTCTCTTCTGTAGCTGACCTAGGTATTAAGTTAAATAACTACAACCTCGGTTAGAAGTTATATAACCAATCAGATACGCTTCAGGGGTGACTGAGGGAGCTGTGATCGAGGACCGGACGGCGGCGCTGTGTGGGTTCCGGCAGTGCCGGGCGCCGTTGCCGCCGCCGGGACCGCGTGGGGGCCGGCCGTTCGAGTTCTGCCCGGACCGCCGCTGGCCCGGGGACCGCACGTGCAAACAACTCGCCGCCGCCGACCAAGCGCTGCGCGAAGCACTGGGCGATTCGGTCTCCCACGCCGGCCTCACCGACGCGGCCGCGCAGTTCGTCCGCGCCGCCACGGAGCTGGGTGGGCCGCTGCAGACCCTGCGCAACGCCCTCGACAGCGTCGCCGCCCGCGCCCAGGACGAGGTGACCTCCGCCCTCACCCGCGCCGAAACCGCGGAAGCCCGTGCCACCGAAGCGGACGGCCTCCGCCAAGCCGCCGAAGCTCGCGCAGTGGAAGGCGAACAAGCCACCGCCGCCGCCCAGGCCCACGCCCAGGAACAGGCCGACCTGGCGAAAGCCGCCGACGAAATGGCCGCGGCAGCGGTGAAAGCCCGCAAGGCGGCCGAGCTCGACCAGGCCCGCGCCGAAGCCTCCGCCACCGCCGCCGCCGAACGCGCCGAGCGCGCCGCCGGCGACACCCGCACCGAACGCGCCCGCGCCGACGCCCTCGCCGCGGAGCTCGCTCAACGCTCCGAGCAGCTCGCCGTCCGCGCCACCGAACGCGACGCGGCGCTCACCAGCCTGGCGCAGGCACGCGCGCGCGAAGAGGAGGTCCGGCGGGACCTCACCGGCCGGCTCGACCAGGCCAACGAGGCACTCACCACCGCCCGGGCCCACCTCGGAGACCTGGAGCGACGTCTGGACGCTGCTCATCAGCACCAGCGCACGGAATCCGCCGCCTCGGCCGAAGCCGTCGCGGAGGCGCGCAGCCGGTCCGCTGTCCTGGCCGGCCGGCTGGACGCGGCCGAGGAGCAGCTCACCCGGGCCGCGGAGCACCACGCCGGCTTGCGGTCCCGGCTCGAGCGCGTGCACAGGCTCGCGCTGGCGACTCCCACCGAGAACACCGACCTGCGCGCGGATCTGCTGGCGGAACTGCTCGATCTGCCCGGGGAGACCCCTCCGCCCGGGCCGTGAAGTTTCAACCGCACGCCGCTTCGGCCGCCGTGAGACCACGCCGTGCCGGCCGGGGCGACTGACGGTTCGCGCACCTGCCGTGGGCGGCGTTCGGAGCCGTTTTCCCTTGAGCAGCAGAGGAAGGCGGTCGTCGTGCGCCGGTCGCGCACCGAGCATGTGGCCGCCCGCAGTTCCGGCAGAGCCGTCGCACGCATCGTCTGACGTGCGCGTTCGTGCCTTGCGGCCACGACGGCACGCGCGGGACATTCGGGGAATCGGACAGGGGAGGGAGAACGTGATGACCGGGCAGTCAGCACAGTCACAGACCGATCCGACCTTCTACCGCAGCCCCGGCGACGCGATCGCGGCCCCGCCGGAGAAGCTCGCGTACGTCGTGGCATTCGACCGGACGGCCGCCAAACCGGATGCCCTGGCGACGGTCGACGTGGATCCCGACTCGGGCACGTACGGCAGCGTGGTCGGCTGGTCGGAGCTGCCAACCATCGGCGATGAGCTGCACCACTTTGGATGGAACGCGTGCAGTAGCGCGTTCGCGCACACCGGGCACGACCCTGACGGCCTGCGCCGCCGATTCCTGCTGCTGCCCGGGATCCGTTCGTCGAACATCCACGTGTTCGACACCCAGCCCGATCCGCGCCAGCCTGTCCTGCACAAGACGGTGACCGCGGCCGAGCTGGCCGAGAAGGCGGGATACTCCCGTCCGCACACCTCCCACTGCGGGCCGGACGGCGTGTACGTGTCGTGTCTCGGCGCCGGGGAAGGCTCGGGCGGTCCGGGCGGCATCGCGCTGCTCGATCACGACACGTTCGACGTGGTCCGTGCGTGGGAGACCGAGCGGGGCCCGCAGTACCTGGCCTACGACGCGTGGTGGCACCTCAACCGCAACGTCCTGATCAGCAGCGAGTGGGGCACCCCCGCGATGGTCGAGGACGGCATCGATCCGGAGCTGCTGCTGGGCCACAAGTACGGGCACGCGCTGCACTTCTGGGACCTGGCCGAGGGCCGGCACCGCCAGAGCGTCGACCTCGGCGAGCAGCACCAGATCGTGCTCGAGGTGCGCCCGTCGCACGACCCGGACGCCACGTGGGGGTTCGTCGGTGTGACGGTGTCCACCGAGGACCTGTCAGCGTCCGTGTGGCGGTGGCACCTCGACGGGGACACCTGGGCGGTGGACAAGGTGATCACCGTTCCCGCCGAGCCCGCCGACGCCGCGGACCTGCCACCGGCGCTACGGCCGTTCGGTGCCGTGCCGCCCCTGATCACCGACATCGGCCTCAGCGTGGACGACCGGTTCCTGTACGTGTCGTGCTGGGGCATCGGCGAGCTCAAGCAGTTCGACGTCAGCGACCCCGCCCGGCCGCGGGAGACCGGCTCGGTGCGCCTCGGGGGCATCACCGGCCGGGTCCCGCATCCGGCCGCGCCGTCGCTGCAGCTCTCGGGTGGCCCCCAGATGGTCGAGGTGAGCCGCGACGGTCGCCGGATCTACGTCACCAACTCCCTCTACGGCGCCTGGGACGACCAGTTCTACCCGGACGGCGTCGGGGCCTGGATGGCGAAGCTCGAGACCGATCCCGCCGTCGGCGGGCTGCGCGTCGACGGGAAGTGCTTCCTGCACGGCGACGACTTCCGTGGCCTGCGCCCGCACCAGGTCCGGTTGGAGGGCGGCGACGCCTCGTCGGACTCGTACTGTTTCCGTTGACCTGAGCATCCGACCGCGACCGGCCGAGTCGGTCAGCTCGCGGTTTCGGTGAAGGGGGACGCGCAGAGACTGCAGGTGATCGGCCCCAGCTCGAGGATCGACCGGGCCGCGCGGATGCGGCGCGGCTTGTCGCACCCGCATACCGCGGCCACGTAGTTCGGCCCGCCGCGGTGAGCACCGCGGCCGTCCACCGGCGCAATCACGACTGGAGTCGGTGCCGGCACGACGACATCGGGCTGGTCGGGATCCGTGGGCAGCGGCTGCGGAGCCTGCGCACGGACCGCGACCTCCTGCTCGGTGTGCCGCCACACCGTCAACGCCCTTTCGAGAGCGTGCAGCGAATCCGCGTAGGCCTCGATTGTCTCGGGCAAGGCGGTGGTGGCCGACCACCCGATCCGATCCGCCTGCTCGGCCCGTACACCCAGCTCGTGGGCGAGCGCCGCGAACCGTTTGTTGTGGTACCGGCCGTCGCTCACGTCCACGATGTCGCGCGTGGCGGCGAGACCGTGGGCGGCTTCGTGCAGCGTGGTTGCCAGGATGTCGGTGGCGGGGCGGCGCAGGCCTTCGGCACCGAGGAAGAACTCGGCGCGCGGATCCTCGCCGGGGCCGACGTGCCAGCGGGAGCGGGCGAAGTGGCCGTGGATCTCGGTGGTGGTGCCCATCGTGCCGGATGCCAGGACGAGGATGGCCTCGGGCACGTCGGGGTGGCGGCGGCGGATTTCGGCCCACAGCTGTTCCATCGCGTGCATGACGCGGGTCGTCGGGCCGAGTTCGGGGATCACGCCGCGATTTTGCCGCTTAAGCGGTAACCGGGCCATCGAGGCCGTCGAGGACGCGGGCGAGGCCGGCGTCGAACGCGATGTCCGGGTCGGGGTGGGAGCCGAGGTCGACGGCGCGGGCGAGGGTGGGGTAGCGGCCGGTCGCGAGCATGCGCCGCAGGTAGGGAGCGGACGCGCGTTGCCACTGCGCTTCGTCCTGGCCGGACTCGCGTTCGCGGCGCAGCTCGGTGATCTCGCTGCGGACGGCGCCGGTCACGTAGGAGTGCACGGCGCGCACCGCGACGAGCGCGTCGTCGATGTCGCCTTCGTCGGCGGTGGCGAGCGAGGCTTCGAGGTAGGCCAGCGCGTTCGGGCCGAGCCCGGGACGCCCGCCGAGCAGGTCGGCGAACCATTCGTGCCGGTGTGCCGCCGTGCGAACCGCGTGGGCGAGCGCCCGCAGGCCCGTGCGACGGTCGGTGCCGGGCTCGGGCAGGGGCAGCTCGCCGTAGACGGCGTCGGCCATGAGGTCGAGCAGTTCGTCCTTGGTGGAGAGGTAGCCGTAGAGGCGCATCGGCCCGGCGCCGAGCGCAGCCCCGACCTTGCGCAGCGACACGGCTTCCAGCCCTTCGGCGTCGGCGAGCGAACAGGCCGCGGCGACGATCCGCTCCCGGCTCAGCGGGGTCGGCGCCGATCTGGCCGGCGGCTCGGGCCGTTCTCACACCAGTTCGCTCATCGCGGTAACGATACACCGCACTTGTTGATACATCGTATTGTAGAAATACGCCGTATCGATCGGAGTCCTCCTGCCTCGTATCGCCATCGCCGGAGGGGGCCTCGGTGGCCTGACGCTCGCCCGGGTCCTGCACGTCCACGGCATCCACGCCGACGTCTACGAACGCGACACCGGCCCGACCGCTCGCATCCAGGACGGCACGCTCGACCTGCACCCCGCCGGCGGCCAGCTCGCGCTGCGCGAAGCGGGGCTGACGGCCGGGTTCCGCGCCATCGCCCGGCCCGGAGGGCCAGGACCTGGCGCTCCACGACCACACCGGCACCCCGCTGCTGCGCGAGGACACGCCCGACGACGCGTTCGGCCGCCCGGAAGCCGACCGTCCCGCGCTGCGCAAGCTGCTGCTCGACGCCCTGCGCCCGAGACCGTCCACTGGGGACGCGCCGTGGAGGACATCACGCCGCTCGCCCACGGACATCGCCTGCACCTGGCCGACGGCAGCGCCGCCGACTGTGACCTCCTCGTCGGCGCGGACGGCGCCCGTTCCCGCGTGCGTCCGCTCGTCACCCCTGCCGAACCGGCGCACACGGGCGTGAACGCGATCGAGCTCGTGATCCCGGACATCGACCTCGCCCATCCCGCGCTCTCGGTGCTGGTCGGGCGCGGCAGTTTCATGGCGATCGGCCCCAACCGCACGCTGTCCGCGCAGCGCAACGGCGACGGCAGCGCCCGGGTGCACCTGACGATGCGCGGTGAGGAGGACTGCTTCGCGACCTCGGGCATCGCGTTCGACGACCCGGCGACCGCCCGGATCCAGCTGCAGGACCTCTACGCGGGCTGGGCCCCGGAGTTCCTGCAGCTGGTCGCCGCGGCCGAAGGACCGATCACGCGGCCGCCGATCACGGCGCTGCCGGTCGGCTTGAGATGGGATCCGGTTCCAGGCCTGACGTTGCTGGGCGACGCGGCGCACCTGATGCCGCCGTTCGCCGGCGCGGGCGCGAACCTGGCGATGCTCGACGGCGCCCGGCTCGCCTTGGCGCTCGCGTCGGCAGAAGACGTGCGCGGCTTCGAGGAGGAGATGTTCGCCCGCGCCGCCGAGGAGGCGCGGGACTCGGCGGCGAACCTGGCGAAGTTCCTGTCGCCGCGCGGCGCCCAGGGGGTGCTGGAGCTGATGCGGTCCCTGTGCGCCGTGGACGTCAGCTCAGGTGCTTGATGACCTCGGCGAACGCGGCGAGGTGCGGTTCGAGCACGCTGATGTAGGTGGTGCCGAACGTTTCGCGGTACCGCTCGAGCCGCTCCGCGATCTCGCGTGGCGAGCCCACGAGCACACCGGGCAGCTCGGCGAGCTGTTCGTCGGGCAGGCCGCTGGCCTGACGGATGACGCCGAGGTCGAGCGCCTCGACGCTGTCGCCGACGGCGGCGACGAACAGGTTCAGCTCGATGTCGCCGAAGCGGTCGCCGGCGGCGTCGCGCAGCACCTGCACGCGGTGGGCGAACGCGTCTTCCGGGGCGGTGCCTGCGGTCACGCCGGCCATGATCGAGAAGCTGAAGATGTCGGCTTCGCGGCCGCCGAGTGCCACCATGCGGTCGCCCGAGCCGGACAGCATGATCGGCGGCACCGTCGCGCCGGTTTCCGCGGCCAGCAGCTCGCGTGTGGCCTTGAGCGTGGACTCCAGCTTGCGGATGCGCTCACCGCCGGAGCCCATCGGCACGCCGACGGCCTCGAACTCGTTCGGCATGTAGCCGGTGCCGAGACCGAGCTCGAGCCGGCCGTCGGTGAGGCGCTGCACGTCGGCAACGTCGCGCGCGAGGTAGGCAGGGCTGAGGATGCCGGCGTTGAGCACGTAGGTGCCCAGCCGGATGCTCGTGACGTCCGCCGCCGCGACCAGCGCGGGGAAGGGCGAGGGCATCCCGAGGTGGTCGGGCACCTGGAGCACGTCGTAGCCGCGGTCCTGCACCTCGCGGGCACGGGCGCGCCAGTCCGTGCGGGAGCCGACGTTGAGCAGGGAGACCCCGAAGCGGAACGGGCGAGTAGTCATAGGGGCGGATCCTTCGCATGCGGACGAACGGAGAAAGCCGGTACGGCCTCCGGCTCACACGTACGCCACGCTAGTCCCGTTCACCGCCATGATCGAGATCACGAGGTTTCGCGACCCTTACCGGTGACGCGGGGTTCGCGCAGGTGGTCGAGGACCCGCCCGAGCTGGTGGACGAACTGCTCGCGCTCGGCCGCGGGCAGGGGCGCGGTGAGCTCGTCCTGTACGTCGTCGAGGGCTTTCGTCATCGCGGCGAGGTGGGTGCGGCCTTCGCCAGTGAGGGTGACGACGTTGCGGCGCCGGTCGGCCGGGTCGGGTGCGCGCAGTACCAAGCCGGCGGTCTCCAGCTCGCCGACGGCCTCGACAACGTAGCTGCGGTCGATGCGGCAGCGCCGTCCGAGCGCGGCCTGGCTCGCGGGGCCGAACTCGTCGAGGGCGGCGAGCAGCGCGTAGTGGTAGCGGCGGAACCCGGCGGCGTCGAACGCGTCGCCCACCAGCCGCGTGACCTGTGTGGCGAGCTGGGTGACGAGCCAGCTGGGCCGGCTGCGCAACAGGGTGGGGACGCGGTCGTCCCCGGTGTTCTGCATGGGCAGAGCGTAACGGCGGCCCGTGGTCGCGACGCGGGAAGTGACTGCTTCGCGCAGCTACCTCGGGTGATCGCCGGGAGCGAACCGCGCACGCCGTGAGCGAACGCCGTCCCCACGGCCTCGTCCGCGCTCCTACGTTCGGGGCGGACAGGGATCTCGCACGGAGAAGGAGAAGACGATGACGCTGACGGTGGTTCCCGCGATGCACGCGGCGGGGCAGCAGCCGAACGAGTCGGTGTACGAGCAGTTGCTGCGCGACCGGATCGTGTTCCTGGGCACCGAGGTGACCGACGAGGTGGCGAACCGGATCACGGCACAGCTGTTGCTGCTCGCCGCGGACGACTCCGAAAAGGACATCACCTTCTACCTCAACTCGCCCGGCGGCTCGGTCACGGCGGGGATGGCGATCTACGACACGATGCAGCTGGTGAAGCCGGACGTGGCGACGTGGGGACTGGGGTTCGTGGCGTCGATGGGGCAGTTCCTGCTCTCGTCGGGCACGCCGGGCAAGCGGCACCTGCTGCCGAACACGCGGATCGTGATGCACCAGCCCTCGGCGGGGATCTCGGGGGCGGCGACGGACATCGCGATCCAGGCGGAGGTGTTCGGGAAGATGAAACGGCGGATCGCGGAACTCACGGCGGCCCAGACGGGGCAGCCGGTGGAACGCATCACCGCCGACGCCGACCGCGACCGGTGGTTCGACGCCGAGGAGGCGCTGGCCTACGGGTTCGTGGACCACATCGTGGGCGCGGAGCGGGTGGCGACGGCCTGACTGGCCCTTCCCGACGGACACTCGGGCACGCGCGTCCCGACGTCCTCACGCCGGGACGCGCGTGCGGTACTGCTGGGGGCTGCGGCCGTATTCGCGTTTGAACGCGGCGCTCAACGCGAACGCGCTGCCGTAGCCGACCCGGCGGGCGATGGCGCCGATCGTCGCGTCGGGTTGCTGGCGCAGCAGGTCGGCGGCCAGCGCGAGGCGCCACGCGGCGAAGTAGGCCATCGGGGGCTCGCCGACGGTGGCGGTGAAGCGCCGCGCCAGGGCGGCACGGGAGACGCCGGTGCCGGCGGCGAGCTCGGCGACGGTCCAGGGGTGGGCGGGCTGGTCCTGCAGCAGCCGCAGCGCGCGGCCGGCCACGGGGTCGTCGTGGGCGCGGTACCAGGCGGGCGCCGCTGAGCCGGGGCGGGCGAACCAGGTGCGCAGCGCGGCGATGAGCAGCAGGTCCAACAGCCGGTCGAGGACGGCTTCCTGGCCGGGCACGTCTCTGCCGATCTCGGTCGCGAGCAGCGGCACGAGCGGGCTGTCCCAGTCGGCCGCGCGAACCAGCAGGGTCTGGGGCAGAGCGGCGAGCAGCCGTCGCGACACCTCGCCCACCCGCGGATACGTCCCGGTGAGCAGCACGGTGGCGCCACCGGCGGGGGTGCCCCAGGTGCGGACGCCGACGTCGACGAGGTCGATGAGGTGCTCGCCGTCGGGAGTGCGGCACTCCTGGCCGGGCAGGATCACCGCCTGCGGCGGAGTGGCCGGGTCGTCGGCGAACAGGTACGGATCCGGGCCGAGGGCGATCGCGATGTCCCCCGCCTCCAGGTGCGTGGCGTCACCGTGGTCGGGCACGAGCCACGCCTCACCGGTCACCACCGCCACGATTGTCAGCGGTGCCTCGTCTTCAATGCGCAGCGACCACGGCGGCGTCAGGACCGAGCGGAGCAGGAAGGCCCCGTGCGCGCGGGGCCCATCGAGCAGCGCTGCGAGCGGATCCATGCGCAGCAGTGTAGACGCTGGAACATGCGATTGAGCTGATGAACCATGGAGAGTCTCATCTGCGGGCGCTTCACTGGCTGGCATGACAAACACAACTCTGGTTCTGGGCGATACGGGTAAGACGGGGCGCCGGGTGACGCAGCGGCTGACTGCGCGCGGTGGTGTTTCTGCCCCGGCTCCGCCGGGGCGTGCGAGATCGCCTTTGAGCGATCTCGCGGGTGGGTCGGGTGAGGAGACGTGAGTGAGCAGGTGATGAGTGAGCAGGTGGTGCGGGAGTCGGGTGCGGCGTGGACGGTGCTGCGGGCGAGCTGGTTCTTCCAGAACTTCAGCGAGCGCTTCTTCCTCGAGCCGGTGCCGGCGGGCGAGATCGCACTGCCTGCCGGGCAGACCACGGAGCCGTTCGTGGACGCCGACGACGTCGCCGACATCGCGGCCGAGGCGCTGACCACGGGTGCGCTCGACGGCCGCACGCTGGAGCTGACCAGTCCGCGGCTGCTGACGTTCGGCGACGTAGCCGGGGAATCTCCGCCGCGATCGGGCGAGATGTCCGCTATCGTCCGGTTTCGGCGGAGGAGTTCGTGCCCGCTCACCCGACCCCAGCGCGAGATCGCGCCGACGGAGCCGGGGCCAAAAACACAGGAGCACGTGATGTCCACAGTGTCCGGAGTGGTCCTCGTGGTCGCGATCGTCGCGGCGGGCCTGATCGCGGGGTTGTTCTACTCCTACGCGGTGTCGGTGATGCCGGGCCTGGCGCGGGCGGACGACCACACGTTCGTGACGGCGATGCGCGAGATCAACATCGCGATCGTCAACGGCTGGTTCCTGCTCACGTTCCTCGGCGCGCCCCTGCTGGCCGCGGCCGCTGTGGTGCTGGACCTGGTGGCCGGCGGACGTGGGGCGCTGCCGTGGCTGATCGCCGGCTTCGCGCTGTTGCTGGCGATGATCGTGATCTCGGCCGTGAAGAACATCCCGATGAACAACGCGCTGGACCGCGGCACGGCTTCGCTCGCCGAGCTGCGCGGGCAGTTCGAGACGAGCTGGGTCCGGTGGAACCTGTTGCGTGCCTTCGCCTCGACGGCCGGGTTCGCGTGCCTGCTGGGCGGGTGGCTGGCCCGCGGGACCGGCTGACGCGGTGCCGGAGCCGGTCCCGCGGCGCGCGGGTCAGTCGGCGAGGCGGAAGTACAGGTCGGTCTCCCACTTCGTGGCGTCGGGTTCCACGCGCGGGTCGGTGCGGTAGACCTCGAGGCGCCCGGTCCAGTGCTCGCCGTCGGCGGCCTGGGTGCGGTCCCAGTGCACGCCTTCGGCCGCGCCCCAGGTGAGGACTTCGGCGGTGGTGGCGACGAGTCCGTCCGGCGCCCCGTGGTGGGTGGCCATCACGTATTTCCCGCCGGGCACGACGTCGTTGAGGTACTCCTCGCCCAGCTCGACCGGCGCGGCGACGGGCACGCCGGCTTCCACCGTCAGGTTCGCCATGTCCGGGCCGATCACGAGGTAGCGGAAGAACGGCGCGCCGGCCGGCGTGACCCCGCGTTCGGCGAGGGCGCCGACGATGGCGGCGATGCGGTGCGCGACCTCGCGCAGCCCGTCGAAGCCGACGGTCGCGCGGTAGCCGACGTAGGGCTGGTCTTGGCGGTCCACCAGGGACGGCATGGGTTCTCCTCGTGGTCGGGTCAGCCCAGCATGGGGCGGACTTCGATGGTGCCGTACGCGGCGGCGGGGTGGCGGGAGGCGATGTCGACGGCCTCGTCGAGGTCGGCGCAGTCGATCATGACGAAGCCGCCGATCTGTTCCTTGCTCTCGGTGAACGGGCCGTCGGTCAGCAGGACGTCGCCGCCGCGTACGCGCACGGTCGTGGCCGTGGCGGGCGGGTGCAGGCCGCCACCGCCGACGAGGATGCCGCGGGCGAGCAGGTCGTCGGTCCAGCCGCCGCAGCCGGCGATCTTCTGTTCCTCGGTGGGTTCTTCGCCGGCGATCATGAGCAGGTAACGCATGAGCTGCCTCCTAGGCATGGGTGAGGACTTCGGTCAGGCGGGCGGCGAAGGGGCCGGGCTCGCCGGCGAATCCGCCGTGGTCACCGGGGAATTCCACGGCCTCCCGCCCGAGTGCGCGGGCCAGTTCGAGCCCGGCGGTGTGGGCGGGGGTGCCTGCCGCGGCTTTGCCGACGGCGACAACGAGGCGGGTGTCGGTGGCGCGCAGGGCGTCGAGGTCGGGTTCCCAGGCGCCGACCGCGGCCATGAGGTGGCCGAAGAAGAAGGCGAAATTGCCCTGCATCCGTTTGCCCTGCTCGATTTCCTCGGCCGTCGGGTTCGCCGGTGGCGGCGGCACGTCGAACCCGGACGCCGCCATGAACGCGCCGAGCGCGGCCTCGACGCCCTGCTCGCGGTAGATCGCCGGGATGTCGGGGAAGTCGGCGAGCATCTCGCCGAGGTAGCGGCTGACCGGCGGCTCGTGCGCGACCAAGGTCGCCACCTCGGCCGGGTGGCGCTGGGTGTGCTCCAGCATCGTGATGGCGCCGCCGCTGTTGGCGAACACGTGCGCGGGCCCGCCGCCGAGCTCGGTGAGCAGGCGGTGCACGTCGTCGGCGTGCTCACCGACGAGGTCGCTGCCGGGTTCGCCGGCGATCGGGCTGCGCGAGATGCCGCGCGGGTCGAAGGTGACCACGGTGTAGTGGTCGGTCAGGTGCGGGCGCAGGCCGGTGAACGCCGTGGCGTCGGCGGGGCCGCCGGGCACGAGCAGCAGCACGGGGCCGTTACCGTCGACGTCGTAGGTCAGCTCGGCGCCGGGTACGCGCAGGGTCTTGGTGATCATCGCGGTCCTTCCGGTTCACGGGTCGGTTCGTCTCTCCGACGAACGGGCGGCGCCGGGACCGACACTGCGGCTCCGGAATTCCCGGGAGATGTTTCGGCGAGCCTGCGCCGCAGGTAGCTGCGCTCGGCGTCGGTGCGGGCGAGGTCGAACGCGTCGGTGTACGCGGCGTGGGCTTCGGCGGTGCGGCCGAGACGGCGGAGGAAGTCGGCGCGGGTGGCGGGTAGCAGGTGGTAGCCGGCCAGCGTGCCGCGGGCGGTGAGCTCGTCGGCGAGCGCGAGCCCGGTTCCGGGCCCGAACGCCATCCCCGCGGCGACCGCGTGGTTCAGCTCCACGACGGGGGTGGGCAGGTGGCGGCGCAGCTCGCGGTAGAGGCCGGCGATCTGGGCCCAGTCGGTGTCGGCGGCGCGCGCGGCCGTGGCGTGACACGCGGCGATCGCGGCCTGCACCTGGTACGGCCCGGGGCTGCGGCGACGCAGCGCGCCTTCCAGCAGGGTGGTGCCCTCGGTGATCGCGGCGGCGTCCCAGCGGCCGCGGTCCTGTTCCTCCAGCGGCACGAGCTCTCCGCCGTCGGCGACGCGGGTGGCGCGGCGGGCGTGCTGCAGCAGCAGGAGTGCGAGCAGGCCGGTGGCCTCGGGTTCGTCGGGCATCAGCTGCGCGAGCACGCGGGCGAGGCGGATCGCTTCGGCGGCGAGGTCGGGGCGTTGCAGGTCGGGTCCGGCGCTGGCGGTGTAGCCCTCGTTGAACAGCAGGTACAGCACGCCGAGCACGGCCGCGGTGCGTTCGGGCAGCAGGTGCGCGGGCGGTACGCGGTAGGGGATGCCGGCGCTGCGGATCTTGCGTTTCACCCGCACGAGCCGCTGCGACATCGTGGCCTCCGGGACGAGGAACGCGCGGGCGATCTCGGCCGTGCTGAGCCCGGCGAGGGTGCGCAGCGCGAGCGCGACCTGCGCTTCGACGGCGAGCGCCGGGTGGCAGCAGGTGAAGATGAGGCGGAGGCGGTCGTCGGGCACGGTGCCGTCGTCGGTCGGTGGTTCGTCGGGGACGATCATGCGCGCGGCCTCCCGGAGCTTGCCCGCACCGACGGCGTCGCGGCGGATCCGGTCGACGGCTCGGTTGCGGGCGGCGGTGGTGAGCCAGGCCCCGGGTTTGGCCGGGATGCCGTCGCGCGGCCAGGTGCGCACGGCGAGGGTGAAGGCGTCCTGGGCGCACTCCTCGGCGAGGTCCCAGTCGCCGGTGACCCGGATGAGGGTGGCCACGACCAGCGACCACTCTTCCCGGAACGCCCGCGCGACGGTGGCCTCCACCGCGGCGTCTCGCCCGTGCTTGTCCACCCCGTGCTCCCTCCGGTACCGGCTCGCTCATACCCGCTCGACGAGCGGACCGGGGCGAAACCGACACCCGGATGCGAACCTAAACCGGCGGACCGACAGTCTCCAGGCCTTCAGCGGCGCTCGACGAGCAGCGTCACCCCGTCGAGGATGCGGGCGAGGCCGAAGCGGAAGTGATGCTCGGGGTTGGACGCGGCGTTGTTCGCCTGGCCGGCGGCGGTGCCGACGCGGCTCGCGCGTGGGAAGTTCGTGGCATCGGCGGCGGGGATTTCGGCGAGGACGGGCGCGCTGCGTTCCCACCACTCGGCGTCGGTCAGGCCGCTGCGGCGCGCGAGCCGCACGGCGTCGATGGAGCCGCGCGCGGTGCCCTGCACGAGCCCGATGACGAGGCTGACGACGGCGTCGAGCTCCAGCTCGTCGAGGTCGAGGCCGTCGAGCGCGCTGAGTTCGCGTTCGTACTTGGCGAAGGTGTTGGGCCCGAGCGGCGGGCGGGCGGTGGTGATCTGCAGCAGCCACGGATGGCGGTGGTAGAGGCGCCACAGGTCCTCGGCCACGGCCGTGAGGGCGTCGCGCCAGCCGGTCGACGGCAGTTCGGCGGTGAGCTCGCCGTGGGCGTCGTCGAGCATCAGGTCGATCAGCTCGGCGTGCCCTGGCACGTAGGTGTAGAGCGACATCGGGGCGACGCCGAGCTCGTCGGCGACGCGGCGCATCGTCACGGCCTCGAGCCCGTCGGCGTCGGCCAGCCGCGTCGCGGTGGCGACGACGTCGGCCACGGTGAGCTTGGGTTTCGGCCCGCGCCGAGGCGGTCCGGGGACGCCCCAGAGCAGCTCGATCGTGCGCCGCGGGTCGCCGCCACCGGTGTACTCCGTGCTCATCCGCGTCATTCTGCCCTGCATTTTATCGTACGTCGTACAGAGTTCTGGTAATGTCGGCGGACGGCGTACGAGACCGACGGAAGGGGAGTCGTGGGGAGCGCATCGCCGGGGGAGGCCGTGGTGGTCGAGCCGGGTTTCGTCGTGTTCTGGCACCCGGACGGCACCACACCGGTGGGACCGGGCGAGCCAGGAACTGTCGACGTCGTCCTGCGCGACGGCCTGCACACGGTTCCGGCGCGGCGGGTGCCGATTGCCGACGCCGTCGCGCTGCTGCGGGAGGTCTCCGGCGACGCGTCGGCCGAGTTCTGGTCGGTCGCCGCGCAGGCGGGCACACGCTTGGCCGAGGCCGGGTGGACGGGACCGCTGGCACCGGAGGAAGAACAGTGGCTGCGCCGGCTCGCCGCCGCGATGCCCCCGCACGCCCACGCCACCCCGCTGCCCGGCGACCCGGCCCGGCTGCCCGAGCCGTTCCCTGTGCTGGTGCGGTTCCTGCGTGACGTCGCCGGCCTCACCGCCGCCACGCGGGTGTCGCTGCGGCTCGAATCGGACGACCTCGACGGCGGCCGGTTCCGCGCCGTGGTGCAGGTCCACGGCGACACACTGGTGGACGCGGAGGAACTGTGGCGGACGGGTACCGAGGCGGCCCGGCACGAGGTGCTGCTCGTGCTGCGGCGCTGCGCCGAGGTGTGGCCGCCCCTCGCCCCGCTGCTGGCCGCGCCCGTGCCCGCCGAGGTGGCGCTGCTCGACGACGACATCCGCGAGCTGCTCGGTGACGCCGCCGGCCGGCTGGCCGAGCTCGGCGTCGCCGTCCACTGGCCCGCGGAGCTGGCGGGGCTCACGGCCCGCGCGGTCGTCCGCCCGGGTGCCGTGCCGGACGACGTGCCGGCGTTCTTCGGCGGCGGCCGCGCGCTGGAGCTCGACTGGCAGCTCGCCCTCGGCGGCGCGCAGCTGTCGGCAGCCGAGCTGGACGTGCTCGCGCAGGCCCACCGGCCCGTCGTGCGGCTGCGCGACCGGTGGGTACTGCTCGACCCGGCGTCCGCGAGCCGCGCGCGGGAGCGGGCGCTGAAGCCCCTCACACCCGTCGACGCGCTTGCCGCCGTGCTGGCCGGGACGACCGAAGCGGACGGTACCGAGGTCGAGCTCGTCACCGACGGCTGGCTCGCCACAGTGCGATCCCGGCTCGCCGAGCTGCCCGGCCCGGCGCCGCAGCCGCCGGGACTGACGGCGACCCTGCGCGACTACCAGCTGCGCGGCCTGCACTGGCTCGACACCGTCACCTCACTCGGCCTGGGCGGCTGCCTCGCCGACGACATGGGCCTGGGCAAGACACTCACCCTCATCGCCCTGCACCTGCATCGCGACGCCGGCCCGACACTGGTGGTGTGCCCGGCGTCGTTGCTGGGCACGTGGGAGGCCGAGATCCACCGCTTCGCCCCGGGCGTGGCCGTGCGGCGGTTCCACGGCGGCGCCCGCTCCCTCGACGACCTGCACGGGTTCGTGCTCACCACCTACGGCACGCTGCGCGCGGACCCGGCGCCGCTGGCCGCGGTGGCGTGGGACCTGGTGGTGGCCGACGAGGCCCAGCACGTGAAGAACCACCGCTCAGGCACGGCGAAAGCGCTGCGCACGCTGCGATCGTCCGCGCGGGTGGCGCTGACGGGCACGCCGGTGGAGAACACGCTGTCCGAGCTGTGGGCGATCCTGGACTGGACCACGCCGGGCCTGCTCGGCACGCTCACCGAATTCCGCGCCCGCTGGGCGAAACCCGTCGAGTCGGGCAGCGATGCGGCAGCGGCCGAGCGGCTTTCCCGGCTGCTGCGGCCGTTCCTGCTGCGGCGGCGCAAATCCGATCCGGGGATCGCGCCCGAGCTGCCCGCGAAGACCGAGACCGACCGGCCCGTGGCGCTGACGTCGGAACAGGCCGCGCTGTACGAGGCGGCCGTGCAGGAGCTGCTGGCCGAGGTGGGGGCGAGCGACGGGATGGCGCGCCGCGGCCGGATCGTCAAGCTGCTCACCGCGCTCAAGCAGATCTGCAACCACCCGGCCCACTACCTGGCCGAAGGCGACGACGCGCCCCTGTCCGGCCGGTCCGGCAAGCTGGAACTGCTGGACGAGCTGCTCGACACGATCCTCGCCGAAGACGGCGCGGTGCTCGTGTTCACCCAGTACGTGGTGATGGCGCGGCTGCTGCAACGCCACCTCGCGAGTCGTAAAATCCCCAGCCAGCTCCTGCACGGCGGCACCCCCGTTCCTCAGCGGGAGGAGCTGGTCCGCCGGTTCCAGGACGGTGCCGTGCCGGTGTTCCTGCTGTCGCTGAAGGCGGCTGGGACGGGCTTGACGCTCACCCGCGCCGACCACGTCGTGCACTATGACCGCTGGTGGAACCCGGCCGTCGAGGAGCAGGCGACCGACCGCGCGTACCGGATCGGGCAGACGCGGCCGGTGCAGGTGCACCGGCTCGTCGCCGAGGGCACCGTGGAGGACCGCATCGCCGCGATGCTGCGCGAGAAGCGCGCGCTCGCCGACGCTGTGCTCGCCGGTGGGGAAGCGGCGTTCACCGAGCTGACGGACGCCGAGCTCGTGCAGTTGAGGAGGCCGGCATGACCGACCGCGTCCGGGGGTTCGCGGCGTTCCCCGCTCGCGAGGGCCGGGGTCCGTTCGCGCGCACGTGGTGGGGCCGTGCGTGGCTACAGGCCATGGAGGACACGGCCCTGGATCTGCGGCAGCTGCGGCGCGGCCGTGGTTACGCCGTGGCGGGACTGGTCGGGCCGATCACCGTGAGCCCCGGCCGGATCGCCGCGACCGTGGACGACACCGACGGCGGTCCGTTCCGCACGAGCGTGCACCTGGCCGAACTGTCCACAGCGGACTGGGACCTCCTGCTCGGCCGCGCAGCCGACCGGGCCGGGAACCTCGCCGCGCTGCTCGACCGGCACCTGCCACCGGAGCTGGCCGACGACGTGCCACTGCTGCCGGGGATCGGCGACCTCGACCCGGACTGCGACTGCCCCGGCTTCGAGCTGCCGTGCCGGCACGCGGCCGCGCTGTCGTTCCAGGTGTCGTGGCTGCTCGACGCCGACCCGTTCGTGCTGCTGCTCGCCCGCGGCCGCACCGAACGCGAGGTCCTCGACGAGCTCGGGCAGCGCACCACCCGCCCCGCCGACGGCATCCTCGTCGCCGACGCGTACACGCGGGTGGTGCCGCCTCTGCCGGATCTGGCCGAGTTCAGCCCGGTGCCGCGCTAGGCGTGGGTGCCGCCGTCGATGCGGATCTCGGTGCCGGTGATGAACTCGCCGTCGTCGGAGGCCAGCATCGCCACGACACCGGCGACCGACTCCGGGCGACCGACCGGGTTGCCGACCGGCGTCGCGAGATCCGTCGGCAGGATCGGCAGGAGCTTGCCGAACAGCGCCCAGTCGACGTCCTGCGGCATCCAGGTGCCCGCGTTGTCGGTGATGCCGCTCTTCACGCTGCCCGGCGCGACGCTGACCGCGCGCACGCCCTGCTTGCTGTACTCCAGCGCCAGCGAGTGGGTGAACGCCTGGATCCCGCCCTTGCTCGCCGCGTACGCCGCCATGTAGGGGTGCGCGAAGGCCGCGGACGTGGAGCTGAAGTTGATCACCACGCTCTTCCCGGTGGCGATCAACGCGGGCAACGCCTCGCGCGTGACCAGGAACGTGCCGGTGAGATTCACCGCGACGATCCGGTTCCAGAACTCCAGCGACGTCTCGTGCGTGTGAGAGGCCTGCAGAATCCCGGCGGCGTTGACGAGCACATCGAGCCCGCCGAGGTGCTCGACCGCGGCCGCGATGCCCTTCACCACCGACTGCTCGTCGGCGACGTCCATCACGAAGGTCTCGAGGCGCGGGTCGCCGGCCAGCTCGGCGGTGCCCGCGATGGTCTCGGCGGACACGTCGGTGGCCACCACCCGCGCCCCCTCCGACAGCAGACGCAGCGTCGTGGCGCGGCCGATGCCGGAACCGGCACCCGTCACGAGGATCCGGCGATCGTGCAAGCGAGTCATCGATCTCCGTAGTGTTGGCTTCGGCTCCGCGATCTCGCTGTCACCATACCGAGTTCACCACTGCCTGCCACGGCGCAGTTTCGCCAGTTCCGGCATCGACACGTGCCCGATCCGGTACCGCACGGGGTCTTCGTCCGATGCGTCCTCGGCCCACAGCGTGTAGCGCACCAGCTCCCAGCCGCGCGGGTCGATCACGAGCGCCGCGGAATGGACACCGTCGCGCCGCGAGTGCTCCGACAGATCGGCCAGCGCCGGCGTGATCACGTCACCCGGAAGGACCTCGCGCGGCAGGGTTTCCGTGCGTTTGCCCGCCGCGCGAGGTGTCGTGCCGAACGCCGGTCCCTCCTCGAACGCCAGCACGGTCCAGTGCTGCACGGGCGGGCGCTCGAAGTCGTCCACGATCCCGCGGAACCCGCCCTCCCACAGGAACGAGTGCATCCCGGCTGGGTCGTGCCAGAGGTAGAAGGGGGAGTACTGGTTGAGCTGCGAGCCGTCGACGCCGCGCTCACGCACCCCGTACGCCTTGAGCCCCAGCCCGGGGAACTCGTCCAGCAACGGCCCGCGCTCGCGCACCCTGCGGTGGATGATCTGCATGTCGTAGTCGGCGGGCAGGGTGATCTCGTAGTGCATGGCGTGCACGGGTGACCTCCGATCGTCGAGGTCCACACTAGGAGGGCGGGGCATGCGGGCGTACGGGTTGGTGGGAGCAGGGGAGATCACGGCCGCGATCGTCGAAGGGCTGAGCGCGGATGTGGCCGACCCGCCCGCCGTGTTCCTCTCCCCGCGCGGGCGGCAGGTCGCACACGAGCTGGCCGGGCGGCTCGACGCGGCTTCGGTGATCGTGCTCGCGATCCGGCCCGACGTGGCGCAACAAGTGGTGGCAGAGCTGGAGTTCCGGCCGGACCACGTGGTGCTCAGCGCCGTGGCCGGGATGCCGCTGGCGACGCTGCGGGCGTGGACCGCGCCGGCCGCGCACGTCGTACGGACCATTCCGCTGCCCCAGGCCGCGCGCCGGCACAGCCTCACCGCGCTGTTCCCGGACCACCCCGTCGCCCGGGACCTGTTCGAACCGCTCGGCGGGGTGGTCGTCCCGCCGGACGAGCCGACGCTCGACGCCTTCAGCGCCGCCACCGCCACCTTCGCCGCTCACCTGGACTACCTGACCACCATCGCGGGCTGGCTCGCCGGCCACGGCGTCGAACCCGCCGCCGCCGACGCCTACGTGACTCACCTGTTCGCGTAGCTGGGCCAGTCGCTGGGCATCGCGTCGCTCACCGAACTGACCGCTAAACACACCACACCGGGCGGGATCAACCAGCAGCTGATGACCGCGTTGCGCCACGACGGCGTGCCCGGCTCGGTGCGCCGCGGCCTCGACGCGGTCCTGGCCCGGCTGCGCGAATAACTCAGCTTTCCTTACGCGCCAGCAGATACGCCTGCGGCGTCTTCTCACGCGGCGCCCGTGCGCGGACCAGCCGCGCCTCCACCGTGAACCCGGCGTCGGTGAGCAGCCCGGCAATGAAATCCGGGTCGAGGCGGTAGGCGTCGAGGGAGATGTCGTGGCCGTAGCCGTGGGTGAGATGCCGGCGCTCGGCCCCCACCTGAAACGCGGTCAGCAGCCGCCCGCCCGGCGCGACCACGCGCGCGAGCTCCGCGACCAGCACCGGCAGCTGCTCCGGCGGCGTGTGGATCAGCGAGTACCACGCGAGCGCCCCCGCCAGCGACGCGTCGGCCAGCGGCAGCGCGGCCATCGACCCGACCTCGAACTCCAGCTCCGGGTACGCCTCGCGCGCGACCTCGACCATGCCGGGGGACAGGTCGATCCCGAACGCGGCCAGGCCGCGACCCGCCAGGTACCCCGTGATCCGGCCCGGACCGCAGCCGAGATCCCCGACGCGCGCGCCGGTGCCTACGAGCTCGGTGAAGGTATCCAGCATCGCGCGATCCCACGGACTCGCGGCGAGGTCGTCCTTCGACAAGTCGGCGTAGGACGCCGCGACGGTGTCGTAAGCGGTGCGGGTGGCGGACACGAAGTCGGTTTCGGAGGCGGTCATGACCACGCACGCTAGCGCGCCGACCGGCCCCGTGTCCGCCGAACGCGCCGCCTACACCCGCGCGCGGTCGATGATCGCCGAAGTGTCCGTGCCCGCCGGCAGCGTGCCGAACGCGATGCCCCAGTCACCGGCGAAGCGCGACGCGCAGAACGCGTCGGCAACGGCCTGGTCACCATGGCGCACGAGCAGGGAACCCTGCAGCACCAACGCCATCGACTCCACCACGCGCCGCGCGCGGAACTCCACGTCGTCCAGATCGGACAGTTCCTTCTTCAACCGGTCCACGGCGTCGTCGAGGCGCGCATCCGCACCGGCGGCCTGCTCGACCTCGCCGAAGAACGCCGCCACCGACTCCGGCTGACGGCCCATCGCACGCAACGCGTCGAGCGCCGCCACGTTGCCCGAACCCTCCCAGATAGACATCAGCGGCGCCTCGCGGTAAAGCCGCGGCATCCCGGACTCCTCGACATAACCGTTGCCGCCGAAGCACTCCAGCGCCTCTGCCGCGTGCATCGGCGCCCGCTTGCACACCCAGTACTTCGTGACCGCCATCCCGAGGCGCCGGAACGCCTGCTCCTGCGCGTCGTCGGGCCGGTCGCCCGCCGCCGCGAGCCGCATCGCCACGGTCGCCGCCGCGTCGGACTCCACCACGAGGTCGGCCAGCACGTTCGCCATCAACGGCTGATCCACCAGCGCCTTGCCGAACGCGTGCCGGTGCGTCGCGTGGTGCACCGCCCGCACCACACCCAGCCGCATCCCCGACGCACTGCCGAGCGCGCAGTCCAGCCGCGTGTTGTTCACCATCTCGATGATCGTGCGGACCCCTCGGCCCTCCTCGCCGACGAGCCAGCCCACCGCGTCCTCGTACTCGATCTCCGACGACGCGTTCGACCGATTGCCCAGCTTGTCCTTCAGCCGCTGCAGACGGATCGGGTTGCGGCTGCCGTCGGGCAGCACACGGGGGAGCAGGAAACACGACAGTCCGCCGGGCGCCTGCGCCAGCGTGAGGAACACGTCCGACATCGGCGCCGAGGTGAACCACTTGTGGCCCACCAGCCGGTAGGAACCATCGGCGACCGGCCGCGCGGTCGTGGTGTTGGCCCGCACGTCGGAGCCGCCCTGCTTCTCCGTCATCGACATGCCCGCGATCAGCCCGCGCTTGGTGCTCGGCTCCCGCAGCCCGAAGTCGTACTCCGTCGCCGCCAGCAGCGGCTCGTACAGCGCCGCCAGCTCCGCGTTGGCCCGCAACGCCGGAACCGCCGCATAGGTCATCGAAATCGGGCACGTGTGCCCGGCCTCCACCTGACCCCACACGTACAGCTTCGCCGCCCGCGCCGCGTGCGCCCCGGCCCGCTCGTCACGCCACGGCGCGCCCTGCAACCCGTGCGACACGGCGACGGTCATCAGCTCGTGCCAGTACGGGTGGTACTCCACCTCGTCGATCCGGTTCCCGTACCGGTCGTGCGTGCGCAGCACCGGCTCGTTCTCGTTGACGATCCGGCCCCACTCCTGCGCCTGCTCGCTCCCGGCGAGCCGGCCCAGCTCATGGACCTCCTCCGCCGCCCAGCCCGCGTCCGCGCGATCCAGCGACTCGAGCAGCGCCGGATCCTGCGCGACGTCGTAGACCAACGGCGGCACCTGGTTGGTGACCTCATGCGTGGCGGACATCGGAACCTCCCAAAGACCGGACGACGAACGTCCGCAACTCGACGACATCACTCACCGCACCGCCTCGCAGCGGCCCGATCAACACCTCCGCCGCGGCACCCACCAGCGCCGCCGCGGTCAGCACGGAATCCTGCGCGGGCAACACACCCGAACGCACCCCGGCGGCCACGTGCTCGGCCACCACGTCCCGGAAAGCGCGCCGGAACTCCAGGCGCTCCGCGTCGATGAGCGCGTCCACCGGCTCGGCCAGCAGCGCATACGCCAGCCGCGGCGCCTTCAACGCGCGCGCCGCGAAGGTCTCGAACACCGCCGCCACCCGCTCCGCCGGCTCACCCGGCCCCGCCGACGCCTCCCGCACCGCCTCGACCTCCCGCGTCACCACCTGGCGGAACACCCGCACGACCAGCTCGGCCTTGGTGGGGAAGTGGCGGTACACCGTGCCGACGGCGACCCCGGCCCGCTCCGCAACGGCCGCCACGGAACAGCCCGCGTAGCCGTGCTCGGCCAGCTGCTCGACCGCCGCGGCGACGATCGAGTCGCGCAGCGCGTCGAGGCGCTCCTGCACCTTGGGGGTCCTGCGGTAGGGCACGTCAAGAAGTGAAGCACCGATTCATTACTTCAGTCAACCAGGCCGGCGCACACCAAAAAAGTCGGCGACCCAAGGGGAGTGGGGCGTGCTTGGCTGGGGATCCGGACGAAAGGACCACACCATGTTGCGTGGAATGGCCACCCTGAACTTCTCCGCCGACGATCTCTCCGCCGCCCAGGCCTGGTACACGGCCGTGCTCGGCATCGAGCCGTACTTCGCCCGACCCGGCTACATCGAATACCGCCTCGGCGACCGCGAAGCCGAACTCGGCATCGTCGACCGCCAGTACCTGCCCCCGGCGCCCGACGGTCCCGCCGGCGCGATCCTGTACTGGCACGTCGACGACCTGCCCGCCGCACTCGACCGCCTCATCACCCTGGGCGCCACCGAACACGACGGCCTGCGCGAGCGCGGCCACGGGTTCGTCACCGCCTCGGTCGTCGACCCGTTCGGCAACGTTCTCGGCATCATGTCCAACCCGCACTACGTGGACATGCTCGCGAAGCAGTAAGCCAGGGGAGACCCAGCCGGAGCCGCTCACGCTGGTCGTGTTCCACGGCAGCGGGGGCACTCTGCTGATCTGGATCAGTGCCGCCCTGATCCTCGTGATCCCGGCGATCCTGGCGCGATCCGGGGTATTCGTCCTGCTGAGCATTTTCATCGCCGGCATCCACGTCGTGATGATCTTCATGGCCGGGCTCACCGCGGTCGACGGATTCGTCCTCCAGACGCGTGGCGTGCAAGTGCAGGCGACCTCGACCGGCTACACCGACCGGTGGACCGCCGCGCCGTTCACGCCGCCGAGCAAGTACACGCGGCACGCGCTGGCCGTCGTCACGCCGGACGGGCAGCACGGAGTCGTGGCCGTGAACGGCGACAAGCCGGGCTCGGTCGTCGACGTGGTCGCGGACCCGGCGGCGGCAGTGGACCTGCACCGACCCGACGAGATCGACTTCGGTGTCGGCATCGTCATCGCGGCCATCGATCTCTTGATGATCTTCGGATGGGTCTACTGGGCGGGTCGGTCACGGACCCGACCTCGCCGCGCGTCCGGCGCGGCCGCACCGGTCTCAGGTCCGGAGGAGCAGGCTCCGCCGACCAAGTTGACATAATGTACATTATCGGCACTTGGCCGACCTGCTGAAGGAAGCCCGGAGAGGGGCTTCAGGAGGCTGACTCCAGCGGTTTCACACCGCGAACGAGAGCGCATCCCGGGAAGCCTGCCGGAGCGCCGCGATCCGCACTCGACCGAACGTCCACCACGGGACGAGTCCTGAGCAAGCCGCCTGGAGGCCGTCCGGAGACTTCGGCGGAGATCCCCGAGTTCAGGCGCCAACACAACACCGGAACACCCGTTCAATTCGTCACCGTGACGAATTGAACGCGACTGGCGGGACATTGAAAGTACGCAACCAACACGCGTACCGAAGCATTGACAGTCGATCGGCTCTCAGCACGGGCCCCTGGAACGACCTCAGGCAACCACTCGAACGGATGAACGATCCCTCGACAACACCGCACCACGCAGTCGAAGACGCGCCGAACCGGCCATACGAGCCGAGGACGCGAGACCGAGA
The DNA here is from genome assembly GCF_040682095.1 of Amycolatopsis sp. NPDC051372. NCBI lineage: Bacteria > Bacillati > Actinomycetota > Actinomycetes > Pseudonocardiales > Pseudonocardiaceae > Amycolatopsis > Amycolatopsis sp. NPDC051372. The sequence goes on from NZ_JBFBAF010000017.1 coordinate 139,431, forward strand.
GAACCGTTGTCCCCCAAGGGGATTCAGCCCCGCCACGCCCATGTTTCATGCATAATCGCCATTATGCAGCATACCGGACGAGCATCCGGACGACAGAACTGTCGGTGCTGTGCTGTACAAGATCCAGATGCTGGTTTCCGAGGCACAGCAAGCGTTCTTCGCGGCACGGCGGCCGCGCAAGGACTCGCCGCACACCACTGCCGCCTACCGTCGTGATCTGGCCGGGATCACCACTCTCCTGCTCCAGGAGCTGGGCCTCGCGCCCGAGGAGCTGGATGTCGAGCACTTGACGGCGCCGGCGCTGAGGACGGCGTTCGGCGCGTTCGCCGACGGGCACGCGAAGAGCTCGGTGCTGCGGGCGTGGTCGACGTGGAACCAGTTCCTCACGTTCTGCGTGTCCGACGGGCTGCTGGCGGGCAACCCGATGGGTGCAGTCGCCCGGCCGAAGACTCCCCCGCTGGTGCCGAAACCGTTGCGGGGTGAGGAAACCCCGGAGCGGTTGCTCGCCGCGGCGGCCGACGGTGCGCGGCGCGCGCGGGATCCGTGGCCGGAGCGCGACGTGCTGGTGCTGGCGCTCGGGCTGGTGGCGGGGTTGCGCGCGGCGGAGATGCGGGCGCTGACGCCGCGTTCGGTGGTGGGCCGGGACGGTGAGCTGCGGTTGCACGTCTCGGGCAAGGGCAGCCGGGATCGGTCGATCCCGGTGCAGCCGGTGCTGGCGAAGCTGATCGAGGACTACGGGAAGTCGTGCCGGCGGCGGTTTCCCCAGTTGCGGTTTCCGGCGGCGGAGCCGTTGCTGCGCGATCGGGCGGGCGAGCCGATCGGGCGTGGGGCGCTGGAGTACCTGGTGAAGTCGTGTTATCGGTGGGCCGGGTTGCACGACCGGGTGCCGGCGGGCGCGAACCTGCACGCGTTGCGGCATACGTTCGCGACGCGCTTGGCGGAGGACGGGGCGACGGCGTCGGAGATCATGGCGTTGCTGGGGCACGCGAGCCTGGCCACGAGCCAGAACTACATCGAGGCGACGGGCCGGGAGCAGCGGGCCGCGGCGGCGAGCAACCGGACGTACCGCGCGCTGGACGGGCTGGGCGCGGGTGATGCGGGCTGAGGGATCAGTGGGTGGCCATGTACTGATCGCGGAGCAGGTGTTTGCGGATCTTGCCGGAGCCCGTGAGCGGAAACTCGGTGACGAACTGCCACACCTTGGGTGTCTTGTGCGGTGCGAGGTGTTTGCGGACGTGGGCGAACAGTTCTTCCTCGCCGGCGTCCGCGCCGGGCCGCAGGAGCACGAAGGCGCCGACTTGTTCGCCCCACTCCGGGTCGGGAATGCCGACCACGGCGACGTCGGCGACGGCGGGGTGGTCGAGCAGGACGTGTTCGATCTCGCGGGGGTAGATGTTCTCTCCCCCGCGGATGATCATCTCTTTCACGCGGCCTTCGATGGTGACGTAGCCGCGGTCGTCCATACGGGCGAGGTCGCCGGTGTGGAGCCAGCCTTCGGGGTCGATGGCGGCGGCGGTCTGCTCGGGCATGGCGTGGTAGCCGGTCATCACGTGGTAGCCGCGGGTGCAGAGCTCGCCGGTCTCCCCCGTGGCGGCGGTTTCGCCGGTGAGGGGGTCGACGATCTTCACGGCGCAGGCGGGCAGGGCGCGGCCGAGGGTTTCGGCGCGGTCGTCGGCGCTGTCGTCGGGGGTGGTCATGGTGATGCCGGGTGAGGCTTCGGTCTGGGCGTAGATGATGGACATCGGGACGCCGAGGGTGGCCTCGATGCGGCGGACGAGGGCGGGTGGCACGGTGGCGCCGCCGCTGAGGGCGTAGCGGACGGAGCTGAGGTCGGTTTTGGGGAAGTCGGGGTGGCCGAGCAGGGCGAGCAGCATGGTGGGCACGCCGCCGAAGACCACTCCCCTCTCCTGTTCGAGGAGGGCGAGCTGCAGCGCCGGGTCGAACCAGGGCATCAGGACCTGGGTGCCGAGGGTGGCGATCGGGGCGAGGGTGGCGAGCACGCAGCCGGCGGTGTGGAACAGGGGCATGGGGTTGACGAAGTTCTCGCCGGGTCGCATGTCCAGCGTGCGGGCGTAGGAGAGCAGGGCGTTGTTGGTGATGCCCCGGTGGTGGAGCACGGCGCCTTTGGGGGTGCCGGTGGTGCCGGAGGTGTACTGGATCTGGGCGGGGTCGCCGGGTTCGACGGTGGGCAGGGCCTGGGTGGGCAGCCCGGAGGCGCGGAAGGCGCGCCAGTCTTCGAACCGGATGGTTTCGCGCAGGTCGGGCAGGTCGTGGCGGACGTGGTCGAGGATGGCGGCCATGGGGGTGCCGCGGTATTCGCCGACGAGGAACACGCCGGAGGCGCCGGACTGGCCGAGGACGTGGCGGAGTTCGGCTTCGCGCAGGGCGGGGTTGACGGTGACGAGCGTCAGGCCGGCGAGGGCGGTGGCCATCTCGAGTAGGACCCATTCGGGGATGTTGTTGGCCCAGGCGGCCACGCGTTCGCCGGGTTCGAAGCGGCCGAGCAGGGCGCGGGCGGCGTCTTCGGCTTCGCCGAGGAGCTCGCCGTAGGTCCAGCGGCGGCGCGCCGTGGGGTCGGGCAGGCCTTCGACGAGGGCGGGTGCGTCCGGGGCTCGGTCGGCGGCTTCGCGGAGCAGGTCGCCGACGGTGAGCTCGCGGACGGCGTCGAGTTCGGTGGCGGGTGTGAACGCGGCCTTCGTCATGGGCGTCTCCCTCGCTCGGCCGGCGCGCGGCTTCGCTGCCGGCAGTCCCCCGGGGACATTCCGGACTCTAGTCTGCCGCGCGAGCCGGTGGAGCCGCTTGAAATCCCGGCGGATCCGCTTGAATTCTCAGCGGAGCTGCTCGAGGTCTTTCGCGGCGTGCACGATTTCTTCGGCGAGGCGGCGGAGCTCGTCGGCGTCGGCGCCGTCATGGGTGGCGGTGGCGATGTCCTCGGCGGCGCAGCGCAGCTGGAAGAGGCGGTCCTGCAGGGCGGCGATCTCGGTGTCGGAGAGCACGACGGCGTCTTCGGGCAGGCCGCTGCGTTGCAGGGCGGTGCGGCGTTCGTAGGCGCGCTGGCGGCAGGACTGCCCGCAGTACCGGCGGCGGCGGCCGACGTTGCCGCCTTCGGGCAGGCGGCGGCCGCACCAGCCGCAGTGCTTGGGTGCGTTGCTGCGGCGCGGTACGACCAATTCGTCGCCGGTCATCGGGTGCTCGGCCAGTTCCCTCACCCGCCAGACCCTAGCTGGCCATCGTGTTCTCATGCCGAGGCCATGCCGGTGGCGCACACTGTGGGGATGCGCCCACCGTTTCCGTATCTGGCCGATCCGCTCCCCCGTGCGTTCGCCCACCGCGGGTGGCACCTCGACGAGCTGGAGGGGATGGAGAACTCGCTGCCGGCGTTCAAGCGCGCGGTCGAGGAGGGTTACCGGTACGTCGAGACGGATGTGCACGCGACGTCGGACGGTGTGGTGGTGGTGCATCACGACGACACGCTGGACCGCACGACCGACGGTGGCGGGTCGATCGCGACGCAGACGTGGGAGCAGGTGAAGGGCGTCAAGGTCGGTGGGCGGGCGACGTTGTCGCGGTTGGAGGACGTGCTGGAGGAGCTGCCGCAGGCGCGGTTCAACGTGGACGTGAAGGCGAACAGCGCGGTGGAGCCGTTCGTGCGGGTGCTGGAGCGCACGGGTGCGATCGACCGGGTGGCGGCGGCGTCCTTTTCGGACTCGCGGCTGGCGCGGCTGCGGCGGCTGGCGGGGCCGAAGCTGTGCACGGCGATGGGGCCGCGGTCGGTGCTGATGGTGTGGGCCAACGGGTGGGTGCCGCCGTTGCCGCTGGGCCGGTTTGCTGGCGGGTGTCTGGCGCAGGTGCCGGTGAAGCAGGGGCCGCTGACGGTGGTGGACCGTTCGTTCGTGAAGGTGGCGGAGCGGGCGGGGTTCGAGGTCCACACGTGGACGATCGACGATCCGGCGCAGATGCGGGAGCTGCTGGACCTGGGTGTGCACGGGATCGTGACGGACCGGCCGGACCTGCTGCGCGACGTGCTGGTCGAGCGGGGTGTGTGGCAGCAGGCCGGTTGAGCCGGGTTTCTACCGGGGGCGTTTGCCCTGCCAGGCGGCTTTCCACGTGAGCGGGCCGAGGCGGCCGGAGTCTTTGATGCCGTTGGCGCGCTGCAGGTCGAGAACGGCGGTTTTGGTCTTGTCGTAGTAGCAGCCGGTGCCGCTGAAGCCGTAGCCGAAGGCGTTCATGCGCAGCTGGAACGTTTTGAGCGCGGGTGCGCAGTCGCCGTAGGCGTAGACGAGGCCGGGCCAGGCGGGCATTCCGCCGGGCGGCGCGGGCGGTGCGGGCTGGGGCTTCGGGGCCGGCGGGGCGGGCAGGCCGATGCCGCCCATGTAGGCGGATTCGTCGTACGACGGGATGCGTTTGCTGCGCGCGTCGGCGTCGCCGACGAGTTTGAGCATCCCGCCGCACTGCCAGGGCTGCCAGCCGCGCATGCGGTAGAGGTAGAGCGCGCGGTAGTCCTGTTCGCGGGGGCTGGCCTGGTCGGGCCGACCCTGGCCGCCGACGCTGCGCCAGGTGGGCAGGTCGAACTGGTAGGCGCCGTAGTAGCCGTTGCCGGTGTTGATCGTGTAGCGGCCGCTGGACTCGCACATGCGCAGCTTGGCCCAGGCGCTCGAAGCGGGGTCCGCGGACGCGGCGCCGGCGACGGCGAGCTGCAGCCCCAGGACGGCGGCCGCGAGGAGCAGGATCCTCACGGCACCGCGGTGAGCAGTGCGAACGCGGTCGGTCATGGTTTGCACAGTAAGCACGTGACCCATTGACCACAAGAGTCACAACACGCACACCAGTCTCACACAAAACGGTAAAGAATCACGTGAGCGACACGCTTGCCACGCTATTTCGGGAGCCGTTCGACGCAGTGCGGATGATCGGCAAGCGACGAACCGGACACGGTTTACCCGTTCGGCGGTTTCGCCGGCGGCCGCCCCAGTAGTCTGCCGCCTGACCTGGAGATTCGCGACCGCTGAGGAGCCGTGGATGACGCTGGCCGAGACCCGTGACAAGAAGCGGGAACGGTGGGGCTGGTACTTCTACGACTGGGCCAATTCGCCGTTCTATTCGTCGGTTACGACCGTGTTCGGCGCGCTCTACATGAGCACTGTCGCGGCGGCGGACGCGAAGCAGAACATCACCCTTAACGGGGACAAGGCGTGCCTCGACGCGTCCGGTGTGGACGACAAGCTCCACAACTGCGACGTGTCGTTGTTCGGGCTGCATTTCCCTGCCGGTTCGACGTGGGGTTACCTGCTGTCGGTGGCGACCGTGGTGCAGGTGCTGGTCCTGCCGATCGCGGGCGCGGTGGCCGACCGCAGCCGGAACAAGCGGCGGATCCTGGGCTGGTTCGCGTGGCTCGGCGCGGTGGCGTCGGCGCTGATGTTCTTCATGGCCGGCTCCGACTGGCAGCTGGGTGCGGCGCTGTTCATCGTCGCGAACATCGGCTACGGCGGTTCGCTGGTCGTCTACTACTCGTTCCTGGTCGACATCGCCGAGCCCGACGAGCGTGACGACGTGTCCGCGAAGGGCTGGGCGTTCGGGTACCTGGGCGGTGGGCTCGCGCTCGCGTTGCAGCTGGCGTTCTACCTCAGCCGCGACGCGCTGGGTGTGGACACGGGCACGGCGGTGCGGATCTGCTTCCTGACCTCCGGCCTGTGGTGGGCGGTGTTCACCATCCCGGTGCTGCGCGCGCTCCCCCGCGTCCACACACCGGTGGCGGTCGAGCGTGGCGTGTCGGTGCTGCGGGCCGGGTTCCGGGAGCTGCGGCGGACGGCGGTGGAGGCGAAGGCGTTCCCGCTGACGCTGGCGTTCCTGGGCAGCTACCTGCTCTTCGCCGACGGAATCTCCACGGTGGTGGCGGTGTCGGCGCAGTACGGGAAGGACGAGCTGCGCTTCTCCGACGAGGTGCTGATCATCACGGTGCTGGTGATCCAGTTCCTCGCCTACGTGGGCGGGGTGCTGCACGGGCTGGTCGCGCGCCGGCTGGGCGCGAAGCGGACGATCCTGGGCAGCCTGGTGCTGTGGGTGGTGGTGCTGGTGGGTGCGTACTTCATCCAGCCGGAGCAGCCGCTGCAGTTCTACGCGGTGGCGGTGGGGATCGGGCTGGTGCTGGGCGGCACGAACGCGTTGTCGCGATCGCTGTTCAGCCAGATGATCCCGGCCGGCAAGGACGCGCAGTACTACTCGCTCTACGTGGTGGGTGAGAAGGGCACGTCGTGGCTGGGTCCGCTGGTGTTCGCCGGCGTCGGGCAGGCGACGGGGTCGTTCCGGCTGGCGATCGTCGCGCTGGTGGTCTTCTTCGTCCTCGGGTTTGTGTTCGTGGCGCTGGTGCCGGTGCGGCGCGCGATCGTGGCGGCCGGGAACCGTCCGCCCGCCGTGCTGTGAGCGAGCGGGCCGGGGCCGGATAGGGTCGATCGTCGTGACTGCCCTCGAAGAAGCCGTGCCCGACGATCCCACCGACGCGCTGTCCCCGGTCCCCGCCGCGCGCGCCCGGGGCGGCCGCCTGAAGTTCTGCTATGGCCCGATGGACTGCGGGAAGTCGACGCTGGCCCTGCAGATCGACCACAACCACGCTCGGCAGGGCCGGCGTGGGCTGGTGCTGGTGCGCCACGACCGGTCCGGGGCGCCGCAGATCAGCAGCCGGATCGGGATCACGCGCCTCGCCACGGAGGTCGCGGCGGGCACGGACGTGCGGGACCTGGTGCGCGAGCGCTGGGCCGACGGGCAGCACGTGGACTACATCATCGTCGACGAGGCGCAGTTCCTCTCCTCCGCGCAGGTCGACCAGCTGGCGGAGCTGGCCGACGAGGCCGGCATCGACGTGTACTGCTTCGGCATCGCCACCGACTTCCGCAGCCGCCTGTTCCCCGGTGCGGGCCGGCTGTTCGAACTGGCCGACGAGCTGCAGCCGGTGCAGGTCGAGGTGCTGTGCTGGTGCGGGCTCCCGGGCCGGTTCAACGCGCGCGTACGGAACGACGAAATACTCCGCGAGGGTGACACCGTTGTAGTAGCAGATACCGAACAGCCTGTAGTTGAATCTTCAGCTTCGGCACGTTCCGATGCTGAATTCACTACGGTCCGTTATCAGGTATTGTGCCGCCGACACTTCCGGTTGGGTGACTTGGGTCCCGTGACGGCCCACCACGGTCAGTTACGGTTGTCGTGAACGGAGCACCAGTAGCCCAACTGGGGGATATCCGCACTTGGAAGGCGGTGTCTGCGTCACGCCGGAGCGCGAAACCTGTCCCAGTAGAGGAAGCTGATGCCGAAGGGTGACACAGCTCATCGTGAGCAACGACATGGTTACCGGGGAATCCCCCGAACGCCTCGTTCGTTGCATAGGGTGAGCAACACCCTGGCTCCACCCGGAGCTGACTGAAAGGACCCCCATCATGGCCGACCGTGTTCTCCGTGGAAGCCGGCTGGGAGCGGTCAGCTACGAGACCGACCGCAATCACGACCTCGCCCCGCGCCGCACCGTGCGCTACGCGTGCCCCAAGAACCACGAGTTCGAGGTGCCGTTCTCCGACGACGCCGAGATCCCGACCGTCTGGGAATGCCGCCTGCACGGCAGCGAGAGCGAGATCGTCGACGGCGGGCAGCCCGAGCAGAAGAAGACCAAGCCCCCCAGGACCCACTGGGACATGCTTCTGGAGCGCCGCTCCATTCCCGAGCTCGAGGACCTGCTGAACGAACGTCTCGCCGAGCTCAAGGGACGCCGGACCAGCCGGTCCGCGTGAGTCTCGGCCAGTAGCTGGCTCCCACCCATCCCCCGATCGATCGGCCCCCGTGACCTCCTCCACGGGGGCCTTTCGTATGTCCGGGGCGACTACGGCGGATTGATCCCCTGGATCACCTGCCAGCCGGCCCGTGTGGCTGGCCGGAGAAGGTGGGTTCCCGGGCCTCGGAGGGTGACGAGCGCGGTGTGGCCGGGATCGAGAGCGTCGACTGGACGGCCGTAGCGGACCATCCGCATCAGCTCCAGGTCGATGGCGGTCGCCTCGGTCTCGGCCCCGATCGTGACCTGATCGATCTGCAGGTCCAACACCGGTTCCGTCGGAAATGCGAGAGTCCGCCACCCCGGATCAGGACGGCGGACTCTTACGGGAACTCAGTACGTCAGTGCCGGCCGAGCAGGCGCTTGACCTGCTCCAGGCGCCGCTTCACGCCCCACTCCGCGACGCGGAAGAAGGCCTCGCGCATGATGTCGCCGCTCATCTTCGATTGGCCGATCTCGCGGTCGGTGAAGGTGATGGGGACCTCGACGATGTCGAAGCCCGCGTCGGCGGTGCGGCGGGTGAGGTCGATCTGGAAGCAGTAGCCGTGGGAGGCGATCTCGTCGAGCTCGAGCTTCTCCAGCACCGGCCGGCGGTAGGCGCGGAAGCCGGCCGTCATGTCGGAGACCTTGAGGCCCAGGGCGATGCGGGAGTAGATGTTCGCGCCGCGGGAGAGCAGTTGCCGGCTCAGCGGCCAGTTGACTGTGCTGCCGCCGGGCACGTAGCGCGAGCCGATGGACAGGTCGGTGTCCGCGACCGCGTCCAGGATCCGCGGCAGGTCCTCCGGGGCGTGCGAGCCGTCGGCGTCCATCTCGACGAAGGTGGCGTAGCCCTGCGCCAGGCCCCAGCGGAACCCGGCGATGTAGGCCTTGCCCAGCCCCGCCTTCTCCGTGCGGTGGAGCACGTGGACGCGCTCGTCGGCGGCGGCCCGCTCGTCGGCGAGCTCACCGGTGCCGTCCGGGCTGCCGTCGTCGACGACGAGCACGTGGACGTCCGGGAGTGCCTTGTGGAGCCGGTCCAGAACCGGGCCCAGGTTCTCCCGTTCGTTGTAGGTCGGGATCACCACCAGCACCGGCTCGATACCTTCGGCCCCCCGCGGCGCCTGCGCCATCCGTCTCCTCCGAATCCGGCGGTTCAGCCCGCCGCGTCCCCTGCTGTCGTGCCGGCGCTCGCGCGCCGGGTGCGAAAACGGAGTACGAACCCGCCGGCGACACCGGCGATCGCCAGTGCCAGCAGTCCGTACTCCGTCCACGCACCGAGTCGATCCGACAGCGTAGTCTGCGTCCGCAGCGGCATGCGGCCGACCAGGGCGTCTGCCGTGAAAAGGCCGGTTGAGCTGGTGATCGTCCCGTCGGGGGCCACCAGGGCGCTCACCCCGGACGTCGCCGAGACCACCACGGCGCGCCCGTGTTCGACCGCGCGCAGCCGCGACATCGCCAGCTGCTGGTAGCTCATCTCCCCCGGCCCGTACCACGCGTTGTTGGTCGGTACGACGAGCAGCTCGCCACCGTCGTCGGTCGCTTCGCGCGCGGGGTAGTCGAACGCGGTCTCGTAGCAGATGAACACGCCGACCTTGGTGCCCGCGACCGACAGGGCCGCGTTGCTGCCGTCGCCCGTGCGCATGTCGGCGGTGTCGTCGACGAACGGGGTCACCAGGCGCGCGATGTCGCGGGCGGGCACGTACTCGCCGAAGGGCACCAGCTGCTGCTTGGCGTAGCGCTGGCCCTGCCCCGTCTTCGGGTCCCACACGATCGCGGAGTTCTGGGCGGTCCCGTCGGGCAGGCGGTAGAGCGCGCCGATGATGGCGGGCACGCCGTAGGAGTTCACCATCTGGTCCACCGCCGGGTCGTCGCCGTCGACCGCGGTGGCGGTCTCGGGCCACACGAGCAGATCGGGCTTGGGCACCTTGCCCGCCTGGATCTGCGCGAGCAGCTTCGCGCTCTCCTCGAGGTGGTTCTGGCGCAGCACGTCACGCTGACCTTCGAGCGCGATGCCGATGTCGGGCGCGTTGCCCTGCACGGCGGCGACGGTGAGCGAGCCGTCCTGCGCGTCGGTGCCGACCGTCGGCCACACGGCCAGCCCGGCGACGACCGGCAGGAACGTGAGCACCAGCGGCGCGATGAGCCGGCGGTCGCGCAGCTTGCGCTGTTCCCACCCTCGCGCGGCCAGCGCGGCGAGGCCGAAGCCGCTGAGCACCACGGCGAGTCCGACGAGCGGCGCGCCGCCGACGGACGCCAGCGACAGGTACGCGCCTTCGGGCTGGCTGAACGCGACGCGGCCCCAGGGGAAGCCGCCGAGCGGGAACCACGCCCTCGGCGTCTCCAGTGCGACGAACACCAGCGCCCCCCACAGCGGCGCCAGCGGCAGCCGGGACACGACCCGGATCAAGACCCCGGCGAGTCCGAAGTAGAGCGACAGCGCGCACGACAGCCCCAGCCACGGCCACGGCCCGAACTCCCGGCCGAGGAAGTCCTGCAGCCACACCAGCAACGCCAGGAAGAACACGACGCCGTAGACGAAGCCGTAGCCGAACGCGCCGCGCAGCGACCGTCCACGAAGGACGAGCGCGAAGCCGGCGAACGCGATCGGCGCGAGCCACCACAGCGGTCTCGGCGCGAAGCTGAGGTAGTACAGGTAGCCCGTGGCGCCGGCGGCGACGAGCCGCAGCAGCCACGCGCGCGAGAACCGCGGTCGTTTCCGCCGCTTGGAGGTCGTTTCGTGCGGAGCGCCCGGTCCGGGGTCCGCGACAGTCACTGCCACGCCCCGAACTCTAGGAGGCCGAGGTGAACTGGTCGTAGATGACCGTGCCTGCGCGCACCGTCCGCAGGCACTTCGGCAGCGGCGCGCCCGGGTCGAGGCGCGGCAGCGGCGGCACACCGGAGCGCGGATCGGTGGACCAGCGCTGCACGCGGGTGTCGGCCGTGGCGACGACGAGGTCGGTCGCGTCCCAGATCGCGTAGTGCGCCGGTGCGCCAGGCACGAGACTGCCGGTCACGCCGTCGTTGACGCCGGCGGCGCGGTGGCCCGCGCGAGTGTGAGCGGTGAAGGCGGCGCGCGCGGAGAGCCGGGCGGCCGGGGTGTGGTGGTGCACGGCCGCGCGGACGGCGGCCCACGGGTCGAGCGCAGTCACCGGGGAGTCGGAGCCGAAAGCGAGCACCACACCCTCGGCGGCGAGCGTGGCGAACGGGTTGAGCCCGGCGGCGCGGTCGGCGCCGAGGCGCTCGGCATACATGCCGGCGTCGCCGCCCCACGCGTCGTCGAACAGCGGCTGCGCCGAGGCGACGACACCCCAGCCGGCGAGGGCGCGGGCCTGGTCGGCGGTGACCATCTCCAGGTGCTCGAGCCGGTGGTGGCGGGCGGCGAGCGCGCGCTGGCCCACCTCCTTCTCGGCCAGCCGGAAGCCTTCGACGACCTCCACGACGGCCGCGTCGCCGATCACGTGGAAACCGGCCTGCAGTCCGGCCTCGGTGCACGCGGCGAGGTGCTCGCCGATACCTGCGGCGTCGGTGTAGAGGGCACCGGACGTGCCCGGCTCATCGGCGTACGGGCTGCTCAGCGCGGCGGTGCGGGAGCCGAGCGCGCCGTCGACGAACAGGTCGCCCGCCACGCCGTGCGCACCGAGGGCACGAGCCGTGTCGAGGCCGCCGAGCTCGCCCCAGTAGCCGACGACCTCGGGCAGGCCGGGTTCGGCGGCGAGGGTGAGCAGGCCGGTGAAGTCGTCCAGGCCGGCGATGTCCGGGCCGCCGCACTCGTGCACGCCGACGATGCCGCGCGCGGCGGCTTCGGCGAGGAACTCGCGCTGCGCCGCGGTGCGCTGCTGCGGCGTGATCGCGGCGCGCGCGGCCGCGCGGACCTTGTGGTGGGCGTCGCGGGTGAGCGGCCCGTCGGCGGAGAAGCCTTCGCCGACGCGGGCCTCGTGCGCGAGGTCGATCAGCGCGGTGGACACCAGCGCGGAGTGCACATCGACGCGGCTGAGGTAGACGGGCGTGGCGCCGGCGGCGGCGTCGAGCTCGGCGCGGCTGGGCAGGCGCGGGTCGGTCCAGGCCGACTCGTCCCAGCCGTGCGCGAGCAGCACCTGGCCCGGCGCGGCCGCGACGGCGGTGCGGACGGCGGCCAGCAGCTCGTCGGCGCCGCGCACGCGCGTGAGGTCGAGGCCGGTCAGGTGCAGGCCGGTGGCGGTGGCGTGCACGTGGGCGTCGACGAACGCGGGTGCGACGAACGCGCCGTCGAGGTCGACCACCGTCGCGTCCGGGTGCAGCGCGCGGGCAGGGGCGTCCTGGCCGACCCAGACCACGGTGCCGCCGGACACGGCCAGCGCCGTCGCGTCAGGGGAAGACGGGGTGTAGATCCTGCCGCCGAGCAGGAGCGTCGTGCTGTCGTTCGTCACGGTGTCGAGTCTCCCCCGCGTTGCGTGCGCCGACCGCCCGGGGTCGGTTTTCCTCACTCCGTGTGAACACGGGTTCGCTCCTGTGAGCCAGGTCACCTGAACGGGTTGGGCCGGTCGGCACGTGCTTGGTCCGTGAGGGAGCGCCGCCGCCAGGTGGCCGCCGAAGGGGACGCGCGGTGCGGGTGACCGGCCGGGCGGGAGACAGGGGACTTCGATGCACCAGATCGTCGCGAGCCCGGTGACCGGGCTCATCCAGGCCGAAGACATCACCGACCTCGTCGCTGTGACCGAAGGCGAGGTGCTGCTGCCGGGCGAGCCCGGATACGCCGCCGAATGCGCCGCCTTCAACTTCAACAACCCGCTCGAACCCGCGCTCGTCGTCGCTGCGGCCTCGGCCGCCGACGTGCAGAACGCCGTCCGGTTCGCGCGGCGCCGATCACTGCCCGTAACGATCAAGGCCACGGCTCACCAGGTCGTGGCCCAGGCGCGGGACGCGGTGCTGATCACCACGAGCCGCATGACCGGCGTGACCGTGGACCCGCGGCAGCGCACCGCGCGGGTCGAGGCCGGCGCCCGCTGGCAGCAGGTCCTCGACGCGGCGGCCGAGCACGGGCTGGCACCGCTTGCCGGGTCCGCTCCGGGCGTCGGCGTCGTCGGCTACACGCTGGGCGGCGGCCTCAGCCCCGTGATCGGACGGACCCGCGGCTACGCCGCCGACCACGTGCGGCTCATCGAGGTCGTGACCGCCGACGGCGCGCACCGGACCGTGACGGCCGAGACCGAGCGCGACCTGTTCTGGGCACTGCGCGGCGGGAAGGGCAACTTCGGCGTGGTCACCGCGCTCGAGTTCGACCTCTTCCCCGTCACCCGCTTCTACGGTGGCGGCCTCTATTACGCGGGCGAGGACCTGGCCGCGGTGCTGCACGCGTGGCGCCAGTGGGTGCCGCTGCTGCCGGAGGAAGCCACGACCTCGGTGATGGTGCAGCGGCTGCCGCCGGCGCCCGAGCTGCCCGACGTGCTGCGCGGCGCGTTCGTGGTGCACCTGCGCTTCGCCCACCTCGGCTCGCCCGAGGCCGCCGAACGGCTCCTCGCGCCGCTGCGCGACGTCGCCCCGGTGCTGCTGGACCTGGTGGAAGACAAGCCGTTCAGCTCGATCGGCGAGATCCACCTCGACCCGGCCGACCCGCTCCCGTACTACGACCGCACCGCCAGCCTGCGCGAGGTCACCGTCGAGACGATCGACGCGCTCGTCGAGCTCACCGGGCCGGACTCGGGCTGCCCGCTGCTGGGTGTGGAGCTGCGCGCCCTCGGCGGCGCGCTGGACCGCGAGCCCGCGGCGCCCAACGCGGTGCCCGTGCGCGGCGTGCCGTTCCTGGTGTTCGCGCTCGGCGTCGGCGGCACCGAACGTGCTGAGGAGCTGCGCGCGGCCCTCGACGAAGTTGTCGGCGCGCTGGAGCCGTGGACGATCGAGCGGCAGTCGCCGAACTTCCTCTCGGCCGACGAGGGCTCGTCGGCGGCCGCGGTGCGCGCGATCTACGGCCCGGAGCGCTACGACCGGCTCGCCGCGGTGAAGCAGGTCTACGACCCGGGCAACCTCTTCCGCGTGAACCACAACATCCGTCCGGCCGCCTGAGCACGCGTGCCGCAGCGGTCTCGACCGCTGCGGCACGCACAGTCACCGTGCAAGAAGATTTACGCCGTGAGAACGTTATGGCAGGATAATTTAACGCGTTCCGGACGACTTGAAGCACGAATGACTGGAGTACAGATGACTGCGATCCAGGAACCTGTGCCGCCTCCCGCCGCCCACGACCAGCCGTACGAGTACGCGCGCACCGCGCTGGTGGAACCGGACTGGCGCCGCTTCCCCGGCTGGCACCACGTGACCGACGCCGAGTGGCGCGACGCGCAGTGGCAGCGGGTGCACTGCGTCCGCAACGTCAAGCAGCTGCGCGCGCTGATGGGTGATCTGCTGGAGGAGCGGTTCTACGAGGACCTGCTCGCGGACCAGCGTGAAATGGCCACGATGTCGATGCTGCTGCCCCCGCAGATGCTCAACACGATGGCTCCCTCCGCCGGCAGCGACCCGGCGAAGGTCACCGAGGCGTTCTACGCCGACCCGATCCGCCGCTACATGCTGCCCGTGCGCACCGACCGCGACCTCGCGTGGCCCAACCACCCGCACTCGGAGCGCGACTCGCTGCACGAGGCCGAGATGTGGGTCGTCGAGGGTCTCACGCACCGGTACCCGACCAAGGTGCTCGCGGAGATGATCTCGACGTGCCCCCAGTACTGCGGGCACTGCACGCGCATGGACCTGGTCGGGAACTCGACGGAGCAGGTCGAGAAGCACAAGCTCACGCTCAAGCCGGTCGACCGCCAGGACGCGATGATCGACTACCTCAAGCGCACCCCGGGCGTGCGCGACGTCGTGGTGTCCGGCGGCGATGTCGCCAACGTGCCGTGGCCGCAGCTCGAGTCGTTCCTCATGCGCCTGATGGACATCGAGACCGTCCGCGACATCCGCCTCGCCACCAAGGCGCTGGCCGCGCTGCCGCAACACTGGCTGCAGCCGAAGGTGATCGAGGGCCTCGAGCGCGTCGCCGTCACCGCCCAGCGGCGCGGGGTGAACCTCGCCATCCACACGCACGTCAACCACGCGCAGTCCGTCACGCCCCTGGTCGCCGAAGCCGCGCGCACCGCGCTCGAGGTGGGCGTGCGCGACGTGCGCAACCAGGGCGTGCTGATGCGCGGCGTCAACGCCACCCCCGCCGCACTGCTGGACCTGTGCTTCGCGTTGCAGGGCGAGGCGAACATCCTGCCGTACTACTTCTACATGTGCGACATGATCCCCAACGCCGAACACTGGCGCGTCGCCGTGTGGGAAGCCCAGGACCTGCAGCACGCCATCATGGGCTACCTCCCGGGCTACGCCACCCCCCGCATCGTCTGCGACGTCCCCTACGTCGGCAAACGCTGGGTCCACCAGCTCGCCGACTACGACCGCGACCGCGGCGTCTCCTACTGGACGAAGAACTACCGCACCGGCATCGAGCACGCGGACCCGGAGGCCTTGCGGCGGCGGTACCCGTACTACGACCCGATTTCAACGCTGTCGGAGAGCGGGCGGAAGTGGTGGGCCGAGCAGAACGGCTGAGGCGCTCGACGCGGTGGTGGGCGTCGCGACGGGTTCCGCGCGACACCCACCACCGTCCGGCCGCTACCGGAACTCAGCTGCCCGCGGCCACGGCGACCACGCCGACGTCGACCTGCACCGTGCCGCCGTCGGTGACCGTGAGCGGCTCGGTGCGAGCGGTCCGGTAGTACTGGTTCTCGCCGTTCGGCGTGAAGTCCGAGTCGACGCGGTCGTCCCCGGCGTCCGGCGTGGTGAAGCGCCACCGGCTGGTCTGGACCTCGACCTCCGCGTAGTACTCCTTCGCCGGGACCTGCTCGGAGTACTTCCCGTCGAACAGGCTCAGCCCGTAGGGCTCCGCACCGGCGGCGAGGTCGCCGACGAACGCACACGTGGTGGTGCGCCCCTCACCAGCAGTCCCACTGGTTCGTGGTCATGCTGCCGGTCTCCTGCAGCTCGGGTGGCAACGTCACGCTGAACCGCACCCCGGACGCTACCGCGGTCCCGGCGTTGCGCACCTGCACGTACACCGAGGTCCAGCCGCCGTCGGGGAGGATGTGGCGCGCCGCGCTCACGTCGACCACTACGTCGGCCTGCCCCTCGCCCGTCCCCCGTTCACCGACCACGCTGGCGGGCACGGACGCGGATCGAGCCACGTTGCCGCGGACCGGGTGGACGTCGTGGCCGTAGGAGGTGGGGCGGACGGGCAGGGGGGTGTCCACGATCTTCCGGAGCTTCGGCGCCGCCGAGGTGCCGCCGACGTCGAGGCCGACGAGGTCGCCGTTGCCGGCGGCCCAGAGCAGGCGCGTGGTGGGGTCGTAGTAGACGCCGTGGACGCCGGGCAGGGCGTGAACACGAAGAGGAAGATCCGGCTCACCTGTTCGAGGAAGTTCTCGAGGCCGGGAAAAGGCGGGAAGAAAGCACACACTCCCCCGCAACTATCAACGTATAACGCACCCCGGGGCTTGTGGCAAGACCCGGGTGATGCCGCACAATCACCACCCTGAAGCCGCGACCTGCGAAAACGAGGTGGCGGCGAGAGCGGTGAAGGGGACCTGTGTCAGCTGAGGGGTACGAACAGGAATTGCGGTCCGAGCGCGCCTACGTCGCCGGGCTTTACACGCGCCTCGACGGGGAGCGAGCGCGGGTGAAGGGCGAGTACGAAGCGGCGCTGGGGGAAAACGGCGGAACGCCCATGGAGCGCGACGTGCGCGTGCGTGCGCTGAGCAGGGAGGTGCGGCGGCTGGACGTGGTGGACAACGGCCTGTGTTTCGGCCGGCTGGACACGCTCGACGACGACGTGTCCTACATCGGCCGCATCGGGTTGTTCGACGAGGAGGACGAGTACCGGCCCGTGCTGCTGGACTGGCGGGCGCCGGCGGCGCGCCCGTTCTACACCGCGACCGGGGCGAACCCGGAGAACGTGCGCCGGCGCCGCCAGTTCCACACGCGCGGGCGGCGGGTCCCCGAGTTCACCGACGAGGTGCTCGGCCGGCCCACCGCCGGCGAGCACGGTGACGCCGACGCGGCGCTGCTGGCGGCCGTCAACGCGCCGCGCGGTGAGGGCATGCGCGACATCGTGGCGACGATCCAGGCCGAGCAGGACGAGATCATCCGTCTCGACCACCCGGGCGTGCTGGTGATCGAAGGCGGCCCGGGCACCGGGAAGACGGTGGTGGCGCTGCACCGCGTCGCCTATCTGCTCTACACGCAGCGGGAGCGGATGGAACGTCATGGCGCGCTCGTCGTCGGGCCGAACCCGGCGTTTCTGCACCACATCGGGCGCGTGCTGCCGTCACTGGGCGAGACCGACGTGGTGTTCACGACCACCGGCGGCTTCGTGCCCGGCCTGCACGTGACCGCCGAGGACGGGCCGGAGGCGGCGCGGCTGAAGGGCGAGCTGAAGATCCTCGACGTGCTCGCGGCCGCGATCGCCGACCGGCAGCGGACGCCGCAGGAGCCGGTGCCGGTCACGGTCGGCGACGTCACCGTGCGGATCGACGCCGAGACCGCGCAGTGGGCCATCGAGGAGGCGCGCGCGAGCGGGCTGCCGCACAACGAGGCGCGCGGCGTGTTCACCGAGATCGTCACCTACGTGCTCACCGAGCGCGCGATCACCCGCATCGGCCACGGCTGGCTGGGCCGCGACGACCGCGAGGCGCGCGATGACCTCAAGCGCACCCTCCTCAAAGACCTCGCCGGCAACCCCGGTTCGTCGCCGCCGTCGACGAGCTGTGGCCCATCCTCACCCCACAGGGCCTGCTCGCGTCACTGTACGAGTCACCGGAACGGCTGCGCGCGGCCGGCGCCGACGCGGGACTGCTGCGCGAAGACGGCGAAGCATGGACGGTGTCGGACGTGCCGCTGCTCGACGAACTCGTCGACCTGCTGGGCCGCGACAAGGCCGCCGACGCCCGGGCCGAGCAGGCGGCCGAGCGGGAGCGCAAGACCCAGGCCGCCTACGCCGCCGACGTGCTCGACTCGCTCATCGAACGCGAGGACCTCAACGACGACGTCGGCCTGCTCGCCAAGGACCTGCTCTACGCCGAGGACCTCGCCGACCGGTTCGTGGCGCGCGACACCCGCGACCTCGTCGAACGCGCCACCTCCGACCGCGACTGGACCTACCGGCACGTGGTGGTCGACGAGGCCCAGGAACTGTCCGAAATGGACTGGCGCGTGCTGATGCGCCGCTGCCCGGGCCGCTCCTTCACCGTCGTCGGCGACCTCGCGCAACGCCGGTCGGCAGCCGGGGCGACGTCGTGGGCCTTTATGCTGGACCGCTACGTGAGCGACCGGTGGGCCTACCGCTCCCTCACGGTCAACTACCGCACGCCGGCGGAGATCATGAGCGTCGCGGCCGCCGTGCTCGCCGGGTTCGCCCCGGGGATCCGCCCGCCGGAGTCGGTCCGCGCCAACGGGGTCCAGCCGTGGTCCCGGCACGTCACCGAGGCCGAACTGCCCGCCGCGGTGGAGGATTTCGTACGTGACGAAGCCGGACGCGAAGGCACCAGCGTCGTCATCGGGCCCGCGGACGTACCCGGCGCGGTGCCGGCCGCGGAGACCAAGGGGCTGGAGTTCGACGCCGTGCTCGTTGTGGACCCGGCTCGCATCCTCGAGGACGGCCCCCGTGGCGCTGCCGAGCTGTATGTGGCGCTCACGCGCGCGACGCAGCGCCTCGGCGTCTTACACCGCGGCCCGTTGCCGGCGGCGCTGACGGGGCTCACCGAAACGGCGACGCCTGCCACGGCCGGGCGTTGACGGTGGATGTTCGAAGAGTCTGACGCGGAAATGCGAGACCTCGGCGAAGCACTGCTGAGGGCTGGTGCACCACACCGTCACCGGTGCGGCCCACCAGCCCCCTCAGCGGTCGACGACCTCGCCTCATGCGGCGGGCGAGGCGATCTCACCCAGGCTCTGGCGGTATTCGAACGCCTCGGGTTCGTCCCGGTAGTCGAGCAGGTTCCCGGCGAGGTCGTGCAGGAGTGCCTTGACCTCCGCCGGGGTGCACCGGAAGTACTCCCGCCGCCGGTTGACCCGGTTGAGCCGCCGGGCCTCCAGCTTGGCGTGGAGCTGCTGCTCGATCCCCACTGCGTCGTGGGAGAAGAACAGCGCGTGCACGTCGAAGCGGAAGGGCACCGACGCGTCGCCGAGCTCGCGCACTCGGTCCATCGGCTCGAGCCGGCGGGTCATCCCGATCTTGACGACGTCAGGGCCGAACGAGCCGATGTTGCTGATCACGTAGACGTAGCCCGCGCGAATGTTGGCCTGCCGTTCCTCGATGCCACTCAGCGCGGCCTCGATTTCGGCAAGCTTGCGCTCGAGATCGGCCATCCCCTGCAGATCTCCCTTCGCCCGCAGGGCCGCGATGGCGTTGCGGTAGTGCCCCTGCTCCTTGAGCAGCCGTTCCTGCTCGCGACGGTATTCCTGCAACGCCTTCTGCTCTTCCCTCAGAGCCGCACGTCGCTCGCGTTCGTCTTCCTTCTCCTGCTGCTTCTTCGCCAAGTAATCGGCGGTGAGCTCGAGTTCCCCGATCTTCATCGCGTGGTAGGCGGGGTTGACCCGGATCGACGCCATCGCCCCGAGCTTCTCGATCGTCCGGACAGCGGTCTCCAGCCGCTTGACGGCGGACGCGAGATTGCCGGCTTTGAGCACGCGCACGCAGTTCTCGGCTTCCGCGTTGTACGCGCGGAGCATGAGCTTCGACAGATCTCCGACGAACTTGCGTCCCTGGGGCAGCGAGTTGTTGTAGTGGAAGCTGTTCGATGCTTCGACGGCGGACTTCGTCCGGGTCATGTCTTTCATGGCGGCCTTTAGCCGTTCGAGCTCGGCCTTGTAGGCCTCGGCGTCGGAGAGAACGTGCCGGTACTGGTAGACGCCCACCTCCTGCATCAGCCGGGCGTCGTCGGTCTCGACCACCTCGGCCCGAAGGGTCGTGAGCTGCGCTTGCAGCTGGGCGACCTCGGCGTTCATGGCCGAAGTCTGCTGCTGGTAGCGGGCTTGGTCCGCGTGAAGCCGCTGCGTCTGAGCGGCGATTTCCTGCTGGATGGCGACCGAACCGAGCGCACCCAGCCGCTGGAGCTCGCCACGCAAATACAGGTTCTCGCGTTGTGCCGCTTCGAGCTCTTCCTGCCGCTTCCGCCCACCGAACACCGACGCCTCCCCGGAGATCACCCTGCGCCAGGCGGAGTCGTCCATGGGCTCCGGTTCGTTACGGCTCCGGTCGAGCTTCAGCCGCTCGCGTGCCCCCCGTTTGCGCGCTGCGTGGCGCTCCGCCGGTCGTTATTCGGAGAGCAGCACCCCGACCGCGAGCTCGAAAACCTCCCGCAGTTGCCCGAACAGTGGCGACCCGCTCGTCGGGGTGATCTGCGCCGTGATGGACACCGCGACGCCGCCGCGGCCGTCGGGTGCGGCGGCGTTGAACTGGGTGTTGCCGGTGTTGCCGGTGTTGCCGGTGTGGCCGTAAACGTGGCCGTAGCGGGTGTCGTAGCGGAAGAGGGCCAGGCCGGCCGCGTTGGTGCCGGGGCCGGGGGGTTCGGAGCCGCCCGGCCGGAACCGGAGCTGGGCGTCGCGGGTCTGGCGGTCGATCAGGGCGCCGCCGACGTAGCCGCGGATGAAGCGCACCAGGTCGGCCGGTGTGGACACCACGCCGCCGGAGGCCCAGCTCCAGCCGGGGGCGACGGTGGTCGTCACGTCTTCGGGCGGGCCCGCGACGGTGGTGTCGTAGCCGTGCAGCGCCGGTTCCGGCAGGTCCGGACCACGCGGGAGGCTTGTGTCGCCCAGCCCCAGTGGCTGCAGCACGCGCTGGCGGAGCACGTCCTCGTACCGCCGGCCGGTGACCGACTCGCACATCAGCGCGACGAGGATGTTGTCGGAGTTCGAATAGGCGTAGCGGCTGCCGGGGCGGAACAGCAGATCGGGATCGGGGGCGTACGACAGCAATTCCCGCGGCGGCGGCGGATCGTGCAGGTTCGCGACCAGTGCGTCGCGGAAATCGTTGGTGCCGCTGAAATCGGGGATGCCGCTCGCGTGGCCGAGCAGCTGGCGCAACGTCACGGCCGACCACTCGCGGGGCATCCCGCGCACCGTCCGGCCCACCGTGGTGTCGAGCGACAGCCGGTCGTTGCTCACGAGGGAGAGCGCCGTCGCGCCGCTGAACGCCTTGGCCACGCTCGCCACCCGCACGCGGTCGCTCGCGCGCGGGGAGCGGCGGGCACCGAGCCGGGTAACTCCCGCCGTGTAGAGGGAAGTTCCCGACCCGCGGCCGATCGCGACGACGACCGCCGATGGGCCGTGCGGGCTCTCGTGCAGCCGCCGGATCGCCGCGCAGCGAGTCCTCCACGCGCGGGCGCCCGGTGGCCGTGGCCGGGGCGGCCGTCCACACGAGACCGCCCGCGGCGGCGAGGGTGGCTTGGGCGAGAATCGCGCGCCGGGACATCACCATCGCACCACGGTAACCGCGGGAAATGCGCAGCCCTAACGTTTCTTCGTCGCCCGGAAATCGTCACGACGGAGAATCGTTTCCTCTTCCCCCGGTGCGCATTCCGCGCGTCCGCGCCCCGGGCGGTGAATTACAGGCCGGGCCGGCGGTGCACTTCCCCGCGCACCGGCGGCCCGGACACCGCTCACGCCATCTCGGGCACGTTCAGGTGCGCGATGGCGAGGTCGAACTCGCGGACGTCGAGCCGTTCGGCGCCGGCTTCCCGCAGGGTGGCCGCGCGCAGCGAGTTGGCCTTCTCGGCGGTGCGGCCCAGCGCCTCGGCGCTGTCGTAGCCGATCGAGGCCACGCACCGGCCGCTCGCGCGATCGACCATCAGGCTCGCGTTGCAGAACCCGTCGAAGTCGGCGAGCCCCGGCAGCGTGGTCATCTTGAACACGTCGACGACCGCGTCCACCCGTTCGGGCGCCACCTTCAGCCACGTTCCCCGCACCGCCGCGCCGGCACCGGAATGGTGATCACGGTGCAGCAGCGCGATCTCCCACTCCTCCGCCTTCGGCGGTCCGCCGAACATCTCGGCGACCTGCTCCCGCAGCACGGTCATGGCCTGCGCGCTCTCGCGCATGGTCTCGGCCGAGCGCCACGCCGTGGTCACGATCGTGCGGCTGTCCTGCCGGCCGAGGAGCATCGACAGTCCCACGTTCCCCTCGGTGGCCAGCGCCGCGGGCATGACGGTGTCACGCACGTGCGCGACCGCGTCGTCCAGCGACGCCGGCTTCAGCTGGATCGTCGTGCTGCGAGCGAACACGATCCACCTCCCGCCGGTCGTGGCGGCGCCCCGGTGACGCCACCGGTCCCCTCACCCTCCCCCCGGGCGCGGCGGGTCACAACGCCCCGAATTTCACGGCGCGCGGGTCAGAACGCGGCGGTGCCGTTCGGCGTGCCGAGACCGGTCGGGCCGTCGTAGCCCGCTCCTGCGGTGCACAGGTACGAACCACCACAGGAGCCATTGCTGCCGGAGGTCACGTCGAACAGGCCATCCGGGTGTGCGTACGGCTGCGCGGCGGCCGTGACGGAATTCCCGGCCAGCGCGTACACCGACGCCACGACCGGAGACGACAGGCTCGTGCCACCGACCTGCACCCAGCCGTCGGCACCCTGCGCGAGCCCGAGGGTGAGCAGCAGGTCGCACAAGGCCCCGCCGCCGCAACTGTTGTACGTGTCGTACACGCCGAGCCCGGTCTTCGGGTCGGCCACCGCGGCGACGTCGGCGACAGTCCGCTTCGCGCACGCGGTGTCGTGCTGCCACGCGGGTTTGGGCTCGAGCGCGGAGCAGCCGCTGCCGCTGCCCGACCACGTCGTCTCGGCCCAGCCGCGCGAGGTGCCGGCGGCTTTCTTCAGTGTCGTGCCGCCGACCGCCGTCACGTAGGGCGACGACGCGGGCCAGCTCACGCCGTAGCCGGCATCGCCGGACGAGGCGGTGATGGCGATGCCGGGGTGGTCGAGGTGGGCGTCGGCGGCGGTGATCGTCGGGTCCTCGTCGCCGCCGTAGCTGTTGGAGATCGCCACGACGCCCGGGGTCGTGGCGGCCGTGTCGACTGCCGTCATCAGCGGGTCGGTGTCCGGGGAATCGGCTTCCACCAACAGGATGCGGCAGTCGGGGCAGGTCGCGGACACGGCGTCGAGGTCGAGGCTGATCTCCTCCGCCCAGCCGTAGTCCGGCGCCGGCAGCGGGCTCGCCGCGCCGTGCTGGTTGACCTTGCGGAAGCAGCCGTCGGCCGAGGTGCACGGCGCCAGCCCCCGCGCGGCGCGGTAGGTCGCGAGGTCGCTCTCGGCGGTCGGGGCGTCCATGGCGTCGACGATCGCCACGGTGCGGCCGTTCGCGTGCCGGCCGCCGAGGCCGTACGCGGCCTGGATCTCGGCCGGTCCGTAGCCGACCGGAGTCGCCGCGACCAATGGTCCCGGCCCGTCCGGCGACTTGATCGCCTTGCCCAGGCAGTGCAGGCGGGCCTGCGCGCACCCGAAGTCGACGAGATCGCCGCCCAGCAGCGGCGCGGCGTTCGCCGCGGTCGTGGTGGAAGCCGCCAGGGGAACGGCCAGTGTCACCGCCACGAGCACACGGGCCAGGTTCTTGAGTCGCGACACTGCGGCCTCCTTGATCACGCTGAGACAGCGAATGGTCGCATGTAACTCGTTCCGGGTCACCCGTCCGAATGAGGGAAAGTTCCACACCTCCGTTTCCGGCTGGCCCTCGTCCACGACATTGGTCCAGACACCTGTTACCAATGCGTGACGTCCAGGGCGCCGACCGGCGGCTACTTTGTTGTGAATTACAACAAATATGTGTCTGTGAATCACCGACGGAGGTGTCACGGCGTGAACCGGACCTTGGACCACAGGTTCCCATCCCGCAGCTCTCGATCCGACGGCGCGCGATGGCGGGCAGGGCGCTCGCGACGGCCGCACTCCTGCCGGGGGCCGGGCTGGTCGCCGCTCCCCCCGCCCTCGGCCGCCGGCGACTACACCCAGGCCGCCGCAGCGGCCGGTGCGCAGCAGGTACAGCTCACCTTCACCCCCGCCGCCCCGGCGCGCTACGTCGACGTGCACTACACGGGCGTGCCCGGCGTCGGGCAGCAGAACGTGCGCATGACCGAGGGTGCCGGCACCTGGCGCACAACCGTCGGTGGGCTTGGCAGCGGCAGCGTGCTCGACTACTGGTTCACCTACGAGAAGAACGGGCCGCAGTTCGACACCCCGCACTTCACGTTCACCCAGGGCGGCGGCACGCAGGCCGGCTGCCCGGCACAGCCCGATGTGCCGGACTTCGGTCCGAACGTGCGGATCTTCGACCCGAGCATGCCCACCGCCACGATCCAGGCGCAGCTCGACGCCGACTTCAACGCACAGAAGGACACGCAGACCGCGCAGTTCGCCGACCGGCGCGTGGCGCACCTGTTCAAGCCGGGCACCTACGCCGTGCACGACGACGTCGGCTTCTACACCTCCGTCGCGGGCCTCGGGCGCAACCCCGACGACGTGACGATCAACGGTGACATCACCGTCGACGCGTTCAACGCCTCGGACCAGGGCGTGGCGCTGCAGAACTTCTGGCGCTCGGCCGAGAACATGGCGGTGAACCCTTCCAGCGGCAACGACCGGTGGGCCGTGGCGCAGGCCGCGCCGTTCCGCCGGATGGACATCCGCGGCGGGCTGCAGCTCTACCCCGCCAGCTTCGGCTTCGCCAGCGGCGGCTACGTCGCCGACACCCGTGTGTCCGGGCAGACGGCCTCGATCTCGCAGCAGCAGTGGTACACGCGCGACTCGGCGTTCGGCAGCTGGGACGGCGGCGTGTGGAACATGGTCTTTTCCGGCACCACCGGTGCGCCGGCGAACACGTTCCCGAACCCGCCCGAGACCACGCTGGCCACCACGCCCGTCGCGCGACGTGCCCTATCTCTACCTCGACGGCGCCGACTACCGCGTGTTCCTGCCCGCCCTGCGCGCCAACGCGTCGGGCCCGAGCTGGGCCGGCGGATCCACCCCGGGGACGTCGCTGCCGATGAGCCAGTTCCGCGTGGTCAAGCCCGGTGACACCGCAGCGTCGATCAACAGCTCGCTGGCCGCAGGCTGCAACCTGTTCTTCACCCCCGGCGTGTACCACCTCGACCAGACGTTGAACGTCACGCGCGCCGACACCGTCGTGCTCGGCATTGGCTACCCGACCCTGGTGCCCGACAACGGCGTCGACGCCATGCACGTCGCGGACGTCGACGGCGTCCGGGTGAAGGGCCTGCTCTTCGACGCCGGCACCACGAACTCGCAGTCGCTGCTGACCGTCGGCACGGCCGGGTCGCACGTCGGCCACGCGGCGAACCCGACGACGCTGCAGGACGTGTTCTTCCGTGTCGGCGGTGAGCTCGCGGGCAAGGCCACCACGAGCCTGGTCGTGAACAGCGACGACACGATCATCGACCACACCTGGGCGTGGCGTGCCGACCACGGCAACCCCGGCACAGTCGGCTGGACCACCAACACCGCCGACACCGGGGTACTGGTCAACGGCGACGACGTACTCGCGACCGGCCTGTTCGTGGAGCACTACCAGAAGTACCAGGTGATCTGGAACGGCCAGCGCGGGCGGACGATCTTCTTCCAGAACGAGATGCCCTACGACGTGCCGGACCAGGCGTCGTGGAACGCGCCCTCGGGCGTGGCGGGGTACGCGGCCTACAAGGTCGGGGCGAACGTGACCTCCCACGAGGCGTGGGGCCTGGGCAGCTACTGCTTCTTCGACACCAACCCCGCCGTGTCGAGCTACCACGCGTTCGAAGTGCCGAACACGCCCGGCGTGCGGCTGCACAGCCTGCTCACGGTGTCGCTGAACACCCGCGGCAGCATCACGCACGTCGTCAACGACACCGGCGCGGCGACACCGTCTGGCACGGCACCGGTGAACGTGGTCAGCTACCCCTAGCGGCGCGCGACGGGTACGAGAGGGCTCTTCGCCGGCGTCGCTCCGGCGAAGAGCCCTCTCGTCTTTCGTGGAAATGCCGGCGGGTGTCGAAGTGCCCTCCGGCCGTTCGTGTAACGGGCGACGAGAGGAAGGATCGAGCCATGAAGCAGTACCTGCTCAGCGTCTACCAGCCCGACGGACCCACGCCGCCGGCCGAACAGCTCGACATGATCGTGGACCGGCTGGACGCGCTCAACGCCGAGATGAAGGACGCCGGCGCGTGGGTGTTTTCCGGTGGCCTGCACGCGCCCGGTTCGGCGACGGTCGTGCGCGCCGAGGGCGGTGATCTGCTCACGACCGACGGCCCGTTCACCGAGGGCAAGGAGCACCTGGGCGGGTTCACGATCGTGCGCGCGCCGGACCTCGACGCCGCGCTCGGCTGGGCCGGGCGGATCGCCGAGATCACCACGCTGCCGGTGGAGGTCCGGCCGTTCCAGGGCAAGGCCTGAGCGTGTCCACTGTGGACGCTCTGGATCGGGTGTTCCGCGCCGAGTACGGGCGGACCGTGGCGGTGCTGGTGAGGGTGTTCGGGGACGTCGACGTCGCCGAGGAAGCGGTGCAGGAGGCCTTCGCGATAGCGGCGAGCCGCTGGCCGGCCGAGGGACTGCCGCCGAGCCCCGCCGGCTGGCTCGTGACCACGGCTCGTCGCCGGGCTCTGGATCGTCTGCGCCGCGAGTCCTCGCGCTCCGACCGGCACGCGCAGGCCGCTCTTCTGCACGCCGGTACAGAACCGGTCGAGGAGGGCCCGGTGCGTGACGAACGGCTTCGCCTCATCTTCACCTGCTGCCACCCGGCGCTCGCCCCGCACGCCCGGGTCGCGCTCACCCTGCGGCTGCTGGGCGGCCTGACGACGGGCGAGATCGCCCACGCGTTCCTCGTGCCGGAGCCCACGATGGCGCAGCGCGTCTCCCGCGCCAAGGCCAAGATCCGCGACGCCGGCATCCCCTACTGCGTCCCCGCCGACGCCGACCTGCCCGGCCGTCTCGTCGCCGTGCTGGCCGTGGTGTACCTGATCTTCACCGAGGGCCACACGGCCACGTCCGGAGCCTCACTGGGCCGCCCCGACCTCGCGGCGGAGGCGATCCGGCTGGGGCGGGTGCTGGCTTCGCTGATGCCCGACGAGCCCGAGGTGCTGGGGTTGCTGGCGCTGATGCTGCTGGTCGAGTCACGCCGTCCTGCGCGCACAGGTCCCGGCGGTGCGGTGGTGCTGCTGTCCGACCAGGACCGCGGTCTCTGGGACGCTGCCCTGGTTTCCGAAGGGCAGGATCTCGTGCGCCGCTGCCTGCGCCGCGACCGGCCCGGGCCGTATCAGTTGCAGGCCGCGATCAACGCCGTCCACGCCGACGCTGCCACCGCCGGGCAGACCGACTGGCGCCAGATCGTGCAGCTGTACGACCACCTGTTGCTTCTCACGCCGACACCGGTGGTCGCGCTGCACCGCGCGGTGGCCGTTGCGGAGGTCGACGGGCCGGGGGCGGCGCTGGCGCTGGTGGACTCCTTGGATCTGGACGGTTACCACCTGCTGCACGCCGTGCGGGCCGACCTGCTGGCGCGCGCCGGCCGACGCGGCGAGGCGGCGGCCGCGTACGACCGGGCGGTGGAGCTCGCGGAGAACGCCGCCGAACGGGCCCTGCTGGAACGCAAGCGAGCCGCTCTCTCCGATACCTAGGCGGACCGCGGCCGATCGCCGGCGAGTACGAGGCGAAGAACTGGCTTCGGAGCGGCCACGAGCCCCGGCGCACCGAGCGCTACGCGTGGCGGACCGCGTGCAGGGCGGCTCGTCGCCAGGCCGCCGCCGTCATCGGGGCCACGAGCGGGCGGGCGCCCGGACCGTCATCGGGTACAGGTCGGCCGCGGGGTGCAGGAGATGCCGAGGTCGCGCAGCATGTCGGCGGTGTCGCCGGCGGAGTGGACGAGGTTGAGCAGCGCGTAGCGGCCGAGTTCGGTGCGTAGCCGCCCCGGTTCGCGCGCGGCGGGGTCGCCGGGGCCGACGAGCTCGGTGAGGCGGACCGGCACGGGCAGGTCCGCGAGCGGGCCCTGGTCCCCGGCGGGGGCGACGACCAGCAGCAGCGAGTCGGCGCAGTGGTCGGCGATGCGACGCACCTGGGGGGTGGCCGTGTTCCATTGGAAGTACCACAGCGCCCGCAGGGTCACCGGGTGAGCGGCACTCGGCGGGCGCCGACGACGCGGAAGCCTTTCTCGGCCAGCCAGTCCATTGTGGACGTGATTCGGCGGGCGGCGATCGCGTCGGGTTTGACCAGCAGCAGCCCGTGGGCGCTCGCGAAGCGCCCGACGTCGCCGGTGAGGGCGCGCAGGGGTTCGAGCGACTCCTGGAAGCAGGTGTCGGCCGCGTACCGGGGCGCGCTTGTCCGCGTCGCGGGTCAAGGCCTCGTGCGGCCGCTGTCCGTCCTTCTCGTGCCCGTTCACGGCATCCGCTCCCTTCCGGGTGGTGACCGATGTCCCAGCGCGGGACCGGGGAAAACCCCAGACCCGGGCGCGCTCGCTAGACTCGGGCGGCGATGCGTCGATTCCGGTGGTGGTGGGGAGCCCTGGTCCTCGCCTGCGTGGCTGTGCTCGCGAGCTTCTTCGTGTTCTCCGGCCCCGGGCTCAAGCCCGGCCAGCCGCTGCCGCGCAAAGGTCCGCCCGGCACGGGCCCGCTGACGGTGGTGGCGATCGGCGACAGCACCGTGTCCGGCGAGGGCGCCGGCGACTACACCCCCGACACCGACGGCCGCAACGGCGATTGGTGCCATCGCTCGGCCAACGCCTTCGTGCAGAAGGTTCGCATTCCGGACGTCACGGCGCGGGTGAACCTGGCGTGTTCGGGCGCGCCGGCGGAGCAGGTGTCGCTGGGCGGGGTGAAGCAGTGGGGCGAGCGGTCGCAGGCGCAGCAGCTGGCCGCGGTGGTGAAGAACCACCGGGTGTCCGCCGTGGTGATCGCGATCGGCGCCAACGACGACCCGAAGTTCTCCACGCAGGTGTCCGAGTGCTTCAAGGCCTGGTTCTCGGTGAGCGCGCCGTCGTGCAACCTGGCGCTGCAGAAGACGTGGCAGTCCAAAGTGGACGCGATGGTGCCGAAGGTGGTCAACGCAGTCGGCGATGTGAAGAAGGTCCTGGCCCAGGCGGGTTACGTGCCGGCCGACTACCAGCTCGTGCTGCAGTCCTACGCCGCGCCGGTCGCCACAGACGTTCCGCCGGGGTTGCAGAACCTCGACGGCTGCCCGTTTCACACCGACGACCTGCAGTGGATCTCGACCACGGGCATCACCACGCTCTCGGCGGGCCTGAAGCAGGCCGCCGTGCAGTCCGGCGCGCGGTTCCTGGACCTGGCGCGCGCGGGTGAGCACCACGAGGCGTGCAGTGGCGGCGCGAACCCGGCTTCGGAGTGGTTCACGCGCCTGACGCTGCACCTGAGTGATCTGGGCCAGGCGGACCGGGCGCAGCACGCGCTGCAGGAGTCGTTCCACCCCAACGCCGCGGGGCACGCCGCGATCGCCGACTGCCTCTCGGAGTTCCTCGCCGGGCGCGAGGGCAACGCCACGTGCCTGTCCGGGCCTGACGGCAAGCTCCACGCCGTGCCCGAGGTCGCCAACCGCTGAGCGGCGGCCCTAGAGGTCGAGCGCGGCCCGCAGTGCGACGTCGATCTGTTCCTGCACTTCCTGGTCGATCTCGGCGATGCGCTCGTCGAACCACGGCCGGTACAGCCGGGTCAGGTTGAGCGTGGACACCCAGTACCGCGCGTCGATCGCGACGCCCAGGATGTCCTGCGGGTCGCGGTCGAGCAGTTCGGTGCCGAGCAGCCAGGGCCGCTCGGACTCGTTCACCCCGTCCGACGACAGGAGCACCACGGTGCGTTCCCGGGCCGGTTCGGTCGGGGGATGGTACGTCCAGACTTCACCCCTGCGCACGCATGTCCTTTTCCGCCGCCGTCCGTTCCACCTCGTCCGCCTCGGCCGCCGGCGCGGTCGGCGCCTGCTGCGGGGTGTAGCCCGTGCGCACCGCCTCCCGCCGGGCCGCCTTGGACAACCAGGACGAGACCGAGATCCCGTGCGCTTTCGCAGCTCGTTCGGCGAACTCGAGCGCACCACTGTCGAGAGAAAGGGTGACCTTACGTGTTGCCATACCTTTTATCGTACCAGCGGTCGGGCTTGGAGGCGCCACAGCGATGTCACCTCCCCGGCACGGGCGGCGTGAAAAGGGTCTTCGGTGGCAGCCGCCTTCGGGTGCCGCGGTGTCGTGTCGATGCGGCCGGCTACGCGTAGGCCGGCGGCGCTGACGAGGTCCACGAGTTCGGCGCGGGTTCGGAGTCCGACGCGCTCGGCCAGGTCCGAGAGGACGAGCCAGCCTTCCCCGCCGGGTTCGAGATGGGCGGTCAGGCCGGTGAGGAAACCCCGCAGCATGCGGCTGTCGGGATCATAGACGCCTTTCTCCAGGTCGGACACCGGATGCGCGGGCAGCCACGGCGGGTTGCAGACCACGAGATCGGCTCGCCCCTCCGGGTACAGGCAGGGTTCGGGCACCTGGATCCGGGCGGTGAGGCCCAGCCGGGTGGCGTTGTCGCGGGCGCACGCGAGGGCACGCGGATTGCTGTCGGTGGCCGTGACGCGGGCGATGCCGCGGCGCGCCAGCACGGCGGCGAGGACCCCGGTACCCGTGCCGAGGTCGAACGCGGTGCGCGTCAGTGCGGGCAGGGGTGTCTGGGCCACGAGGTCGACGTACTCGCTTCGGGTCGGTGTGAACACCCCATAGTGGGGATGGACGCGGGCGCCGAGAGCCGGGACGAAGACGCCGCGCTCGCGCCATTGGTGCGCACCCAGCACGCCGAGCAGCTCACGCAGGGCGAGCACACCAGGGCCGGTCGCGGCCCCGTACGCCTGGCGGCACGCCTTCCGGACGTCCGGAGCGCGCCGCACGTCGAGGCGGTGCTCGGCGTCCACGGCGACGAGCAGCTGCCCCAGTACGCGGGCGCGGTTCCGGCGCGCCCGGCGATGCTCGCGGAAAGCCTCGGCCGGGTCGGCGACGGGGTGCGGGGTTCGCCGGTCCAGCCGGCGGCCCATGGCCGCCAGCAGCCGGCGGGCCTGGGGGAAGTCACCACGCCACAGCAGGGCCACGCCGGAACGGGCCAGGTCGCAGGCGGTGGCGGCACTGCAGCGGTCGTCGACGGGGACGAGTCGCGACGGGGGCGGGAACGGGGGCATCTCGGGCTCCTCGTGATCGGACGTGCGGGTACACGGCGAGCACTTCGGGGCGCGAGCGAGGAACCCCTGGACCAGGCCGGGGGATCGAGACGTGGGAAAGGTCCGGCTATCGCCTCGGCGCCGAAGTGCGCGAGGAGTGATCGCCGAGCACCATGCCGAGTGTCACGAGAAGCCTTTCGGAGAGCCGATACGCGGGGCCGCAGCATGGCACCTGTGCACTCGTGACCGCCACCGGATTTCGGCCGTTCGGAACAGCGGTGGTGAACCCACCGCAACACGAGCGACGCACGACTCCTCAGCCCGCGGCCCAGGCCACCCACAGCGGTGGTTCCCGCCGGGCTGTTCCCTGCGGCTCCGAAAATGATCTTAGGCTCCGCCGCGGAGGGTTTTCGCGATCACAGGGGGTTCGAGACCATGGAAACGCGAACGGCAAGGATTCGCTCCGCCCGGATTTCCGCGGCGGTTTTCGCTCTGACCATCGCTTCGGCGGCAGTGGCCGTACCGGCGGCGCTCGCGGACCCCATCCCGGGATTCGACTTCGATCCGGTGAAGCTGACGCAGCGGATGGACCAGTGCACCAGCCGGCAGGTGGACGACGGCTTCCTGCTCATGGGCTGGATCAACGTCAGCTCCGGCGAGAAGCGGCAGTGGCGGTGCAGCTCGCTCAAGCACATGCTCGAGGACCCGCGCCCGGGCGGGGAGCAGCACGATCCCTACTCGGATCCCGGAAGGGTTCATGCGGTGCGCCGACCGCACGGTGAGCTACGGATTTCCGAGGCCCGCGTCGGGTCCGGGCAACAAGCAGAACATCCTGCAGTTCCGAGGCACGGAGCAGCGCGCCCACGTGGTCTACAACGAGGTCACCGGCGACATCGCCACGATCTACACCGAGCCGGCCCAGGACAACTGGCACGACTGCGCCTACTGGGCGCCGGGTGCCGCGGTGCGGCCCGGGCCGGCTCCGGAAGTCGCCCGATCCGGTGTGGCGGTACTCGCCGGCCGGTGAGCGGGTTCGCGGCCTGCCATGCTGGCGCGGATGACGGACACGGGATACGCGCGGCTGCGGCTGGAGGTACGGGTCGACGAGGTCGACGGGGTCCGGACGCCGCAGGTCGTACCGCTGGTGGACGGGCGGATCCTCGGGCTCGACCTGGTCGCGCACGCGGTGCGCGGTGACTACGGCCGGGGAATTGATCCGGATGTGCTGCTCGGGCGGCGCAGCCCGCTGCGTCCACCCGACGTGGGCCTGGAGCTGTTCGACGAGCGGCCGCGGGCGCCGCTGTGGCGGGGCTCGCGGGCCGAGGATCCGGTGGCGATCTCCGTGCTGGTCGAGCGGGAGAACGCGGGCTGGGGCGCGCCGCACGACGCGGTGGTGTGGGCGGACTGGCAGGTCCGGCGGTGGGAGGGGCTGACGCCGCCGGAGGTGGTGCGGTTCGATCCCGGGCAGTACTTCGAGGAGCTGATCCGCGCGGACGTCGACCGGTGGTGGGAGGACGTGCCGAGGCGGGTGGCGCGGCACGTGGTGTCGGTGCTGGACGACCGGCCCGGGGTGCTCGGGCAGTGGGGGTTCGGGTTGCTCGGCGGGCGGGGCTGGACGATCGGGGCCGACGGCGAAGTGGAGATGTCCGTCGTCGGCCCCGGGGGCCGGCACTACCTCCAGTTCGGCTGCGATCCCCAGGGTGATCCCGATGCCGAGGCCGGCCGGATCCTCGACCGGCTCGGCGACACGCACCCCGAACGGTTGCCGGCGACGGTGCGCTCGACCGTGCTGTAGCGGCGGGTGGTGCTCTCCTCACGGGAAAGCCACCACCCGCCGGAAGTCACAACGTCGGCGAACGCCCTTCGAACGGCGTCGACAGCACCACCGTCGTCCGAGTCGACACCTTCGCCGCCTCCCGGATCCGCCGCAGCAGATCCTCCAGCCCCAGCGGCGAAGCGACGCGCACCAGCAGGATGTACGACTCGTCCCCCGCGACCGAGTAGCAGGACTCGATCTCCGTGATGTGCTGGATGCGTTGCGGGTAGTCGTCGGGGGCGGCCGGGTCGTTGGGGGTCAGCGAGATCAGCGCGGTGAGCGGGAGGCCGATCTGCTCGCCGTCGAGACGGGCGGTGTAGCCGAGGATCACGCCGCGCTGCTCCAGCCTCCGCACGCGCTGGTGCACGGCCGACACCGACAGGCCCACGCGTTCGGCGAGGTCGGTGAAGCTGCGCCGGCCGTCGGCGGCGAGCTCCTGCACGATGGCCTGGTCGAGCGGCTCGAGGGGGCCGCTCATGCTTCGAGCACGACGAGGTCGTGCGGCCGGGTGTTCACGGCCTCGACGCCGGTCTCGGTGACCACGACGATGTCCTCGATGCGGGCGCCCCAGCGGCCCGGCTGGTAGATGCCCGGCTCGACGCTGAACGCCATGCCCGGCTCCAGCGGCAGCGTGTTGCCCGCGATGATGTAGGGCTCCTCGTGCACGTCGAGGCCGATGCCGTGGCCGGTGCGGTGGATGAAGAACTCGCCGAAGCCCGCGGCGTCGATCACGTCGCGCGCGGCGGCGTCGATGGACTCGGCCGTGGCGCCGGGGCGCACGGCGTCGACCGCGGCCTGCTGGGCCTGCTGCAGCACGGCGTAGGTCGGGGCGACGTCGGCGTCGCGCGGTTCGCCGACGGCGTAGGTGCGGGTGGAGTCGGAGTTGTAGCCCTCGGGCAGCGGGCCGCCGATGTCGACGACGACCACGTCGCCGCGCTCGATCACGCGATCGGAGACGTCGTGGTGGGGGCTGGCACCGTTGGGGCCGGAGCCGACGATCACGAAGTCGGCCACCGTGTGGCCCTCCTCGACGATGGCGGCGGCGATGTCGGCGCCCACCTCAGCCTCGGTGCGCCCGGCGCGCAGCCACTCGCCCACGCGGGCGTGCACGCGGTCGATGGCGGCACCCGCGGCGCGCAGCGCGGCGATCTCGGCAGCGTCCTTGCGCATCCGCAGCTCGCGCACGACGGGACCGGCCAGGATCTGCTCGGCGTCACCGAGGGCGGTGCGCAGGGCGAGCACGTGCAGGGCCGGGGTGAAGTCGCTGACGGCGACGCGGCGGGCCTTGCCGAGCCGGTCGGCCACCAGCCGGTAGGCGTCGTCGCCGTCGACCCACGTGAGGACCTCGACGCCGAGCTCGGCGGTGGGCACGTCGGCGTAGCCGGGGGCCTCCAGCTTGGGCACGACGAGCGCGGGCACGCCGTCGGCGGGCACCACGAGCGTGGTGAGGCGCTCGAAGGAGCCGCCCGCCTGGCCGAGCAGGTAGCGCAGGTCGGAGCCGGGGGCGATGAGCAGGGCGTCGGTGTCCGCGGCGGCGGCCGCTTTCGCTGCGCGGTCGAGGCGGGCGCGGAGCGCGGCGGCGTCCGGGGCGGGCGTGTGGAGGGATCGGCGCGACATGCGGCTGAGCCTAGTACCGGCGCGCGGAGGGGCCCGTCACCCGGGCGGGGCCGGAGTTTCGAACAGCGGCGGCAACGCCGTGAGCATCAACGAGGACCAGACCACATGGGTCAGCATCGGCGCCTGAATGCCGCCCGTGGCACGCCGTTGCAGCCCGAACAGCGTCCCCATCACGATCGACGCCAGCACGAGGGCCGGGTTGCGAGTGGCCACGGTGGACAGTGCGTAGACCGCCGTCGAGGTCGCCACCGGCGCGCGCGTCACCGAGCCTTGCAGGGCGCCGCGGAAGAAGACTTCCTCGGCGGCGCCGGTGATCAGCGTCGTCGCGTAGACGGCCGGACCCGAACCGCGATCGGCGTAGGCGAGCACCCCCGCGATCGCCCGTGACAACGGCGGGATGCGGCGGGCCACCAGCGCACAGCCGTAGAACACGCCGAACGCGCCGACGGCGACCGCCACGGGCCCCGCGACGGGGTGGCGCGAGGTGCCGCGCGGCGGTGGTCCCGCGGCGAGCCCGCCCGCGGCCCAGGTGGCGGCGACGGCTCCCGTGCGCCCGTGGAAGCGGGCTGAACCGGGAGGCGTGGAGAGCGACCGGCCGAGCAATCCGGTACCGGCCGCGGTGACCAGCCCGAGCAGCGAGCGCCGCATCACGCCGCCCGCGCGCGTTCGGCCAGCGCCGCCAGGGCCGCGGAGTCGTAGTCCATGGGTTCGAACGGTACGACGTCGCGGATCGCGGGGTCGCGCACGACCACCTCGTTGGCCATGGAGTCGATGAGCGTGCGGCCGGTGGCCACGTCGACGTCGGTCACCAGCGCGAGCCAGTACGACGAGAGCCGCGGCGAGAGCAGCGGCACGGGCACGATCAGCGGCCTGCGGCCCTCGATCCGCGCCAGCCGCCTCAGCATGTCCAGGTAGGCCAGCTGTTCGCTGCCGCCGATCTCGAACGTCCGGCCTTCCGCGGCCTGCGAGTCGAGCACGCCTACGAGGTAGCGCACGACGTCGGCGATCGCGATCGGCTGGGCGCGGGTGGCGGCCCAGCGCGGGGTGACCATCGCGGGCAGGTGCTCCACGAGCTGGCGGGTGATCTCCCACGAGATGCCGCCGTGGCCGATCACGATGCCGGCGCGCAGCACGGTCACGGGCACACCGGTGCCGGCGAGCAGGTACTCGACTTGGCGGCGGCTGCGCAGGTGGGCGGACAGGTCGTCGGAGTCGTCGCCGAGGCCGCCGAGGTAGACGATGCGGCCGGTCCCGGCGGTGCGCGCGGCGAGGGCGAACGCGCGGGCCGCCGCGGAGTCGCGGCGTTCGAAGTCACGAGCGTCGAGGGCGTGCACGAGGTAGTAGGCGGCGTCGGTGCCCCGCAACGCCATCTCGAGCGAGCGGGAGTCCTCGACGTCGCCGTGCACCGCGGTGCCCGCGCCCGTGTAGGCGGCCGGGTTGCGGGTCATCGCGCGCACGTCGTGCCCGTCGGCGGCCAGTGCCTCGGCGACGCGGCTCCCGACGAAACCGGACGCCCCGGTGACCAGTACGCGCACTCCCACTCCCCTTTCCCACGGTGTCGATCAGGGGTACCCGGGACGGGGCGGTGGAAACCGGGCGGCGCGTCAGGCGCGGTACTGCGCGGGCAGACGTGGCAGGCTGGGCGCGTGACCGGACCACTCGCCCTCCTCGACTCCGCGAGCCTGTACTTCCGCTCGTACTACGCGCTGCCCGACTCGATGACCGCGCCCGACGGGACGCCGGTCAACGCCGTGCGCGGGTTCACCGACACGCTGGCGCGCATCCTCACCGACCGACGCCCGTCGCGGCTGGTGGCGTGCCTGGACGCGGACTGGCGGCCGAAGTTCCGCACCGACCTGCTGCCCAGTTACAAGGCACACAGGGTCGCGGTGCCGGGGCACGGCGAGGGCGAGGCCGACGTGGAGGAGGTGCCCGACACGCTCACGCCGCAGGTGCCGGTGATCCTCGACGTGCTGGCCGCGTTCGGGTTCGCCACGGCCGAGGCGGCGGGCTACGAGGCCGACGACGTGATCGGCGCGCTGGCCACCCACGAGCAGGACGCGCCGGTCGAGGTCATCACCGGCGATCGCGACCTGTTCCAGCTCGTGCGCGCGACGCCGACGCCGACCTCGGTCGTGTACGTGGGCAAGGGCTGGGCGAAGGCCGAGGTGCTGGGGCAGGCCGAGATCGCCGAGCGCTACGGCGTGCCGGCCGGCCACGCGGGTCCGGCCTACGCCGACATGTCCGCGTTGCGGGGTGACCCGTCCGACGGGCTGCCCGGCGTGGCCGGTATCGGCGAGAAGACCGCGGCGAAGCTCATCACGCAGTTCGGGTCGCTGGAGGAGCTGATCTCGGCCTCGCAGTCGGGCGACTCGCGGTTGCCGCTGAAGACCCGGCTGCGGCTCAAGGACGCGGCCGACTACCTCGCCGTGGCCCCCACTGTGGTGCGGGTCGCCGTCGACGCGCCGGTGGTGCAGTCCGGGCCGGACGCCGTGCCGACGAGCCCCGCGGACCCGGACCGGGTCGCGGAGCTGGCCGAGCAGTGGAACCTGGGCCGCTCGGTCGAACGGCTCCTGGCGGCGCTGCCGAAGGCGTGAGCGCGGCTCAGAAGTACGTGCCGCACCACGGCCGCGTGTCGGTGGCGAACAGGGTGTCGGCACGGCCGAGCGCCGCCGGGTCGACCGCGGTGATCCGGCCGGCTTGCGCGAGCGTCGAGGCGCGCCACTCGCCGAGGTAGAGCATGGCGAGGCTGTCGGCGTCGAGGCGCACGTCCGCGTCGGCGTCGGTGCGTTCGGCGCCGTCGGGGCCGACGCGGTAGCGGCCGCGGTTGGCCGGCAGCAGCCGATCGTCCACTTCGAACACGACGGGTTCGCCCGAGCCGTAGGTGCGAGCGGCGAGCGCGCCGGCGACGTCGACCAGCCGCAGCCACAGGTCGTCTTCCACCTCGGTGGTGCGGGCACGGCGCGGGTCGGCGAGCAGCACGGAGAGGGGTTCGTCGAGCGGGCGGAAGCGGGAGCTCACGGTGGCGACGAGGTCGATCGAGAGCAGGAACCGCCACAGCGCGGCGATCGCCTCCGGGTTCGTGCCGTGCAGGTCGCGGACCTCCAGCAGCGGGCCGCGTTCGGGTTCGGCGGCGGTGGACTGGTCCACGCTCTTGAACATCGCGAACGCGTCGTCCTCACCGTTCGGTCCGGTGTGGACAGCCACGCGGTACCCGTCTTCGCGGCTGAGGCGGCGGTTGAGGGCGATGGGCCACCAGACGTCGGGGCGGGCGATCATGCCCGGCCGGTGCAGCCCGATCCGTTGGTACAGCGCGGGAAGCTGCGCGCGGGCCTCCTCGGTGTCGAGCAACCGGACGGCGCCACCGGCCTCGGCGCCTTCGCGCAGCCGCGCGGGGTGGTCGACGCGGACGGTGGCGCCGGAGGTGGCGATGCCGTAGCCGAAGCGGCCGTAGATCACAGCTTCGCTGGCGTGCAGGCACGCGAGCGTGGTGCCGCGTTCGGCGAGGTCGTTGAGCTGCGCGCTCATCAACGCGGTGACGACGCCGCGGCGGGTCCAGTCGGCGCGCACGCCGACACCGTCGACCGCCGTCGCGGGCAGGAGCGCGCCGCCGGGGACGGCGATCGTGGTGTCGAAACCGCTGGTGATCCCGATCGGACGGTCGTCGGCGAACGCGGCGAACTTGCCGGGCGCGGCCCAGGAATCGCCGATCTGCGCCCACGCCTCGTCCGAGAGCAGGGGGCTGTGCAGTGCTTGCCCGAGCAGGTCCAAGGTGGGCCGGCGCTCGTCGTCGGTGATCGGGCGTACCACGAAGTCGGTCATGCCGCGATCCAACCAAGCCCGCGGCGCGGGTGCCACGCGTTTTCCCCCGGCGCGCTACTTCGGGGCGTCGACGCGGTAGTCGCCCGCGGTGCCGGTGACCGTGATGGGCACGTGTTTCTCCTCGCCCGCGAGGTCGACCACGCACTGGAACGTGGAGCCGTCGGTCACGGCTTGGCGGTCGGGGCAGCTGACCTCGCCGACGCCGTCGAGCTTGTAGGTGTCGGCGAGGATCTTGGCGACGGCGGCGTCCATGGCTTTCGCGTCGAACACGCGCCCGGGCCCGGTGGCCGACGCCGGCGTCGCGCCCGCCGACGTCTCTGCAGGCGTGGTGGCGGAGGGCGTGACCGTGACGGTCTTGACGGACGTCACCGGGTCGGCTTTGGTCGAACAGCCGGTGGCGAGCAGCATTCCCAGGCCGCACAGACCCAGCACCAGCACGGCGCGCATTCCCGCTCCTGTCCCCCGATGCCCGTTACGGGCCCCTGGTCACGGTCAGAAGAAAGTACCGCACCAGGACGCGCGGCGCGTGCCGAACAAGGTGTCCACGTGCGACACCGCGGCGTCGTCCAGGACTTCGACACGGCCGGTGTCGGCCAGGGCCGAGGCGTGCCACGCTCCGAAGTAGAGCATCGCGAGCGAGGTGACGTCGAGGCGCAGGGCGGGGGCGGCGTCGGTGCGTTCGGCGCCGTCGGGGCTGATGCGGTAGCGACCGTCGTTGGCGGGCAACAGCGGGTCGGTCACTTCGAGGACGACCGGTTCGGCCTCGCCGTAGGTGCGGGCGGCGAGTGCGGCGGGCGCGTCGATCACGCGCAGCCACGTTTCGTCCTCGACGGCCTTGACCTTCA
Organism: Amycolatopsis sp. NPDC051372; assembly: GCF_040682095.1. NCBI lineage: Bacteria > Bacillati > Actinomycetota > Actinomycetes > Pseudonocardiales > Pseudonocardiaceae > Amycolatopsis > Amycolatopsis sp. NPDC051372. Next base: position 178,490 of record NZ_JBFBAF010000017.1, read on the forward strand.
CCGCGCGCGGGTCGGTGAAGAGCAGTTCGACGGGTTCGTCCACGGGGCGGGCGATCACGGAGATGTCGTCGACGAGGTCCACCGACAGCAGGAACCGCCACAGGCCGGCGAACGCGGCGGGGTTGGTGTAGTGGAACTCGAAGACCGTGAGTTTCTGCCGGTCGCCCTCGCCGCGTTCGACGTGGTAGACGAGGTAGCCGTCGACGCCGTCCGGGCCGCGGTGCACCGCGGTCTCGACGGGGCTGTCCGAGCGGCGGGCCTGGTTCTCGTTCATGGGCCAGTAGTGCGCGGGCCGCGTGATCATGCCGGGCCGGGCGGTGCCGGTGGCGGCGTAGAGGTCGGGCCAGTGCAGCAGGGTCTGCTCGAGGCTGAACACGCTGACCTCGCCGCCGGACGGTGCTTCCGGGCGCAGCCGCGCGTGGCGGCGGTCGACGACGAGGTTGCGGCTGAGGGTCGCGACGCCGTAGCCGTACCGGCCGTAGATCGCGCCTTCGGTGGCGTGCAGGGACGCCAGCACCACGTCGCGTTCGGCGAAGTCCTGCAGCTGCGCGGCCTGCAGGGCGCTGAGCACGCCGCGGCGGGTGCGGCCGGCGCGCACGCCGACGCCGGTCACGGCCGCGAGGGGCACGCGCGCGCCGCCGGGGAGGACGACCTCGTGGTCGGCGGCTCGCACGGTGCCGATCAGCTCCGGGTCGAACGCGGCGAACACGCGCGACTCCTGCAGAGCCTCGCCGATCCGCTCCCACTCCTCGTCGCTGCCGGCCTTGACGTGCAGCGCGGACCGGAACAGGTTCCAGGCCGCGCGCTGCTCGTCGGCGGAGGACAGGAGTCGTACGGTGTGGTCGCTCATGCCGCGATCATCCTGTGGCCAGCGGGGTGCGGGCCACCGATTTACCCGGCTTCACTTTTCAGAGTGGATCACCGCGGTGATCATGGGGCGGCAGGCGGCGAGACCTCGTAGTTGCCGTCGCTGCCCTTGACGGTGATCGGCACCTGCTGCGGCTTGCCGTTGATGGTCGCGGTGCACTCGAACTTTGCACCGTCCTCGACCTTCTGCTCGGCCGGGCAGGTGACGCCGGTGACGCCTTCGATCTTGTAGGTGTCGGTGAGCAGCTTCGCGACGTCGGTCTGCATCTGGGTGTTGTTGAAGACCTCGGTCTTGAAGAAGCCGGGGGCGACGAACCCGAGGATCGCGACCACGGCCACCACCACGATGAGCGCGCCGATGCCGATGAACAGGCCGCGCTTCGACTTCGGTTCGTCACCGGTGTCGCCGACGGTCTGCGTGAGGGCGGTCGCCTGGCCGTAGTCGTACTGGTTGCCGGCGGGCTGGCCGTAGGGCTGCTGAGCCTGCGGGCCGGTCTGCGGCTGGCCGTACAGCGGCTGCTGCTGCGGGCCGCTCTGCGGGTACCCGCCGCCGGGCTGCTGCCCGTACTGCTGGGGCGGCTGCTGCCGGTTCGGGTCGTAGGGCTGGCCGTACTGCTGCGGGAGCGGCTGCTGGCCCCACTGCGGTTGCTGCGGCGACTGCGGTGGCTGCTGCTGGGGGTAGCCGCCGGGCTGCTGGCCGTACTGGGGCTGCTGCTGCGGCTGGACCCACTGCGTCGGCTGCGAGTCGTAGGGCTGCTGGGGCTGCTGGCCGTACTGCTGCGGGTTGTAGGGCTGCTGTTGCTGCTCCTGCGGCCCGCTCGGCGGGTAGGCGCCGCCCGGCTGTTGCCCGTATTGCGGCTGCTGCCCGTACTGGGGCTGCTGCTGCGGGTCGTTGCCGCCATACGGCGTGCTCATCGTTCGCCTCCGCCTTGATTGCCTGTGGCAGTGACCTCCTCGGGAGGAGTCGCTGCCCACGGTGTCGAGCGCGATCCAACCACAGGTCGGGGCCGAGCACACGCGTCCACGCGCACCCTGTCCGAGCGGTGACCTCGACCTGCCCGCGAACGCCCTGCGGCCGAGGCGCGCGCTTCCGGCAAAACAGTCATGCCCCGCCGGCCGCGACGACGCCGCGGCGCAGTGCGCGCACGGCTTCCGCGGCGGCGGCGCCGACCGGGTCGGCTTTGCCGAGGACGTCGCGGATCTGGTCGAGCAGGTCGATCACCTGGCGTGACCAGCGGACGAAGTCGCCGGCGGACAGTTCCTGGCCGTTGGTCTCGGCGGCGGTGAGGACCTTCTCGAGCGATTCGCCGCGGGCCCACCGGTAGACCGGCCACGCGAAACCGGCGTCGGGTTCGCGGGTGCGGTCGAGGTGGTGGCGGCGTTCGTCCTCGGTGAGGTCGACCCACAGCTTGGTGGTCTCTTCCCAGGCCTTGGGCACGGAGCCGCCGGGCAGGCGCGGCTCCCCCGCCATATCGCGGCGGGCCTCGAACACGAGCGTGGACACGACGGCGGCGAGCTCGGCCGCGCCGAGGCCTTCCCACACGCCATGGCGGATGCACTCGGCGGCCAGCAGGTCGGACTCGCTGTAGAGACGCGCGAGGCGGTGGCCGTGTTCGGTGACGCGGTCCTCGCCGGTGCCGGGGCCGAGGTAGCCGCGTTCGCCGAGCAGCGCGAGGATCCGGTCGAACGCGCGGGCCAGCGAGTGGGTGGTCGCGGCGACCTTGCGTTCGAGCTGCTCGGTCTCGGCCTGCAGGCGCTGGTAACGCTCGACCCAGCGCAGGTTGGCCTCGCGTTCGGCCAGACCGTGGCAGGGGTGGGCGCGCAGGGCGCGCTGCAGGGCGTTGAGCTCCGCATCGTCGCCCTGGCTCGTGCGGCGCCGCTGGCGCCCGGGCAGGGAGATGCCGGAGTCGCGCAGGGCCGACGCGATGTCGCGGCGGGTCTTGGGTGAGCGCAGTTCGACGTGCTTGGGCAGGCGGATGCGGCCGAGGGGCTCGACCGGGGCCGGGAAGTCGGCGACCGAAAGCGGCCCGGACCAGCGGTCCTCGGTGACGACCACGGGCCGCGGCTCGCGGATCGGATCCAGGCCCGGGTCGACGACCACGGCCAGCCCGGCGCGGCGCCCGGCGGGCACGGCGATGACGTCGCCCTTGCGCAGCTTCTCCAGCGATTCCGCGGTGCCGGCGCGGCGGGTGGCGGTGTTCTGCCGGGAGAGCGTCTTCTCGCGGGCGGAGATCTTGGCGCGCAGCTCGACGTATTCGAGCATCTCGTCGAACTCGCCGGTCACCGCGCGGGCGTAGCCGACGAGGGCTTCCTTGTTGCGGTCGATGCGCCGCGAGGTGCCGACCACGGACCGGTCGGCCTGGAACTGGGCGAACGACTGTTCCAGCAGCTCGCGCGCGGAGTCTGCGCCGACCTGGGCGACGAGGTTGACGGCCATGTTGTAGCCGGGCCGGAACGACGAGCGCAGCGGATACGTACGCGTGGAGGCGAGGCCGGCGACCTGCTTCGGGTCGACGCCGGGCTGCCACGCGACGACGGCGTGGCCCTCGACGTCGATACCGCGGCGCCCGGCGCGGCCGGTCAGCTGCGTGTACTCGCCCGGGGTGAGGTCGACGTGGGCTTCGCCGTTGTACTTGACCAGCCGTTCCAGCACCACAGTGCGCGCGGGCATGTTGATACCCAGCGCGAGGGTCTCGGTGGCGAACACGGCCTTGACCAGGCCGCGCAGGAACAGTTCCTCGACGGTCTCCTTGAACGCGGGCAGCAGGCCCGCGTGGTGGCCGGCGAAGCCGCGTTCCAGCGCTTCGCGCCATTCCCAGAAACCGAGGACGCTCAGGTCGCCCTCGGGCAGGTCGGCGGTGCGCTCGGCGACGATGCGGCGGATCTCCTCGACCTGCTCGGGCCCGTTGAGCCGCAGGCCGGAGCGCACGCACTGCGCGACGGCGGCGTCGCAGCCGGCGCGGGAGAAGATGAACACGATCGCGGGCAGCAGCCCGGCCGTGTCGAGGCGCTCCACGACGTCGACGCGTGAGGGCGGGCGGAACCGTTGCGGGCGGGGTGCGCCGCGGCGGCCTCCGCGGTTGCCGCGCATCGAGGCGGGGGCGAAGCGGCCGAGCTCTTCGGCGCGGCGCAGCAGGCCGGGGTTGATGCTCAGCTCGGCGTTCGGGTCGCCTTCGTCCTGGCCGGCGAACAGGTCCATCAGGCGGTTGCCGATGAGCATGTGCTGCCACAGCGGCACGGGCCGGTGCTCGTCGACGACGACGGTGGTGTCGCCGCGGACCTCGACGAGCCATTCGCCGAACTCCTCGGCGTTGCTCACGGTGGCCGAGAGCCCGACGACGCGGACGTGTTCGGGCAGGTGGAGGATCACTTCCTCCCACACGGCGCCGCGGAAGCGGTCGGCGAGGTAGTGGACCTCGTCCATCACGACGTAGCCGAGCTCGGGGATGGCGGAGCTGCCGGCGTAGAGCATGTTGCGCAGCACCTCGGTGGTCATCACGACCACCTGCGCGTTGCCGTTGATGGAGGTGTCGCCGGTGAGCAGGCCGACGGCGTCGCTGCCGTAGTGGGCTACGAGGTCGGCGTACTTCTGGTTGGACAGCGCCTTGATGGGCGTCGTGTAGAAGCATTTACGGCCCTCGGCGAGTGCCAGGTGCACGGCGAACTCGCCGACCACGGTCTTGCCGGCGCCGGTGGGTGCGCACACGAGCACGCCGTGGCCGTCTTCGAGAGCCTCGCAGCCGCGGACCTGGAAGTCGTCGAACTCGAACGACACCTCGCCGGCGAAACGCGTCAGCTGCGGGTATTTGGCGCGGCGGCGTGAGACCGCGTAGGCCTCGGCCGGGGAAGGTGAAGGGCTAGTGGCCACCCCGTCAGGGTTCCACACGGCACCGACAGTCCGCACGCGGCGTGCCGACCGGTGTGTGGCCGTGCGGTTACGGGGCGACGACGGTGAGCGCGCCGGGCACGCAGGTGGCGGTGACGGGGGTGGTGCCCTGGGATTCGCCGTCGGCGTAGGCGGGCCAGCCGGGGCCGGTTCCGGTTTCGATGCCGGTTTCGATACTCAGTGTCCGGGTGCGCAGGGTGCGGACGGCGGGGTGGTCGAGGTGCGCGCCGGTGCGCAGGCCGGGCAGCAGGCGCAGCAGCTGCAGGCGGCCGGCGGCGCCGATCACGGTGACGTCGAAAAGCCCGTCGTCCGGCGTGGCCTGGGGGCAGATCGGGACGCCGCCGCCGTAGTAGGGGGTGTTGCCGACGGCGATCAGCGTGGCGTCGAGCTCGAGGGTGCCTTCGTCGGTGTGGAGGGTGACGGGGCGGGGGCGGAAGGCAGCGAGCTCGGCGAGGATGGCGACGTCGTAGCGGCGGGGGCCGGAGGGCCAGCGGAGGCTGTTGGCGCGGGCGTTGACGGCGGCGTCGAATCCGGAGCACAGGACCGTGGCGAACCAAGCGCCCTGCTCTCCCGCGCCGCTGCCTTCCGCGCCGCCGAGGCGGCCGAGGTCGAGGGTGCGGCGGGTGCCGGCGCGCAGGGCTTCGGCGAGCTTGTCTGCGGCTGTGAGGGCGTCGGGTGGAGTGCCGAGGGCGCGGGCGAAGTCGTTGCCGGTTCCTGAGGGCACGAGGCCGAGGGCAACGTCGTGGTCGGCGCAGAACTGCACGCCTTGATGCGCGGCGCCGTCGCCGCCGAGGACGATGAGCACGTCGAGACCCTCGGCGTGCGCGGATCGCATGAGGGCTCGGGATTCCTCGACGCTGGTGGCGGTGAGGACGTCGAGCCTTTCGACGGCGAGGCGCAGCCGGGCGGCCACGGCGTCCGCGATCCGGGCCGCGGCTCCGTGGCCGGAGGCCGGGTGGACGGCGAGCGCCGCGGTGAGCCCCATGCGGTGGTGGTTACGTGATGTCGTCGGTCGACTGGCTGCGCGGCGAGGTCACGGGCTCGTCTTCCTCGACGGTGCTCGGCGTGTAGTTGAACGGTGCGGCTTCGTCGTCGTCGAGCTTGTCCCAGCCCTCGTCTTCGCGGATCTTGTCGCGCTTGCGGTCGTGGAAACGCGTGATCTGGATGGCGATCTCGAACAGCACGGTGAGTGCGGCGGCGAGACCGAGCATGGAGAACGGGTCGGAGCCCGGCGTCGCGAACGCGGCGAACACGAACAGCGCGAACAGGATGCCGCGGCGCCACCGCTTGAGCTGCTGGTAGCGGACGACCCCGACGAGGTTGAGCATCACCACGATCAAGGGGAGCTCGAAACTGACGCCGAAGATGAGCAGCAGCGACAGGATGAACGAGATGTACTTGTCCGCGGTCAACGCGGTCACGAACTGGTCCTGGCCGAAGCCTGCCAGCAGCGCCAGCGCGTGCGGCACGAGGAAGTACGCCAGCACGGCACCGGCGGCGAAGAGCACCGAGGCGAAGCCGACGAAGACGAGCGCGTACTTGCGTTCCTTCGTGTAGAGCCCGGGAGCGATGAACGCCCAGAACTGGTACAGCCAGAACGGCGAGAGCAGGACCGCGCCGGCCGCGACGCCGATCTTCAGGCGGACCATGAAGACCTCGAACGGCTGCGTCTGCAGCAGCCGGCACCCGGCCTGGTTGCCACCGAAGCGCTGTTCGGCGGGGATGGCGCAGTACGGGTGGGTCATGATGTCGCCGAGCGACGGGATCGGGCCGAGGTGCTGTTCGAACCAGATCCAGCCGAAGATGCCGCCGATGACGATGAACAGCAGGGCGAACCCGAGCCGGCGCCGGAACTCGTAGACGTGCTCGATGAGTGTCATCGTGCCGTCGGGGTTTCTCCGGCGGCTGCGCCGGCGCCGGTTGCTGGGGCGCGCGCCTGCGCCGTTGGCGGCTTCCGCCACTGGTCGTTCCGTTCTCGTCATAGCCCGCCGGAGCGCGCTGGGTGTTCAGCGCGCTCCGCGGACCGGGGACCGGGTGGGGTGGTCGGGCCTCAGCTGGCGTTCTTCTGCGGCTGCTCGGCCGCCTGCTGCTTCTTCAGCTCGTCGAGCTGGCGCTGGAGGTCGGCGACCTGCTGGTCCTGGGCCGGGGCGGTGGCCTGCGGGAGCTGGCGGGTCTCGACCTGCTCGGCCTCGTCCTTGTGCTCGCCGGTGAGGTCCTTGGTCTCGGCCTTGAAGATCTTCATGGACTTGCCGATGGAGCGGGCGGCGTCCGGAAGCCTCTTGGCCCCGAACAGCAGAACCACGACGAGCACCAGGATGATGATGTGCCACGGCTGCAGCGCGTTCATGGCGGTGGCCTCCTTGTTTCTTTAGTCGTTGCCGATGTTACTGGTTTCCGGTGCGTCGCGGCGCTGCGCCACGGCCACGCGAAGTGCTGCGGACCGGGCGCGGAGGAGTCCGGTCCGGTCCTGGGTGTTCGTAGCCACCATGCTCAGGGTGCGGCGGAACTGGCGCAAGACTCTGATCGTCTGTACTGCCAGGAGAATCAGGACGAGCAGGCCCGCCGCGAGCACTACGTAAGTGGGCAAGTACGACACGTGGGTTACCTTAACGGCCGTAGGTTGACGGTAGGTGACGGGATCGGGCCACCGCGTCGGCCGCTCGTCGTCGAACCGCGTCAGCGAGTGTGACGGGGCTCTCCACCTGCGCGTCTCCGGCGAGTCCGAGGACCAAACGGACCATCCAGGACTCGTCCGCATAGCGCATCCGGATGCGCAGCCGCCCACCGTCGAGTTCGGCGAGTTCTTCACACGGGTAGTACTCCGCGACCCAGCGCGCGTCGGGGTCGAGCACGAGCTCGGCCTCGCACTGGTCGGGCCGCGCTGAGAACACGCCGTCGGACAGGTCGGTGGGCCGCGCGTGGGCCGGGGGCGCGGCGGGTTCGTCGAGCACGGTCAGCTCGTCGATGCGGTCGAGGCGGAACAGCCGGACGTCCTCGACGCGGCGGCACCAGGCTTCGAGGTAGCCGACGGCCTGCACGATGAGCAGCCGCATCGGGTCCACGGTGCGTTCGGTGATCTGGTCCTTGGACGCGGTGTAGTACCGCATCCGCAGGGCGCGCCCGGCCTGTAGCGCGGCCGCGACCTCCTCGCGGGTCTTCGCGGCGCGTTTGCCCTCGCGCACGCCGCCGCCGACCACGACACCGGCCGGCTGGGCCTGGCCCGCGGCGTCCTCGATCTTGGCGATCGAGCGGCGCACGGCGTCGCCGTCGACCACGCCGGGGGTGTCGGCGAGCGCGCGCAGGGCCACGAGCAGCGCGGTGGCCTCGCCGCCGGTGAGGCGCAGGGGGCGGCTCATGCCGGCGTCGTGGGTGACGACGATGGTGTCGCCTTCGAAGGAGAGGTCGATCAGGTCGCCCGGGCCGTAGCCGGGCAGGCCGCACATCCACAGCAGTTCGAGGTCCTTGCGCAGCTGGCGCGGCGTGACGTCGAAGTCGTGGGCGGCCTCGTCGACGCGCACGCCGGGGCGCGCGAGCAGGTAGGGCACGAGCGCGAGCAGGCGCGGCATGCGTTCGGTGGAGCCGCTCATCGGCCGCTCCCCTGCTCGGCGCGGGCGAGGACGGCTTCGAGGCGGTGCTGCACGGATTTGGCGAGCACGTCGGGTTCGAGCACGAGCACGTCGGGTCCCTGGGCGGCGATCCAGTCGGCGGCCGACTCGGGGAAGAACAGGCCGATCTCGATGAGGTCGCCCTCCTCGCCGTCGATCGTGTCGCGGCCGACGACCTCGCCGCGGCGGCGCACGCCGGCGGCGCGCCCGTCCGCGACCCAGAGGCGGGCGGTGGTGACGGGGCTGGATTCCTCGCTGCCGCCGGTGACGGACACGAGCTGCAGCAGCTTCACACCCTCGGGCCGCGTCACCGCGCCGGGCTCGCCGATCGGGGTCACTTTGCCGGTGACGCGGGAGAGCCGGAAGCAGCGGGTCGCGCCGCGGTCGCGGTCGTGCCCGACGACGTACCAGCGAGCGCGCCAGGACACGACTCCCCACGGTTCGAGCTCACGCATGCGGCGTTCCGGGGAGCCGACGCGGCGGTACTCGAAGCGCACGGCCTGGCCGCTCTGCACGGCGGCGAGCAGCGGCCCGAACGCCGGCTCGGCGCGCACGCGGGGTTCGATCACGGTGGGCGCCTGGTCGTCGACCTCGACGCCGGCAGCGCGCAGCTTCACGAGCGCGCCCTGGGCCTGCCCGGTCAGCTCGGGCGAGTCCCACAGGCGCACGGCGAGGCCGACGGCGGCCGCTTCGTCGGGGGCCAGGTCGATCTCACCGAGCTCGTAGTCGCGGCGGGCGATGCGGTAGCCCTCGACGGGGTCGAACGCGGAGTTGCGGCCGGTCTCCAGGGGGATGCCGAGCTCCCGCAGCTCCGTTTTGTCGCGTTCGAACGTGCGGAAGAAGGCCTCGTCGCTGGCCGCGTCGGCGTACCCGGGCACGATTCCGCGAATCCGCTCGGCGGTGAGGTACTGCCGGGTGGACAGCAGGGCGAGCACGAGGTTGACCAGCCGTTCGGCGCGTGCGGTGGACACCCGTACAACCCTAGCTCTCCTCGTCGTCCCCGATCGTGAGGTTCCCCGAACGCGTCGCGACCCTAGCCTGGAACCATGGCTGAACGTGTACTGCTGGTGACCGGAGCGTCGCGAGGGATCGGGGCGGCCACGGCCAGGCGCGCCGTGTCGGCGGGGTTCCGGGTGGCGCTCGTGGCCCGGAAATCCGAGGCCGTGGCCCCGCTCGTGGCCGAGTTCGGCGAGGAAAACGCGCTGGCGCTGGCCGCCGACGTCACCGACTGGCGGGGTGTGTCGGGCGCGGTCGAGGCGACGCTGGCGCGGTTCGGGCGGCTGGACGCGGCTTTCGCGAATGCCGGGATCGGCATGGGCGTGTCGTTCTTCGGCGACGGCGGCGCGGAGCCCGAACAGTGGCGGGAACTGGTGCTGACCAACGTTTACGGTCCCGCGCTCACGGCCCGTGCCGTGCTGCCGGCGTTGGCGGACACGAGCGGTCATCTCGTGCTGACGGGTTCGGTCGCCGGCCGTTACCCGCGCAAGGGGAGCCTGTATTCGGCGACGAAGTGGGCGGTGAGCGGGCTGGCGGCGGGAATCCGGGAGGAGGCCGTCGGCACGGGCGTGCGGGTCACGCTGGTGCAGCCCGGCATCACCGACACCGACATCCTGACGGATGAGCAGCGGCGCAAGCCGAAGCTCGAGGCCGACGACGTCGCCCGCGCGGTGCTCTACGCGCTGGAGCAGCCGCCGTCGGTGGACGTCAACGAGATCATGGTCCGCCCGGCCGGGCAGGTCCTTTAGCGCTCCAGCCGGGCGACGCGGCCGCCGGTGCCGCCGGCCCAGCAGCTGCCCGCGGGCGCGCAGTCGACGGTGTCGAAGCTGCCGGTGTCGAACCGCGTCCAGTGGCGGCCGCCGTCGGGGCTGAGGTCGCTGCCGCCGGGGCCGACGGCGATGACGGAGCCGCCGAGCCACGCGAGCCCGGAGCGGTAGCCCGCGGGGTATTGCGCCGGGGTGCGCCAGGTACGGCCGCGGTCGGCGCTGAGCGCGACGGCCGGGCCGGGCGCCGTGGGGTTCGCGAAGTCCCCGCCGATCGCGACGCCTTGCCACGGCGTGCGGAACGCGAGCGCGAACACGCCGGCGGACGCGCTGCTGGGCAGCGGGGTGTCGGCGACGGTCCAGTGGTGCCCGGCGTCGCCGGTGTGCAGCACCCGGGCGCGGTCCCCGCCGCCCATCGCGAGCCACGCGTCGAACGGCCCGGAGGTGGCCACGCACTGGCCGCTCGCCGCGAAGCCCGCTTCGCCGGGCAGGGCGGGCGGGAATGCGCTGTCGGGGATCTGCCGCCAGGTACGGCCGCCGTCCGCGGTGGCCTGCACGCGGAACTTCCCGTCGACGGGGTCGCTCATCGCGTGACCGCGCCAGGGGTCGAAGAAGGCGAAGCAGTCGTAGAACGCTTTCGGGTCGGGGTTGGCGAACGTCTGGCGCCAGTGCCGGCCGGCGTCGTCGGTGCGGTAGACGCGCGAGTCCTCCCCGGGGCCGATGGAGAGCACCACGGCGTGGTCGGCGTCGAAGGCCTCGATGTCGCGGAACTCCAGCGTCTCCGTGCCGGGCGGCCCGACGGGGCTCCAGGTGCGGCCGCCGTCCGTGGTGCGCAAGACGGTCCCCTGCGTGCCGCTGACCCACGCCACGCGCCCGCTGACGGCCGAAAGCCCCCGGAACTGCGCCGGGAGCCCGGTCGGCGTCAGCCGCCACGACGGGAGCCGCTGAGCCGCGCCCGCCACCCCACCGGCGACCAGCGGCAGCACCGCACCCAGCAGAACCACCAACGTACGCACGAGCCGCATGCGGCCGATCTTGCCGCACCCGGACGGCGACTTTCGTCGGGAACGCCGGATCTGCCAACCGCCCGTCGGGCCCGAGCCGATTGCGCCGGAAATGCCCGAGGGCCGCCTCGCGTGGTGGCGGGGCGACCCTCGGCGGCTGCGGTCCTGGCGGGTTACAGCGAGCTGATCAGACGTTCCACTCGCTCGTCCACCGAGCGGAACGGGTCCTTGCACAGCACGGTGCGCTGGGCCTGGTCGTTGAGCTTGAGGTGGACCCAGTCGACGGTGAAGTCGCGGCCGGCGGCCTGGGCGGCGGCGATGAAGTCTCCGCGGAGCTTGGCACGGGTGGTCTGGGGCGGGGTGTCCTTGGCGGCTTCGATCTCGCCGTCGTCGGTGACGCGCTTGACCAGGCCCTTGCGCTGCAGCAGGTCGAAGATGCCCCGGCCGCGGCGGATGTCGTGGTAGGCGAGGTCGAGCTGGGCGTTGCGGGGGCTGGTGAGGTCCTGGTCGTGCTTCGCGCGGTAGCGCTCGACGAGGCGGTGCTTGATGGCCCAGTCGATCTCGGTGTCGATCTTCGCGAAGTCCTGCTGTTCGACGGCCTCCAGGGCGCGGCCCCACAGCTCGACCACCCGCTCGTTGGCGGGGGTGGAGCCATTCTCCTTGAGGTGCTGCACGGCGCGCGCGTGGTACTCGCGCTGGATGTCGAGCGCCGAGGCCTCGCGGCCGCCGGCGAGGCGGACCTGGCGACGGCCGGTCAGGTCGTGGCTGATCTCGCGGATCGCCCGGATCGGGTTGTCGAGGGTGAAGTCGCGGAACTGCACGCCGGCCTCGATCATCTCGAGCACCAGGTTCGCCGACCCGATCTTGAGCATCGTGGTGGGCTCGGCCATGTTCGAGTCGCCCACGATCACGTGCAGGCGCCGGTAACGCTCGGCGTCGGCGTGGGGCTCGTCGCGGGTGTTGATGATGGGGCGCGAGCGCGTGCTGGCGCTGGAGACCCCCACCCCGATGTGCTCCCCCCGCTGCCTGACGCAGTACACGGCGCCGCGGGGGGTCTCCAGGACCTTGCCCGCGCCCCATATGACCTCGCGGGTCACGAGCAACGGCAGCAGCACCTCGGCGATGCGGGAGAACTCGCCGGCGCGCGTCACGAGGTAGTTCTCGTGGCAGCCATACGAGTTGCCCGCGGAGTCGGTGTTGTTCTTGAACAGGAAGATGTCGCCGCCGATGCCCTCGTCGGCCAGCCGGCGCTCGGCGTCGACCAGCAGGTCCTCGAGGATCCGCTCACCGGCCTTGTCGTGCGTGACCAGCTGCGTGAGGTCGTCGCACTCGGCCGTCGCGTACTCGGGGTGCGAGCCCACGTCGAGGTAGAGCCGGGAGCCGTTGGAGAGGAAGACGTTCGACGAGCGTCCCCAGGACACGACCCGCCGGAAGAGATACCGCGCGACCTCGTCGGGCGAGAGCCTGCGCTGACCGTGGAAGGTGCACGTGACCCCGAACTCGGTCTCGATGCCAAAGATCCGCCGCTGCATCCCACCAGAGTAGGCGCTGCACCCCCTTGAGCGGTGCGCCGATCGGGCGGCGACACCCGGTCGGTACGTTGCGTGGGGTGAGAAATCGCGCGAATCCGGCGACGGAGCAGCGTGGCCCAGGCCGGACGGAGAAGAGGCCAGCGACGGTGTTGTACCAGCTCAGCCGCCCGTTCCGGAAGGTGGGGCGCTCCGATCGGGCCCTGATCCGCCGTAGCGCGGCCCTGCCGAAGACCCGCGCCGACGATGTTTTGGGCCGGCTTTCGAAATCCGCGAACAAATCGCGCCTGTGGTGGGTCGTGGCCGCCGCACTGGCCACGCGCAAGGGTGCGACGCGCCGGGGAGCGCTGCGCGGGATTGTCGCCATCGCCGGGGCAAGCGCGGCCGCGAACCTGCTCGGCAAGCCGATGTTCCCCCGCCGGCGCCCGGCCGAGGACGAGGTGCCCGAGCACCGGCGGCTGCGCAAGCGGCCCACGTCCTCGTCGTTCCCGTCCGGCCACGCGGCATCGGCGGCCGCGTTCGCCACGGCCGTCGCGATGGAGTCGCCCAAGGCCGGGCTCGTCGTCGCACCGCTGGCGGGCGCGGTCGCGTACTCGCGGGTGCACACCGGCGTCCACTGGCCCAGTGACGTCGGCGCCGGCCTGGTGATCGGCGTCGGGGTCGCCGCCCTGACGAGGCACTGGTGGCCGCTGCACCCCGACGTGCCCGCCCGCACCGCGCACACGGCCGAAGCGCCGGAGATGCGTGACGGCGAGGACATGCTGGCCCTGGTCAACCCGCACTCCGGCGTCGACGGCCAGGACCCGACCGAGGACGTCCGCTACGCCTGGCCCAAGGCCACGCTGCTCTACCCCGACCCGCACCAGGACCTGCGCGACCAGCTCGCGGCCGAGATCGACGCCCGCGGCGGCTCCGTGCGCGCGCTGGGCGTGGCGGGTGGTGACGGCACGGTCGCCGCGGTCGCGTCCGTGGCCGCCGAACGCGGCCTGCCGCTCGCGCTCATTCCCGCGGGCACGCTCAACCACTTCGCCCGTGACGTCGGCGTGCGGTCGATGCCCGACGCCGACGCGGCCACCGAAGCCGGCAACGCGGTCGGCATCGACCTGGGCGAGGTCGAGGTCCACGGCGCGGGCGAAGCGGAGCACCGCTGGTTCGTGAACACCGCGAGCCTCGGCGGATACCCCGAGATGGTCCGGCTGCGCGAGAAGCTGCAGCAGAAGCACCCGAAATGGCCTGCGGCCGCGCTGGCGCTGGCCCGCGTGCTGCGCGGTGCGAAACCGCTGCCGATCCTGCTCAACGACGAACCCGCTGACGTCTGGCTGATCTTCGTCGGCAACGGCACCTACTCCCCCAAGGGCTTCGCGCCGTCGCGGCGCCCGGCGCTGGACACCGGCTTGCTCGACGTGCGCTACCTGCGCGCCGACGTGCCGTACTCCCGCGCCCGGTTCCTGCTCGCGATGGTGACCAACAGCCTCAACGCCAGCCACGTCTACCAGCAGCTGGACGTGCCGGAGCTGCGCGTGAAGCTGCTCGGCGGCAACCGCCGCGTCGCCACCGACGGTGAGGTCGGGCCGCTCGGCAACGAGTTCACCTTCCGCGCCCGCCCCAGCGCCCTGACGATCTACCGCAACCCCGACAACCGGGCTTGACCAGCGCTTTACCCGCTCACAGCGAATCCACAGCACCTCGTCCCTAGCGTGATCACGTCAGGTGCGGGCGACCCTGCCCGCTTCCGTTCACGGCAGGGAACCCCTCGTGCGTTTTTCCTCATGCGATGCCACGCGCCCGGCGGTGCGATCGTGATGCCGCAAGCCGCGGTCGACCCGGTACTGCCGCCCGACATCACGGCACAGGCGCGTGACCTCGGCCCGCTCGAGTCACCGGCGATCTGGCTGACCGCCGCGGGCGCGGCCGTCGCCGTACTCGCCGTGACCATCGTGCTCGGGCACCACCGGCGCGCCCGCCGCTGGGGAACCAGCGGCGCGGTGGTGCTCTTCCTCCTCGCGGCCGTGACCGCCGTGAACAGCTACGTCGGCTACGTCCGCACCCCTGGCGACCTCGGCCGGCTCTTCGAACGCGGCTCCGGCGCGGCCGACGCCGTGGGGATGCTGCTCGACGACGGCGCCGACGAACCCGACGCGCCGGCCGCCACCGCGCAGCGCCACCCCGCGGTGGTGAGCAGCGGGCAACGCGTCGACGTGCTCAGCCTGCCCGACCCCGCCGACACCGTGCCCTCGGGCGAGAACTACGTGATCCTGCCGCCCGGCTACGACGACCCGGCCAACGCCGGCCACCGCTACCCCGTCGTCTACCTGATCCACGGCTACCCCTACGGCGGCCCGCGCGATTGGCTCACCTCCGGCGCCGCGCCCGACGCGCTGCACAACCTCGAAGCCGACCACGTGATCGCCCCGATGATCGTGGTCAGCGTCGACCTCACCGCCGGCGTGCCCAGCAAGGACTGGGAAGGCCTCGACGTCCCCGGCGGCCCGCAGCTCGAGACCTACCTCGCCAAAACCGTCGTCACCGGCGTCGACCACCGCTACCGGACCCTCGCCGACCGCCGCCACCGCGCACTCGGCGGCATGTCCGGCGGCGGGTTCGCCGCCCTCAACACCGGCCTGCACCACCTCGACGAATTCGCCACCCTCGTGATCGCCCTGCCCTACGACGACCTCAACGACTCCATCGGCGTCCTCGACGGCCATCCCTCCGCCATCGCCGCGAACACGCCACGCCACTACCTGCCGACGATGACGTTCACCGCACCGATCTCCGTGCTCCTCGCGGCCGGCACCGGCGCCCCCACCGACGTCGCCACGGCCCACTGCATCGCCGACGCGCTGCACCGCCGCGGCCAGGACGCCGTCGTCCACACCGAACACGGCTTCAACCATACCTGGCACACCGCCCGCGCGACCCTGCCCTACCTCCTGGCCTTCGCCGACCAGAACTTCCGCAGCACGCCGACGTCCTGAACCAGTCCTGAAACGCCGAGTGGGCCGCCCGGAAACCCGGACGGCCCACTCGCACGACCACTTCATTCCGTGGCCGTCACTCCTTGGCGGAGTCACCGTCCGAGTCACCCTCGGCCGGCTTCTCGGCGTCGTCCTTCGCCGGCGCCGCGGGCAGCAACGCATCCAGCGCCGCCCCGGTCAACCGGCGGAACGCCCGCCGCGGCCGCGCCCGATCCAGCACGGCCACCTCGAGCTTGATCTGGTCCGGTTCGGCAGCGGCCGCACCGTTGTTGCCGTTCGACGACGACGCGGACGCCCGCAGGCCCTCGATCGCCGTCGCCAGCGCCGTCGCCAGATCGTGCTCCGGGTCGACGGTGTCCTTCAGCTTCGTGCTGATCGGCTCGGTCTGGCCACCCATCACCACGAACGGCGACTCGTCGAAGATCGACCCGTCGTAAGTCAGCCGGTACAGCTGATCCTCCGACTGATTCGCCCCGACCTCGGCGACACACACCTCCACCTCGAACGGCTTCAGCTGCTCGGTGAAGATGCTGCCCAGCGTCGCGGCATACGCGTTCGCCAGCGCCCGCGCGCTCACGTCACGCCGGTCGTACTGATAGCCCTTCAGGTCCGCATGCCGGATCCCTGCCACCCGCAGGTTCTCGAACTCCGAGTACCGGCCCACCGCGGCGAACCCGATCCGGTCATAGATCTCCGACACCTTGTGCAAGGTCGCCGACGGGTTCTCCGCCACGAACAGCACCCCGCCGGAATACTTCAGCACCACCACGCTCCGGCCGCGCGCGATGCCCTTGCGCGCCAGCTCGGAACGCTCCCGCATCAGCTGCTCGGGAGAGGCATACAACGGCATCGTCACGGTGTCGGCTCCACGTTCTCCGGTGTACCGGCGGTCGAAGGTTCAGCGTTCGGGAAAGTCACCGGTGATCAGCTCGGCCGGTGGTGCGTGCGCTCGGCGCGGCCGGCCACCACGGCCTCCGCCACCGCCGCCGTCTGCTCCGACGGCAGCTGCACCGCACCGGTCTCGGCGGTGATCGTGACAACGCTCGGGAAGATGCGCCGCACCAGGTCCGGCCCACCACTCGCCGTGTCGTCGTCCGCGGCGTCGTACAACGCCTCCACGGCCGCCCGCACCGCGGCGTCGACATCCGCGTCGGGGTCGTACAGCTTCTTCAACGCCGACTTCGCGAACAGCGAACCCGAACCGACACCCGCGTACCCGGCGTTCTCCTCGTAGCGCCCACCGGCGGCGTCGTACGAGATGATCCGGCCGGCGCGCTTCGCGTCCTCGGCCTCCAAGTCATAGCCCACGAACAGCGGCACCACGGCCAGGCCCGCCATCGCCATGTCCAGGTTGGCCTTCACCATCCCGGCCAGCTTGTTCGTCTTGCCGTCCAGCGACAGCGACACACCCTCGATCTTCTCGTAGTGCGCCAGCTCCACCGCGTACAACCGGACCATCTCCACGGCCAGGCCCGCGGTACCCGCGATCCCCACCGCCGAGTACTCGTCCGTGACGTGCACCTTCTCGATGTCCCGGCTCGCGATCAGGTTCCCCGACGTCGCCCGCCGGTCACCCGCGATCAGCACACCCCCGGCGAACGTCAGCGCCACGATCGTGGTCCCGTGCGGCACCGCCAGCTCACCCGCCCCGGACGACGGCACCCGCCGCGCCGGCAACAGCTCAGGCGCCTGCGCCCGCACGAAGTCCGCGAACGACGACGAAGCCGGCGAGAAGTACGAAGCAGGCAGGCCGGGTCCCGAAAAACCCGCCCGAGGGAAGGTGTTGTCCATACGTGCTCTTGGTTCCCATCTGTATCGGCTGAAGAAACAACGCTGAAGCCGCGTGCCGAAGCTGCGCAACCCGAAACCGTGGCGAGGCGAACTCTGCCGCGCCATCCGTCGCCGCGCAGTATGTCGCCCGCACCGCCGAAGTCGCGCAGCGGCACGCCAACCGACAACCGCCCCCGGAAACCCGAGGGCGGCTACCGGCCGCGAACGACTACTCGCCGCCCTTCTGCACGTAGGCGCGAACGAAGTCCTCGGCGTTCTCCTCCAGCACGTCGTCGATCTCGTCGAGGATCGTGTCGACGTCCTCGCCGAGCTTCTCGCGCCGCTCCTGGCCCGCCGCTCCGGTGGCTTCGAACTCCTCGTCGGAGTCTCCACCGCCGTGCTTCTCGATCTTCTCCTGCGCCATATCGCCTCCCGGTGTGGCCGATGATTCCTAGCCTACCCAGCGGCCCCGACATTCGGGGCAACGCCGCGATCCCGATCCGCGGCCCCGTGCCGGTTCGGACTAGTCCGAACCGGTGATCGCCTCGACCAGCTCCTCGGCCGTCGCCGCCGCGTCCAGCAGCTTCCCGACGTGCGCCTTCGTGCCCCGCAGCGGCTCCAGCGTCGGGATCCGCACCAGCGACTCCTTGCCCACGTCGAAGATGACCGAATCCCACGACGCGGCCGCGATCGACGTCGCGTACTTCTCCAGAGCCCGCCCCCGGAAGTACGCCCGGGTGTCCGACGGCGGAGTCGTGATCGCCGCCTGGACCTCCTCCTCCGTGACCAGCCGCTTCATCGACCCACGCGTGACCAGCCGGTTGTACAGGCCCTTCGCCAGCCGCACGTCCGAGTACTGCAAGTCCACCAGCCGCAACCGCGGCGCACCCCACGCCAGCTGGTCCCGCTCCCGATACCCCTCCAGCAGCCGCAGCTTCGCCGGCCAGTCCAGCCGGTCCGCGCACTCCTGCGGATCCCGAGCCAACGCGTCCAGCACCTCGCCCCAGACCCGCAGAACCTCCTTCGACGCCTCGTCCGCACCCGTGCGCTCGAGGTTCGCCGACGCGATCTCGTGGTAGGCGAACTGCATGTCCAGCCCCGAGAACTTCTTCCCGTTCGCCAGCTCGACCTTCGTCTTCAACGTCGGGTCGTGACTGATCTTGTGCACGGCCCGCACCGGCTCGTCCAGCTTCAACTCGTCGAACCGGATCCCCGACTCGATGAGATCCAGGATCAGCGCCGTCGTACCCACCTTCAGGTAGGTCGAATACTCCGACAGGTTCGCGTCACCGACGATGACGTGCAGCCGCCGGTACTTGTCCGCGTCCGCGTGCGGCTCGTCGCGCGTGTTGATGATCCCGCGCTTCAGCGTCGTCTCCAGGCCGACCTCGACCTCGATGTAGTCCGACCGCTGCGACAGCTGGAAACCGGCCTCTTCGCTCTGCTGGCCGATCCCGACCCGCCCCGAGCCCGTCACCACCTGCCGCGACACGAAGAACGGCGTCAACCCGGCGATGATCGCGGTGAACGGCGTCGACCGCGAACACAGATAGTTCTCGTGCGTGCCGTAGCTCGCACCCTTGCCGTCCACGTTGTTCTTGTAAAGCTGCAACGGCGGCTGACCCGGCACGGACGCCGCCTTCAGCGCCGCCTCCTCCATCACCCGCTCGCCGGCCTTGTCCCAGATCACCGCGTCCCGCGCGTTCGTGACCTCAGGCGCCGAATACTCCGGGTGCGCGTGGTCCACATACAGGCGCGCACCGTTCGTCAAAATGACGTTCGCGGCGCCCAGATCCTCCACGTCCGGGTCGTGCCCCGGCCCACCCGGACCCGTCAAGTCGAACCCGCGCGCGTCGCGCAACGGCGACTCCACCTCGTAGTCCCACCGGGCCCGGCGAGCCCGCGGAATGTCAGCAGCCGCCGCGTAGGCGAGCACCACCTGAGTCGAGGTGAGCACCGGGTTCGCCGTGGCGTCCCCGGGCACGGCGATGCCGTACTCGACTTCGGTTCCCATGATCCGACGCATACCCACCACCCTACGGGGTAAGGCCGTGCGACGATGCCCCCATGCCAGGCAGTGACGAACTCGTTGCCCTCTATGACCGCACCGGCCACGTCGTGGGCCAGGCCCCCCGCTCCCGCGTCCGCGCCGAAGGACTGTGGCACGCCGCCGGCGTGGTGCTCGTCCGTTCGGGCGACGGCGAATCCGTGTACGTCCACCTCCGCACCGCGGACAAGGACATCTTCCCGTCCACCTGGGACTGCTGGGCCGGCGGAGTCGTCGCCGCAGGCGAAACCCCCGCCGACTGCGCCCGCCGCGAGCTCGCCGAAGAACTCGGCGTCCACGGAGTGGAACCGGAACCCCTGTTCACCAAGATCTACGACAACGGCACCGTCCACTGCCACAACTTCGCCTACGAAGTCCGCTGGGACGGCCCCATCCACCACCAGGCCGAAGAAATCGTCGAAGGCCGCTGGCTCCCCCTGACCGAACTGCGCGCCTGGGTCGACGACCCCGAAAGCCCCTTCATCCCCGACGGCCGCGAAGGCGTCCAGGAGTGGTTCCGCCGCTACTGCTGAGCAACCAGCTTCGCCACGACCTTCGGCAGCAACCGCTTCGCCGCGTCCGCCGCCCGTGCCGGCGTGCTCGCCGCGACGCTCAACGCCGACACCAGCTCACCCTTCGCCACCAGCACCGTGCAGGTCGCCCCGTCGCACCACGCCCGCTGCTGCGAAACACCCGGCTGCGGCGCGATCGTCAGCACCTGACCGGCACAATCCGCAGCGGCCACCACATCCGCACCCGACCCACCCGCGTACGCCGTGACCTCGTGCGTGATCCCCGAACCACTCGGGTACACCCAGCTCGCCGACCGCCGCTCCCCCTGAGCCAACCCCGACAAGCACCCCGACGCCTTCCCCGGCCCGGGCGCCACGCCCTCCTCCGCAACGTCCTCATCGGACAGCAACGCGGTCGAAGCCGCCCCAGCGGCCAGAATCCGAGGATCGGGCGCGGCGGACGTGGGAGAACTCGGCGGCGCGGCAGGCGGCGGAATCACCGGCGCGGACGACGTCGCGTCGTTCACCGGCGTCGGATCGTCGTAGTACGTCTCGAGATCGTTGGGCCGGTTGCCGCACGCGGACGTGAGCCCTACGAGCGCGACCGCCGCCACCGCGAGCACCTGCCGATGACGCACCTGCCGCCCCTCCGGAAGATCCGAGAACCGCGGCCCACCCGCCAGGCCCGCGCTGCAGCGAGGGTAGTGCAGCCCCTCAGTCCCACCCGAGGTGGGACCGGTGCCGCCAGTACTCCTCCGGCGACTCCGCCAGAGCCGCCAACTCGGCCACCTCGTCCGCAGTCAGCGAAACCCGGGTGGCCGCCAGGTTCGCGGCCAGCTGCGCAGTGCTCGACGGACCCACCAGCGCCGCCGAAACCCAGTCGTTCGCCAGTACCGCCGCCACCGCGACCGCGTCCGGACCCACCCCGTGCGCGGCGGCGATGCGCGCGAGCGGCGCGGGCGCCTCCACGGCCAACCGCCCGTTGGCCAGCGTCTCCTTGACCAGCACCCGTTTCCCCGCCGCCCGCGCCTGGGCGAGCGCCCCGCCGACCGACGGCTCCAGGACGTTCCAAGTGGACTGCACCGACGAGAACACCGGCCGCCCCGCCGCTTCCAGCTCGAACGCGCGCAGCACAGCGTCCGCCTGCGCCGGCCCGGACGTGGAGAACCCGACCTCGACGCCCTGATCGGACAATCCCGCCAGCGCTTCGATCAGCGCAGCGTCGGAGAACAAGGAACTGTCCACAGTGAGCGAATGCACCTGGTACAGGCTCACTTGGTCGGCCAGCAGGGCCCGCGTCTCGGCCCACTGCTCGGCGAACCGCGCCGCCGAGTGCTCCTTGACCTCGTGCACCGGCGCGTCGAGCCGCCACTCGCCGACGTAGCGGTAGCCCCACTTGCTCGACACCGTCACGTCGGTGTGGCCGGTCTCCGCGAGCCAGCTCGCGAGGAAGTCCTCGGCCAGCCCGTAGGAACGCGCGACGTCGACCCAGCGCACGCCCGCCGCGTAGGCCGCGTCGAGCACCTCGTGGGTCGCGGCACGCATCGCCGGCACGTCCCGCGTCCCCGGCAGCTCCCGGCCCAGGTTGATGTACGCGGGCCGGCCGAGAGCGGCGAGCCCGACCGCGATGCGCTCCATTCGGTGTCCTTGTCTGTGCGGGTTTTGTGTGGTGACGCGAATGCATTGCCGGGTACGGATTTTTTCTCCAACAGCCAGATGTATAGGTCGTTATACGGATTGTTTGTGCCGGAGGATGGCGAGCCATTGTCCGGAGTTCTGGGCTTGGCGGTGGAGTTTTTCCAGCCGGGCGGCGGGCGCTCGGACGTAGCCTTTGCCGAAGACCGGGGCGATCTGGCGGAGGCTGGCGCCTTCCTCGCGGGCGGCGAGCAGAGCCCAGTCTGACGCGTCGGCGCAGGCGGCGGACGCGCGGCGCAGCTCCCCCAGCAGGTCGATGAGGTCGTTGGCGTTCAGCTCCCCCGCTTGGACGGCGGCCGCGGTCGTCTCCAGCCAGGTGAGGACGTCGGCTTCGGTGATCGGGGCGCGCGGGCGCGGAGTGTCGTCGGTGCTCACAGCCAGGAAGTATAGGGCGTTATACACCAGACTTGAGCGAGATGGCCGAAAAGCGCTGGCCTCCCGGCGTGGCGAACCCCTTGACTGACCACGAGCAGGCGGCGATCAGGAGGGTCATGAGCGGGCGGTTCGGCGTCAGTGCGCGGTTTGTCGCGCTGGCGGTGGTGTGGGGCGCGAGTTTTCTCTTCATCAAGGTCGGGCTGGAGGGCCTCTCCCCTGCCCAGGTGGCGTTCGCGCGGGTCGGGTTCGGCGCGCTCGCCCTGGCGGTGGTCCTCGTGGTGCGCCGCCGGCCCCTCCCCCGCGACCGCGCGCTGTGGGGTCACCTCGCCGTGGTGTCGGTGCTGTTGTGCGTCGCGCCGTTCCTGCTGTTCTCGTGGGCCGAGCAGTACATCTCGTCCGGGCTGGCCAGCATCTTCAACGCGACCACGCCGTTGCTGACGATGCTGTTCGCCGCGGCGGCCCTGCCGGCCGAGCGCCTCACCGCCGCGCGCGTCTCGGGGCTGCTGCTGGGGTTCGCGGGTGTGCTGACGCTCGTCGGCGTGTGGCAGGGCGTGGACCTGTCGCACGAGCTCACGGCCCAGCTGGCGTGTCTGGGCGCCACGACGTGCTACGGCGCGGCTTTTGTGTACCTGCGCCGGTTCGTGTCGCCGCGGGGCGCGGATCCGGTGGTGGTCGCGTTCGGACAGGTCGGGTCGGCGACCGTGCTGCTGGCCCTGCTGTCGCCGCTCATCGCGGCGCAGCCGATGCACCTGAGCGTGGCCGTGGTGGTGAGCATGCTCGCCCTCGGTGTACTCGGGACGGGCATCGCGTACGTGTGGAACACACGCGTAGTAGCGGCCTGGGGCGCGGCGCACGCCTCGTCGGTGACTTACCTCACACCGGTGGTCGGGGTGGTGCTCGGCGTCCTCGTGCTGCACGAGCCCGTGCACTGGAACGAACCCGCCGGCGCCGTCCTGGTGGTCCTCGGAATCCTGGCATCGCACGGCAAGCTCACGCCGCGCCGCCGTGTGGTGCAGGTGCAAGGCGCGAACGAAAGCGTGGGGCCACCGGCGAACCGGTAGCCCCACGTCTCGAAACGACTTCTACAGGTACTGACCCGTGTTCGTGGCGGTGTCGATCGCCCGCCCCGAGTCCTGGTTCTTGCCGGTGACGAGCGTGCGGATGTAGACGATCCGCTCGCCCTTCTTGCCCGAGATCCGGGCCCAGTCGTCCGGGTTCGTGGTGTTCGGCAGGTCCTCGTTCTCCGCGAACTCGTCGACGATCGCGTCCAGCAGGTGCTGCACACGCAAGCCGGGCTGCTGCGTCTCCAGCACGGACTTGATGGCCGATTTCTTCGCCCGGTCCACGATGTTCTGGATCATCGCGCCCGAGTTGAAGTCGCGGAAGTACAGGACTTCCTTGTCCCCGTTGGCGTAGGTCACCTCGAGGAACCGGTTTTCGTCGCTCTCCTCGTACATGCGCTCGACCGTGTGCTGGATCATCGCGTCGAACGTGGCCTTCTGGTCCCCGCCGAACTCCGCCAGGTCGTCGGCGTGGATCGGCAGGCCTTCGGCCAGGTACTTGGAGAAGATGTCCTTCGCGCCTTCGGCGTCCGGACGCTCGATCTTGATCTTCACATCGAGCCGGCCCGGCCGCAGGATCGCCGGGTCGATCATGTCCTCACGGTTGGAGGCGCCGATGACGATGACGTTCTCCAGCCCTTCCACACCGTCGATCTCCGACAGCAGCTGCGGCACGATCGTGGTCTCCACGTCGGAGGACACGCCCGAACCACGGGTGCGGAAGATGGAGTCCATCTCGTCGAAGAACACGATGACAGGAGTGCCCTCGGAGGCCTTCTCCCGTGCCCGCTGGAAGATCAGGCGGATGGACCGCTCGGTCTCGCCGACGAACTTGTTGAGCAGCTCGGGACCTTTGATGTTCAGGAAGTAGGACTTCCCGTCCGCCTTGTCGCCCCGTGCCTGCGCGACCTTCTTGGCCAGGGAGTTGGCCACCGCCTTGGCGATGAGCGTCTTCCCGCAGCCCGGAGGCCCGTAGAGCAGCACACCCTTCGGCGGCCGCAGCTGGTATTCCTGGTAGAGATCGGCGTGCAGGAACGGCAGCTCCACCGCGTCGCGGATCTGCTCGATCTGCCTGCTCAGGCCACCGATGTCCTCGTAGCGGACGTCGGGCACCTCCTCCAGCACCAGGTCCTCGACCTCGGCCTTCGGCACGCGTTCGTACGCGTACCCGACCTTCGTGTCCACGAGCAGCGAGTCGCCCGGCTTGAGCGGCTGCTCGGCCAGCGGTTCGGAGAGCAGGACGACCCGCTCCTCGTCCGCGTGCCCCACCACGAGGGCACGGGGCACGCCGCCCTCGTCCTCGGGTGCGAGCACCTCACGCAGTGCGCACACCTCGCCGGTGCGCTCGAAATCGCCGCCTTCGACGACGGTGAGTGCCTCGTTGAGACGCAGCGCCTGACCACGGCGCAGCGACGAGATCTCCACGGCCGGCGACACCGAGACCCGCATCTTGCGGCCCGCGGTGAAGACGTCCACCGTGTTGTCCTCGTACGAGGTGACGAAGACCCCGTAGCCGCTCGGCGGCTGAGCCAGCCTGTCGACCTCTTCGCGGAGGGCGAGCAGCTGACCACGCGCCTCGCGCAGGGTCTCGACCAGTTTCGTGTTGCGCTCGGTGAGCTGGCTCACCCGTTCGGACGCCTCGGCGAGGCGCTGTTCGAGAACTCGGTTCTGCCGCGGCGAATCGGTGAGTTTGCGACGCAAGAGCGCCACTTCCTCCTCGAGAAAACGGATCTGCCGGGCTTGTTGTTCCGCCGTCTGCCCAGCTCCGCCTGTTGCTGAAGGGTCGGCCTCCTCGCGCCGACCTCCGGGAAGGTCATGATGCATCGGGCACCTCCTCGGAGTGCTTTTCATTCCACGGTACCGGCGATCACCGACAATAAAAGGCCTTTCCGCATCACAAGATCGGCGCGTCGCGATTTCCGCACCCGCTCAGCACGGTCGTCACGGATGCGCAAGCGGCCGATTCGGTGCCCGGACACCGGAGGCCGTCACGCCGTGTTCACCAGGCGAAAGCGAGCACGGTGCAGGTACCCTCGGCCGCCGCCGCCAACCCTGGTTTCGCCGGATTCCGGCCTGAGCGCACGGATCCCGGGTGGCCTGGCTAGCATCGCCCGGGGTTCACCTCACCCGGTGGCCAGGTCGGCACGCGAAGGAACACTAGGGGGCACCACACATGACCTACCCGCCGCAGCAGCCCGGTGGTCACGGCCAGCAGGGCGGTGGCTACGGAGGTTACGGGCAGCAGCCGAATCCCTACGGACAGTCCCAGCAGGGCCCAGGTCAGCCCCCGTCCGGCCCTCAGCAGCAGCCCGGCTACCCCGGCGGGCAGCCCTACGGCGGGCAGCCGCAGCCGGGCACCTGGCCCCCACAGGGCGGGTACCCGCAGTCCGGTCCGCAGCAGCAGCCGGGCTACCCGGCTCAGCAGCCCCCGCCCTTCGGGCAGCAAGATCCGTACTCCCAGCCACCGCAGTACGGCCAGCAAGATCCCTACCAGCCCCACGGCGGGCCCCAGCAGTACGGGCAGCAAGATCCGTACCAGCAGGGCGGAACGCAGCAGTTCGGGCAGCCGGAGGGCCAGCAGCAGGGCGGTTTCGGCGATCAGTACGGCCAACCGGGTGGTTATCAGTCCTTCGGCGGCTACAACGAGCAGCCTCCGAAGAAAAAGAAGACCGGCCTGATCGTCGGGATCGCCGTCGGCGTCGTGGTCGTGGTGGGTGCCGCGATCGGTCTCGTCATCGGGCTTTCGGGTGACGACAAGGACAAAACCGACACCGCAGCCCCGCCGGCGCCCCCGGCCGTGAGCAGCCCGGGCGGGGGCCTGCCGAACACCGGCGTGCCGACCCGGCCCAGCACGAGCACCGGTTCGACCCCGTCGACGCGTTCGGCCTCCGGCAGCAACTCGCCCGCACCCGGCGGGAAGCAAAGCGCGCAGGAGCTGTTCCAGGCCGCCGCGGACGACTTCACAAGCGGCGACGGTGCCGCCCTCGCCGGACTGGCCTGCCGCAGCCTCTACAACGGTGGCGCCGTGGACATCCCGACCACCCAGATCCAGCTCACGGGCGCCGCACAGGAGAACGGCGACACTGCGTCCGTGCGGTACAAGGCCACGCAGGGCGCGAGAACGGCGAACGGGACGATGACCTCGAAGCGCGAGGCCGGCGTCTGGTGCCTGGTCGACGCCCAGGCGGACAAGCAGTGAGACCCCGGCGGTGAGTGGCAGACTCACCGCCGGGCTCGTCGTGCTCGGCGCTCTCGTGGCCGGCGCGGTGCTCGGCCTGGTGCTGGTCGCACCGGCCGGGCCCTCACCGCCACCGCCTGCCGCGACTTCCCAGCCGGCGAGCGTCCCCTCGTTTTCCTCGCCCGCGAGCGACGCGGACGTCGCCGCGACGAACGTGCTCGCCAACGCCATCGTCGACGCCATCAAGCGCGGCGACGCCACGGAGTTCGGCCGGCTCACGTGCGAACCGCAGACTTCCCAGGCACTGGCCGAACTGCAGTCGAAGTGGGACGCGGCGGGACCGCTCACCGTGACCCTGGCGAGGCCGCCGAACGTGGCCGGGGACTCGGCCGGCGTCACCGTGCACGTGGAAGGCCCGGGCGGGCGCAAGGACACGCCGTTCCCGATGCACCGGGAACGCGGCCGGTGGTGTGTGCCGGGCTAGGCCTCAGCCCTTGCCCTTCGCGGGCCGGCGCGACACGCGCGGGGACACCGTGCCGTCTGCCAGCCGGCGCGCGGTGAGCAGGAACGCCGTGTGCGCCACCATCCGGTGGTCCGGCCGCACCGCGAGGCCGACGACGTGCCACGGGCGCATCAGCGTCTCCCACGACTCCGGTTCGGTCCAGCACTGCTGTTCCCGCAACGACTCCGTCACACGGGAAAGCTGTGTGACGGTCGCCACATACACCGTGAGGACGCCGCCCGGCACGAGGTGCGCGGCGACGTTCGGCAGCTGGTCCCACGGCGCGAGCATGTCGAGCACGACCCGGTCGACCTCGCCGGTGTGCGTGGCCAGGTCGGCGACGGTGAGCGTCCAGTTGTCCGGCTTCTCGCCGAAGAACTTCACGACGTTGCGCTCGGCGTGCTCCGCGTGGTCGTCGCGGATCTCGTAGGAGGACACGTGCCCGGCCGGGCCGACGGCGCGCAGCAGCGAGAGCGTCAGCGCGCCCGAGCCGGCACCGGCTTCGAGGACGCGCGCGCCCGGGAAGATGTCGCCCCACATCACGATCTGCGACGCGTCCTTGGGGTAGATAACCTGGGCGCCGCGCGGCATGGAGAGCACGTAGTCCGGCAGCAGGGGCCGCAGCGCGAGGTAGTTGCTGCCGCCGGCCGAGGTCACCACGGAGCCCTCGGGGAGCCCGATCAGCTCGTTGTGCGCGAGCGCACCGCGGTGGGTGTGGTACTCCCCGCCCTCGGCGAGCGTGAGGGTGTAGTGCCGGCCCTTCGAGTCCGTCAACTGAACCCGGTCTCCTGCGCGAAACGGTCCGCTGACCGACAACTTCTTCCTCCACCTCACACGCGAAACGCTGGCGTCAGATCCTCGCAGGTCGTCCGCGCGGGCCGCCGGTCGGGTGCACTCTCAGTGAGCGTGGCGGCCGCGCACGAACGCAGCCCGGAGGTCTTCGCGGCGCAGCACGCCGGCGGGGCGGCCCTCGTCGTCGACCACGAGGAACTGCCACGCGGGGGTTTCGCGCACGCGTTCGGCGATCTCCTCCCCCGGTTCGGAGGCCAGCAGTACCGTCTCGGCACGGATCGGCTCGGCCGCGAGCTCCGCCGGGGCGTGCGGGTGGGTCCCGGCCAGCTGTTCGGCGGCCTGCTCGTCGAGCAGCCCCGCGGCGACCCCGTCGGCGCGCACCAGGACGACCCCGCGGCCGGCCGAGGCGGCCAGCGCGTCGGACACCGGGCTTTCCGCGGGCAGCTGCAGAACGGGGCGGACCAGCTCGGTCAGCTCGAGGCCGTCGGGCCAGCTGCGCCGGGCTTCGGCCGCGAGCTCCGCACGGGCGCCGAGGATCACGAACCACGCCGTGACCACGCAGACGCCGAGCCGCAGCCAGCGGTCCTCGCTCTGGGTGGCCAGGCCCCACAGCGCCCACACGATCAGGCCCGTTGCGACCACCGCGCCCCCGGCCACGGCGGCGCGTGTGCCCTTGGCGCGCAGCCCCGTCGCGGCCCAGACGCCGGCCCGCACGAGGCGGCCGCCGTCGAGCGGCAGCCCGGGAAGCAGGTTGAACACGCCCACCGCGAAGTTCGCCACGGCGCACTCCGCGACCAGCAGCCACACCGCACCGTCAGGCGGCACAGCGAGCATCAGCAGGGCACAGAACCCGCCCAGCACCAGCGAGACCGCCGGCCCGGCCGCGGCCACCAGCCCTTCCTGCCCGGGCCGGCGCGGCGTTCGCGCCACCTCGGACAGCCCGCCGAGCAGAAACAGCCGCAGCCGCCGCACAGGAATCCCCAACCGCAGCGCCACGAGGCAGTGCCCTAGCTCGTGCGCGAGCACCGACAGCCCCAGCAGCACCGCGAACGCGGCCGCCAGCAGCCACGACGTGGGCGTCGACGCGTCCGGCAGCAGCCGCCCCACCAGCGGCGCGTACAGCACCACGATGATCAGCGACCCGATCCACCACGACGGCGCCAGCAGCACCGGCACCCCGGCCACCCGGAACAGCAGCAGCCCGCCGTCGCCGGGCGTGGCGCGCCGGGACGGCCCGGCACCGTGCTGTCGGGTCGCGGCCATGCGGGCAAGAGTAGGGGTCAAGGTGTGGGAAGGGAGTGACCTGTGTCCGTGTCCTTGGCCCTGGCTCCGCCGGGCCGGGCGAGATCGCTGTGTTTTCTGCCCGGCTTCGCAGGGGCGTGCGAGATCGCCTTTGAGCCGGCTTCCGGATTGGGGCGGTCGGATCGGCCGGGGGCCGATCGCACCGCCCCAATCC
>NZ_JBFBAF010000018.1:0-149531 GCF_040682095.1 Amycolatopsis sp. NPDC051372
CTCGCGGCGAACCCGCGAATCCACGTCCATTTCACCCCGACCTCAGGCTCCTGGCTCAACCTGGTCGAGGTCTGGTTCGGCATCATCGAACGCCACACCATCCGCCGCGGCAGCTTCCGCTCCGTCCACGACCTCAACGCCAAGATCCGCGCCTTCATCGACGGCTGGAACGAACGCTGCCACCCCTTCATCTGGACCAAAACCGCCGACGAGATCCTCAAGAAATCCAACCGTCAGACCACTTCAAACACAGACCACTAGGTCGGTCGCGGGCCTCAGCGGCGCCGGATCCCGATCCGCCGCCAGCTGCGGCGGCGCTGGTTCGGGCCGGAAGTCGAGCTCGAGCTCGAGTTGCCGGTGCCCGAGTGGTCCCGGTCCCGCAACGCCCGCGTTGCCCGCACGAAGTCCGAGCTGTTGCGCGGCAGCCGCACCGCGCGCATCGCCGCGCCCGCGACGCGGCGAGACGCCGGGCGCAGCCGCAGACGCCGCTGCGAACGCGCACGGCGGATGGCGCGGCGTTCGCGCGGCGGGACCGTCCACGCCTCGGGGTGCGCGGCGAGCCAACGGTTCCGGTACACCGCGTACGGGATGTGCAGCAGGTACAGCACCAGCGCGATGGCCAGCGCCACCAACGGGAACTGGATGATCGCGGCGGCCAGCAGGCCGACGCCCACCAGCAGCGGCGCGATGGCCCTGGCAGGCACCTTGACGGTCTTCAGCGACAACGTCGGGATGCGGCTGATCAGCAGCGCGGCGACGGCGATCGTCCAGACGATCACCACGTACTGCTCGGACCACCAGCCCTCGCCCCACTGCAGCGTCGCGATGAGCGGCAGCATGGCGACGAGGCCGCCGGCCGGCGCGGGCACGCCGACGAAGAACTCCCCCGCGTACGGCGGCTTGTCGGTGACGTCGAGCAGGGTGTTGAAGCGCGCGAGGCGCAGGATCATGCAGACGGCGAAGATCAGTGAAGCCACCCAGCCGATGCGGTCGCCGTGCGACTGCCACACGTACAGCACCAGCGCCGGCGCCACGCCGAACGAGATGCCGTCGGACAGCGAGTCGAGCTCGGCGCCCATCTTCGACGTCGCGTCGAGCAGGCGCGCGATGCGCCCGTCGAGGCTGTCGAGCACCGCCGCGATGCCGATGGCCGCGATGGCCATGGCGTAGTTGCCCGTGAGCGCGAACTGCACGGACGACAGCCCGGCGCACAGCGCCAGCACCGTGATGGCGTTCGGCAGCAGCCGAATGCTCGGGGTGGTCACGCGGACCATGAGATCAGCCTTCTGCCAGTGCCGGGAGTTCGGCGATCACCGTCTCGCCGCCGACCGTGCGCTGGCCCTTCTCGACGAGCACGCGGCTGCCGGGCGGCAGATAGAGGTCGACACGGGAGCCGAACCGGATGATGCCGTAGGTGGCACCCGCGGCCACCTTGTCGCCCTCGTGGATCTCGCACAGGATTCGGCGCGCGACGAGGCCGGCGATCTGCACGACGACGAGCTCGTGGCCGTCGACGGTGCGCATGAGCACGGAGTTGCGCTCGTTGTCCTCGCTCGCCTTGTCCAGGTCCGCGGAGAGGAACTTGCCCGGCCGGTAGGCCACCTTCTCGATGACGCCGGGGGCCGGGATCCGCTGGACGTGCACGTCGAACACCGACAGGAACACGCTCACGCGCATCCGCGGCTCGGCGGGCAGCTCCAGCTCAGGCGGCGGCACGGCCTCCTCGATGAGCGACACCAGACCGTCGGCCGAGGCCACCGCGATGTTGTCCCGCTGCGGCGCGACGCGGGCGGGCTCGCGGAAGAACGCGGCGGTGGCCGCGGTCGCGAGCGCGCCGACCAGACCGAGGCGCTTGGAGAACCGGCGCAGCACCAGCGTTGCCGCCAGCCCGCCGAACACGAACGGGCGTCCGGCGGGGTGCATCGGCGGGATGGTCTCCCGCGCGAGCTGCACTGCGTGCGTGAGGGGATTGCCGGTGGGCTTGCCGCTCATGGATCGGTTCCCCGCTGTTCGTTGCGTTCGGAGGGAGAGGACGGGTTTCACGTCCGATTTGGGAATCACCACGCTACCGCCCGTCGGCGGACGGACACGTCCAGGGCCGGTGGCGGCTCCCCCGCAAGGGTTTCCCCGACGCGGGTGGGCGTGCCCACAAACCGGTAACGACTGATCGAATTCCTCGACAACTCTCAGTAGTACCCGCCGTTCGGGAGCCGTGCCCGGGCCTGAGTCCGCCGAGGAAGCGATGTCCGTACCCGATCCGCTCACCGAGCTGCTGTGCGCCTGGCGACGAGAGATCTCCGCCGCGCCCATGCCTGTGCTGGTGGACACGGCGCACGCTGTGCGCGTGGTCCGGGAGGCGATCCGGGCGGGCCGGGTGCATGCGTCCCCCGACGACGCATGCACCCGGACGCGGAACTGATCAGTTTAGGCGGTTTCCGGGGGTTACTGACGGTTCGTGTGTAAACCGTTACCGGTAGTTGTCTCGCCGGTAGTTGTCGTGCGGATAGTCGTCGCGCCGGGACCGCCGGCCGATCGAGCTGACCAGCCGCAGCACCGCCAGCAGGACGATCGCGCCCAGGATCGCGACGCCGAAGCTCGGGAAGTCGAACTCGAAGCGCTGCTGCTCACCCGTCGCCAGCCGGTAGATGAAGCCGCCGAGCGCCGCCCCGAGCACCCCGACGAGCACGCTGACCAGGCACCCCTGCCGGCGCCGGTCCGGCCCGCCGACGACCAGGTTCGCGAGCCAGCCGACCAGCGCACCGAAGACGATCCAGGTGAAGAAGCCCATGCGGGTGAGGATACCTGGGACGCGGTTCCACAAGGGGTGTTGTGCAATGCTGGTTGTGCAACTACTCTTGTGGATTGTGTCTGATCCCGTTGACGTCCAGCAGATCCGCGACTCCCACGTGCTGGCCGCGATGTCCCACCCTCTGCGCCGGCGCCTCCTCGACGTCCTGAAGCTCGACGGCCCAGCCACCGCGTCGATGCTGGCCGAACGCACGACCTCCGCCGTCGGCAACATCTCGCACCACCTGAAGGTCCTCTCGGCCGCCGGCCTGGTCGAAGAGGCCCCCGAACTCGCCCGCGACCGCCGCGAACGCTGGTGGCGCCGCCCTTCCCGAAGCCTGTCCTGGTCCACTTCGGACTTCGTCGGCGATCCCGTGGGCGACGCGGCCGAGGTCGTCGCGCTCGACCGGCAGGCTTCGCTGTCCCGCTCGTGGCTCTCGGACCTGGAAACGGAACCCCCCAAGTGGCGCGACGCCTGGTTCACCAACGAAACCTGGGCGCGCTTGTCTCCTGCGGAGGTGATGGAGCTGAGCTCCCGCATCCTGGCCTTGTTCGCCGAGTACACCGACCGCCCCGCCCCTGACGACTCCGCCGAGCGCCGCCCGGTCTTCCTTTTCGCCCGAGGCTTTCCTGCGCAACCGTGATCGGTGTTGTGTCGGTGTGTTTTTTGTTGCGGGGTCGGGTTTTCTGTTGTTGTCCACAACTCGGGGTTCGCTGTGGACAACTCGGCTTCGGAGATCGTTTTGTCGATGGGGGGCGGTAGACTGGCCAAGGGCCGCTCCCCCGAGGATGGGTGGGGGCTTTCCCAAGGTGAGTTACTGGGGGCATAAGCGGCTCGGCCGCGATTTCGCTCGAAAAGCTTCGTCAGTTGGGCGAAGCCGATTGGTGATGGCGCAAAACCCCTTCGGGCTGGCAAAGCCGTTCGGGCTGGTGGAACCGCTTCGGGTACGCAACATCGGTCGGGCGGGCGAAGCCCGTTGGGGAGCAAAGCCGATGGCTCCGGCGAGGCGCTGCGGGCACCCCAAGCTGCGCGGGCGGGCAAAGCCGCTTGCTCGGGCGAGGCCCGTCGAATACGCCAAGCGGCGCAGGCGGGCAAAGGCGGTCGCGCCATGGACGCCCTTCGGGTACGCCAAACCGCGCGCAGGCGGGCAAGGCGCGTGCAACAGCGAGGCCCTTCGAGTACGCGAAGCTGCGCGGGCGGGCAAAGCCGCTTGCTCCAGCGAGGCCCTTCGAGTACCGAATGCCGCGGGCGGGCAAAGCCGCTTGCTCCGGCGGCCCCCGGGCACTCACGCTCCCACCAGCGAACTCCTTTGGATGGGCAAACCTGAAAGGGCAAGGCCATTCGGGCCGACGGCGCATTTCGGGTCCGCAAAGCCGCTCGCGCGCAAGACCCTTCTGCCGCGCAAAGTCGCTCGGCCCAGCAAAGCCCTTCGACCCAGCAAAGCCCTTCAGGCAGACAAAGCCGCCGAAGCGAGCAACACCCTGCAGGCACGCAAATACCGCCCATCCGCACAAAACCCTCGGCGACCAACCGAATCCACACCAAGCAGCAAAAGGTCCGCAACCGCCCGAACCACCCCGATAACCCATGACTGACGCGAAAATGACCACAGCCCTACGGCGAGACCGCAACTTCCGCCTCATCTGGACCGGCGAGACGATCAGCACCCTCGGCAGCGCAGTCGCCGGCACGTCGTTGCCGCTCGTCGCGTTGCTGGTCCTGCACGCCTCGACGTTCGAGGTGGCGCTGCTGACCGCGGTCGCGTGGGTGCCGTGGTTGGTGGTGGGGCTGCCGGCCGGGGCTTGGGTGAACCGGTGGCGCAAATGGCGCGTGATGGTGACCTGCAACGTGGTGTCGATGGTGGCGTTCGCGGCCGTCCCGGTCGGGTACGTGGCCGGGTGGCTCACGGTGCCGTACCTGCTGTGCGCGGCGCTGGTCGGCGGGTTCGCGAAGGTGTTCTTCTCGCTGGCCTACCGCAGTTACGTGCCGGTGATCGTGACCAAAGCGCAGTTGCTCGAGGCCAACGTGAAGCTCCAGGGCAGCGAGTCCGCCGCGCAGGTGGGTGGGCCCGGGCTGGCGGGGCTGCTCGCGGCCGTCGCGGGATCTGTCACCGGGGTGCTGGCCGACGCTGTGAGTTTCGGAATTTCTGTGCTGTGCCTGTGTTCCGTGCGGGCGAAGGAAACCCCGAAGCCCCGTGGCAGGCAACGCCTGCGCACCGAGATCGCCGAGGGTATCGGCTTCATCGCGCGCGACCGGTACCTGCGGTCCCTCATCGGAGCCGCCGCCGTCGCGAACCTCGCGCTCGACGGGTACGCCGCCATTCAGGTCGTGTTCCTCGTCCGCGACCTGGGCACCGGGCCGGGAGCCGTGGGGGTGGTCCTGGCAATCGCGGAAGTCGGCGGTGTCGCCGGCGCGCCGTTGGCCGCGCGGCTGGGCAAGCGCGTCGGGGCGGCGCGCGCGTTCCTGCTCTGCGAAGCGCTGGCCGCGCCGGCGATGCTGCTCGGGCCGTTTGCCACCCCGGGCGCCGGGCTCACGGTGTTCGTGCTGTCCGGGATGGGCGTCGCCGCCGGGATCGTCGGGTCGAACGTGCTCGTCGGTACCTTCCGCCAGACCTACTGCCCACCCGAGCTCTTCGGCCGCATCACCGCGAGCTCCGCCGTCGTCAACTACGGCACCATCCCGCTGGGCGCGTTCCTCGGCGGTGTCCTCGGCGAAGCGCTGGGTGTGCGCGAGACGATGCTCATCATGGCCGGCGTCCAGCTCGCCTCTCTGGTGATCCTCCTCAGGAGCCCGCTGCGCCGCGACAGGGACTTCCCTACAGCAGCAGCACGTCCACTTCAGTCCCTTCAGCCACCTCACCAACCCCCTCCGGCAGCACGATCAGGCAGTTCGCCTGGGTGAACGCCGCCAGCAGGTGTGAGCCCGGCCCGCCCCGCGGTCCGACGACGCCGGTCACCTCACCCTCGGTGGGCGTGTAGAAGCCACGGCGGAACTGACGTCGCGAGCTGGGTGAGGTCATGGCCTCCGAGAGCCGCGCGCGCACCCGGCGGCGGTCGACGTCGGTGTGGCCCATGGCCGACAGCAAGGCCGGCCGCAGGAAGGCCTCGAACGACACCAGCACGCTCACCGGGTTGCCCGGCAGCGTCACCACCGGCACGCCGTTCCAGTGGCCGCAGCCCTGCGGCCCGCCGGGCTGGATGGCGATCTTCTGGAACCGCACACCCTGGCCCGTCAGCGCGTCCTTGACCACCTCGTACGCGCCGGCGCTGACGCCGCCCGAAGTGATCAGCAAGTCGGCGTCCGCGAGCTTCGGCTCGATGATCTTGCGGAATTCCTCGACGTCGTCCACCACGCTGCGCACCACGGCGACGTGGCAGCCCAGCTCGCGCAGCGCGGCGGCGAGCATCACGCTGTTGGACTCGTAGATCTGCCCGTGCCGCAACGGGTTCGGCGCCTCGACGAGCTCCGTGCCGGTCGACACCACGAGCACGGACAGCGGCCGGTGCACGGCGAGCTCGGCCAGGCCGACGGCCGCCGCGAGGCCCAGCTGCGAGTGGCCGAGCACGGTGCCGGCGCGCAGGGCCACCACGCCGTGCTCCACGTCCTCGCCGGTACGCCGCACATGGTCGCCCGAGGTCGCGGCCTTGGCGATCCGCACGTCGACAGTGCCGCCGTCGGTGTCCTCCACCATCACGATCGCGTCGGCCCCCGGCGGCAACGGCGCGCCTGTCATGATCCGGTGCGCGGTGCCCGGCTCCAGCGTCGCGACGTCCACGCGCCCGGCGGGGATGTCGTCGGCCACGGGCAGCGTCACGGGCGACTCGGCCCCGGCGCCCGCGACGTCGGCCGCGCGCACGGCGTAGCCGTCCATCGCGGAGTTGTCGAACGGCGGCAGTGACACCCCCGCGTGCACGTCCTCGGCCAGGACGAACCCGGCGGCTTCGGCGAGGGGCAGGGTCGTCACGGGCGTGCGGCCGAGCAGTTCGGTCACGGTCTCGCGGTAGGCATCGACGGAGATCACGCGGACCATCCTCCCCCTCGCGCGCGGGCGTGCAACACTCTCCCGCGGCAAGAGTCGGGGATCAGGGGAGTTCTGATGCAAGTACGAGTCCGCCACCAGCCGTCGTTCGCGGTTGCGCGGCTGGAGCTGGCGCAGGGCGAACCGGTGCAGGTCGAGTCGGGCGCGATGATGGCGACGAGCTACGGCGTGACCGTCCAGTCGCAGGCCAACGGCGGGATCATGAAGGGCCTCGGCCGCGCGTTCCTCGGCGGCGAGTCGTTTTTCATCTCCACCTACACCGCACCCCAGAACGGCGGCTGGGTCGACGTCGCGGCCAACCTGCCCGGCGACATCCAGGTCGTGACCCTCGACGGCCAGACCGGCTGGTGCGTCACGCGCGGCTCCTGGCTCGCCTCGTCGCACGGCGTGAAGACGGAGACGCGCTGGGGAGGTATGAAGAACCTGGTCGGAGGTGAAGGCGGCTTCCTGTCGCACGCCACCGGCCAGGGCCAGGTGCTGGTCTCGTGTTACGGCGCCCTCGACGTCATCACGCTGCAGCCGGGCGAGGCGATCACCGTCGACACCGGTCACGTGGTGGCCTACGCCGACACCGTCCAGTACCAGCTCCGCAAGGTCGCGCAGGGCGTGATCCAGTCGATGAAGAGTGGTGAAGGCTTCGTGTTCGACTTCGCCGGCCCAGGCCAGATCCTCACGCAGACGCGCAACCCGTCTTCGCTGATCAGCTGGATCCTTTCGCACGTCCCCTCCCGCTGACATGCGCGTACACACGAGGCACACCCCGAACTTCGGCGTCGCGCGAGTGCACCTCGCGCCAGGCGAGGCCGTGCAGTCGGCGTCGGACACGATGCTGGCCACCAGCTTCGGCGTGCGTGAAGGCGCTCCGCCGTCGGCGCGGGGCGGCGCGCGCAAGCCCGGCGTTTCCGTGTTCACCGCGCCCGTCGAGGGCGGTTGGGTCGACCTCGCCCCGCTCGGGCCCGGCGACGTCTACCCGCTGGAGCTCACGGGCAATACCGGCTGGTCGGTGCACCGCGACGCCGTGCTCGCGCGGCCGTCTTCCGTGCGTCACGACCAGACGTGGGCGCCGTTGCAGCAGCTCTTCGGCGCCGACGCCGGGTTCCTCGACCACTACAGCGGCACCGGTCCACTCGTGCTCACCGCGCCGGGACCCGTCGACTCGTTCGAGCTGTCGGCCGGTGAGCTGGTCACCGTGCGGCCGGACTACGTGCTGGCCTACCCGGACACGCTGCAGTGCCGGCTGCGCGCCGTGGACCCGAGCGGCCCGCAGTCGCTGCGCACCGGCGAAGGTCTGGTCCTCGATTTCGCCGGACCGGGCACCGTTCTCGTGCAAGCGCGTAACAGGCGGGTTTCCCGGGGCTGACGAATCTGCGAATCAACCATTGCCGAAGGGCGTAATTCCGGTAGCGTGAACTGCACTTCCAGCCGCTACGGACAGCGGATCTTGTCCTGAGGGAGGGCGCCGTGGCTGTCGGCACCGTCAAATGGTTCAACTCGGAAAAGGGCTACGGGTTCATCGAATCCGCCGAAGGGCCTGATGTGTTCGTCCACTATTCGGCGATCCAGGCCGAAGGATTCCGGACGCTCGACGAAGGGGACCGGGTCGAGTTCGAGGTCCAGTCCGGCCGCGACGGCCGCAGTCAGGCCGCGGACGTCCGCAAGGTCTCCTGATTCCGGGGTAGCCGACCGGTTGGGCGAACCGCCCATCGCTGCGGAATGCAGGGCGTTAAGCTGCGCAGCGTGACAGGCGATGTGTCGGGGGACCTCACCGGTCGCCGGCTGGGCAACTACCGCATCGACTCGGTGCTCGGCAAGGGCGGCATGAGCGTGACCTACCAGGCCACCGACGTGCGGCTCGGCCGGAAGGTGGCGCTGAAGGTCATCGGCGACCACCTGGGCACCGACGCCGAGTTCCGCGAGCGGTTCGTGGACGAAGCCCGCAACACGTCCGCGATCGACCACGCCAACATCGTGCCCCTGTACGACTTCGGCGAGCTCGAAGGCATGCTCTACATCGCCATGCGCATGGTCGACGGCGGCGACCTCGCCGGGCTGATCTCTTCGGGCCCGATCGCGCCCGCGCGCGCCCTGGCGCTGCTCGACCAGGTCGCCGACGCGCTGGACACCCTGCACAACCGCGGCCTCGTGCACCTCGACGTGAAGCCCGCCAACGTGCTCGTCACCAGCAAGGAAACCTCCCGCGAGCACGTCTACGTCGCCGACTTCGGCCTCACCCGCCGCGGCGCCACCGGCCACCGCACGCGCGGCGGCGACTTCCTGGGCTCCCCGACCTACGCCGCGCCCGAGCACCTGCGCGGCGAGCCCCTCGACGGGCGCACCGACCAGTACGCCCTCACGTGCGTGCTCTACGCGTGCCTCACCGGCACCCCGCCGTTCA
This sequence comes from Amycolatopsis sp. NPDC051372, assembly GCF_040682095.1. Taxonomy (NCBI): domain Bacteria; kingdom Bacillati; phylum Actinomycetota; class Actinomycetes; order Pseudonocardiales; family Pseudonocardiaceae; genus Amycolatopsis; species Amycolatopsis sp. NPDC051372. Next base: position 9,223 of record NZ_JBFBAF010000018.1, read on the forward strand.
AGGGCGACGTGCCGACGGTGATCAAGGGCCACCTCAACGGCGAGCCGCCCTCGGTTTCGCGAGTGGTCGCGCTGCCGGCCGCCGTCGACGACGTGATCCGCAAGGGCATGGCGAAGAACCCCGCCGACCGGTACCCGAACTGCGTGGCGATGATCGCCGCCGCCCGCGTGGCGCTGGGACCGCTCGCGACGTCGGACACGCCGCCGGGGCCGCCGGGTTCGGGCGGGGCCGGGATACAGAACGGACTGGCCGGGTTGGGTGCTCTCGGTGGTCCGGGTGCGGCCGGTGGTCAGGCCGGCCAGGGCAGTCAGGGTGCTCCCGGTCCTCAGGGGGAGGGAGCCGGCATGCTGCCCTTCGGACAGCAACCGGGATACGGCCAAGGCGGCCCGCAGAGTCCCGGTGGGCCTGGTGGTCAGGGTGGTCAGAGTGGTCAGGCGAACGACCCGGCGCACGGCGCCCAGTGGTCGGGACCCGGCGGCCAGGGCGGTCCCGGCGGACCTGGTGTCCCAGGTGGACCAGGCCAAACCGGACCCGGTGGCCAGGGCACACCCGGCCAAGGTGGACTCGGGCAAGGTGGACCCGGCGACGGAAACCCGTGGGGCGGCCCCGGCGGCTGGTCCGGCGCCCCGCAGAACCCCGGTCAGCCCCACGGCGCCCCGCCGCAAAGCCCACCGCCCGGCTACGGCTACCCCGGCCTGCCGCCGCAAGGACATCAAGTACCGCAAGGATATCCGGGCCAGCACGGTCACCCGGGACAACCCGGCCCACCGCCCGGCTACGGCAACTACCCCAACCAGCAACAGGGTTACCCCGGCATGCACCCGGGTTACGGCCCGCCCGGCGACCCGATGCGGCTGCGTCCGCCGTCGCCCGCCGGTGGCGCCGGTGCGTTCCAGCAGTCGCGCAGCGGCGGTGGCCGGAAGTGGCTGTGGATCGGCCTCGGGATCGTCGTGCTCGCCGGCCTGATCGTCGGCGCGATCTTGCTCTTCGGCGGCGACGACAGCGGCGGCGGCACGACCACCCCCACGACCGCGCCGAACATCCCCGTCGGCCCCGGCGGACCCAGCGGTTCGCAGTCCGGCTCGCCGTCGCTCAAGCCGCCGCCCGCGTCGATCCCCATCCAGCCGAGCCGCTGACCCGCGATCTCATCTCCGGCAGGTGACCACCTCGAATCCCGGCTGTGTTCGACTCCCGGGACACGCCGGAGGTCGAGGGGGCCAGCCATGGATTTCGGTGACCGGCAGGACTTCGAGGATGCCGCCCGCGGGCTCGTCGCGACGCTCGACCCCGTCACGATCACCGGCGCCGACGGCCGCGCGGTGTTCGACTTGCGCCCGTACGCCTACCTCGACGGCGACTGCCCGGACACGGTGAACCCCAGCCTGTGGCGGCAGGCGCAGCTGTGCCGCACCAACGGGCTGTACGAGGTGACCACCGGCATCTACCAGGTCCGCGGCTTCGACATCTCCAACATGACGCTCGTCGAAGGCGGGCGCGGCGTGATCGTGATCGACCCGCTGATCTCCGAGGAATGCGCGGCGGCCGCGATCGCCCTCTACCGCGCCCATCGCGGTGACCGGCCCGTCACCGCCGTCATCTACACCCACTCACACGTCGACCACTTCGGCGGCGTGCTGGGCGTGCTGCCCGGCGGCGCGGGTGACGTCCCGATCCTCGCCCCGGCGGGCTTCCTCGAAAACGCCGTGGCGGAGAACGTGTACGCGGGCACGGCGATGAGCCGCCGCGCCACCTACATGTACGGCATCACCCTCGACGTGAGCACCACCGGCCAGGTCAGCGGCGGGCTCGGCATCGCCACGTCGACGGGCCGGCCCGGGCTGCTCGCGCCCACCGTCGACATCACCGCGACCGGGCAGCAAGAGGTACTCGACGGCGTCCGCGTCGTCTTCCAGCTCACGCCGGGCACCGAGGCACCGGCCGAGATGAACTTCCACTTCCCGGACCACCGCGCCCTGTGCCTGGCCGAGAACGCCACGCACAACCTGCACAACCTCCTGACGCTGCGCGGCGCTCTGGTCCGCGACCCGCGCGTCTGGGCCCACTACCTGGACGAGGCGGTCGAGCTCTTCGGCGCCCGCACCGACGTGGCGTTCGCCTCGCACCACTGGCCCACCTGGGACACCGCCCGCGTGGTGAAGTTCCTTTCACAGCAACGAGATCTCTACGCGTACTTGCACGACCAGACCCTGCGCCTGCTCAACCAGGGCGCCACCGGCATCGAGATCGCCGAGGCCTTCACGCTGCCGCCGGCACTGGAGAACGCGTGGCACGCGCGGGGTTACTACGGCTCGGTCAGCCACAACGTCAAGGCGATCTACCAGCGTTACCTCGGCTGGTTCGACGGCCACCCCACGTCGCTGTGGCAGCACCCGCCGCAGGCGCTGGCCACGCGCTACGTGGACGTCCTCGGCGGGGTGCCCGCCGTCCTCGGCAAGGCTCAGGAGTACGCGGACGCCGGCGACCTCCGCTTCGCCGCCGAACTGCTCAAGCACGCCGTGTTCGCCGACCCGGACAGCTCCGTCGCCAAGAACGCGCTGGCCGAGGTCTACCAGCGCCTCGGCTACGGCGCCGAGAACCCGACCTGGCGCAACTTCTACCTCGTGGGCGCGCTCGAGCTCCGCAAGGGCATCACCCCGCCGCCTCTCGACATCGGCAGCGGCATGACGGCGGCGCTCACGGTCGAGCAGCTCTTCGACTCCCTCGCCATCCGCGTCGACGGTCCCCGCGCCGCCGCCGACCCGCTCACCATCGAGTGGCGCTTCACCGACCTCGCCACCACGATCCGCACCACCCTGTCCAACGGGGCGCTGATCCAGACCGCGAACCCGACGTCCGCCGCGGACGTCGACCTGACCCTCACGTTGACCAAGGAACAGCTGCTCGGCCTCCTGTCCGGCGGCGACCCGGCTGACCTCGACCACACCGGCGACCCCGCGGTCCTCGGGCGCCTGCTCGCCCTCCTGGACTCGGACGACCCGGGCTTCGCCATCGTCACGCCCTGACAAGCGTGATCACTGACCTGCGGCAAGCACAGGGCAGATATCCGTCCCCACAGGATCGGCTGTCCGCTATGGTCAAGGCATGTGCTGCTGCGCACCCACGACGACAACCGCCGCTTAGCGGCGGTACCGCGGTTGCTGCAACCGCGGCCATTGCCTGCCCCCTCGCGCGGGGCAGCGCCATGACGTACCGCCGGATCAGTGTCCTGCCGGCAGTCACTCGTATTCCTGTGATGCCGGGTCATCCTGCCTGATCAGGGAAGTCATGTCTCAGTCGCAGCGCTTCGATTCACAGCACCCGCACACAGCCGGACCCAGCACTGCACAGCACCTGCGTGCCGCCACCCTGCTCCTGATGGTCGGGCTCCCCGGTGCTGGGAAAACCACCCGTGCCAAAGAGCTCGCCGCAACCCGGCGGGCGCTGCGGCTGACCCCGGATCACTGGATGATCCCGCTGTTCGGCGATTCGATGGCCGACGGCAAGCGCTGGGTGCTCGAAGGGCGGCTCATCTCGGTCGCCCTTCAGGCGCTGCGGCTGGGGACCAGCGTCGTACTCGACTTCGGGCTCTGGAGCCGCGATGAACGGTCGGCACTGCGCTGGCTGGCCCGGTCGGTCGGGGCGTCATGCCAGGTGGTCTACCTGCCCGTGGACAAGGACGTCCAGCTCGCCCGGATCGTGCACCGCCAGGAAACGACACCGCATCAGACGTTCCCGATGAGCGAGGCCGACCTGGGTGCGTGGCGAGAGCAGTTCCAGGTGCCTGACGCCGCCGAACTCGACGGCGGCGAGATTCCCACCGCACCGGCGGGCTGGCCGAGCTGGCTGGAGTGGGCGGCAGACAAATGGCCCTCGTGCACCGATAGCTGACCCGGACGGCCCGCCAACTCGACGACCATCGCCGATGGTGACCTTGACGAGCGAGATCAGCCGCCACTGACCTGCGGTTCTTGCACTCTCACCGTGGGAGTGCTAAACACGGCATTGGCACTCGACGCCGTTGAGTGCCAAGCACGCGGTCACCGACTGCGCGCTTGAAGGTCGGGACGGTGAGGCTGGCCCAGGTCAGTCGTCCGTCGCGGGCACCGAGCCTGGCCGAGGACGTGTCCTGCTGCCGCCGCTGACAGTCGTTTGACGACACAGCGCGGCGGTGGCGCCCAATACCGGAGGACCACACCGCAATGGCCAAACTGATCGCGTTCGACGAGGACGCCCGCCGCGGTCTCGAGCGCGGCCTGAACACCCTCGCCGAAGCCGTCAAGGTGACGCTCGGCCCGCGTGGCCGCAACGTCGTGCTCGAAAAGAAGTGGGGCGCGCCGACGATCACCAACGACGGTGTCTCCATCGCCAAGGAGATCGAGCTCGAGGACCCGTGGGAGAAGATCGGGGCCGAGCTCGTCAAGGAAGTTGCCAAGAAGACCGACGACGTCGCGGGTGACGGCACCACCACCGCCACCGTGCTCGCCCAGGCGCTCGTGCGCGAGGGCCTGCGCAACGTCGCCGCGGGTGCCGACCCGATCAGCCTGAAGCGCGGCATCGAGGCGGCCGTCGAGGCCATCACCGAGCAGCTGCACAAGATGGCCGTCCAGATCGAGACCAAGGAGCAGATCGCTGCTACCGCCTCGATTTCGGCCGCTGACCGCACCATCGGCGAGCTGATCGCCGAGGCGCTGGACAAGGTCGGCAAGGAAGGCGTCGTCACCGTCGAGGAGAGCAACACCTTCGGCCTCGAGCTCGAGCTCACCGAGGGCATGCGCTTCGACAAGGGCTACGTGTCGGGCTACTTCGTGACCGACCCGGAGCGCCAGGAAGCCGAGCTGGAGGACCCCTACATCCTCCTCTTCGGTTCCAAGATCTCGAACGTCAAGGACGTTCTGCCGCTGCTGGAGAAGGTCATCCAGTCCGGCAAGCCGCTGCTGATCATCGCCGAGGACGTCGAGGGCGAAGCCCTGGCCACCCTGGTCGTCAACAAGATCCGCGGCACCTTCAAGTCCGTCGCCGTCAAGGCCCCGGGCTTCGGTGACCGCCGCAAGGCCATCCTGCAGGACATCGCGATCCTGTCCGGTGGCCAGGTGATCTCGGAGGACGTCGGCCTCAAGCTGGAGAACGCGGACCTGTCGCTGCTGGGCCGCGCCCGCAAGGCCGTGATCACGCGCGACGAGACCACGATCGTCGAGGGTGCGGGCGACGCCGACCAGATCCAGGGTCGCGTCAACCAGATCCGCGCGGAGATCGAGAACTCGGACTCCGACTACGACCGTGAGAAGCTGCAGGAGCGCCTCGCGAAGCTGGCCGGCGGCGTCGCCGTCATCAAGGCCGGTGCCGCGACGGAGGTCGAGCTCAAGGAGCGCAAGCACCGCATCGAGGACGCGGTGCGCAACGCCAAGGCCGCCGTGGAAGAGGGCATCGTCGCCGGTGGTGGCGTGGCTCTGATCCAGGCCGCCGAGGCTGCCTTCGCGGGCCTGAAGCTCGAGGGCGACGAGGCCACTGGTGCCAACATCGTCAAGGTCGCCGTCGAGGCTCCGCTCAAGCAGATCGCCATCAACGCCGGCCTCGAGGGCGGCGTCGTGGCGGAGAAGGTCAAGTCCCTCCCGCAGGGCCACGGCCTCAACGCCGCCACCGGTGTCTACGAGGACCTGCTCGCCGCCGGCGTGCCGGACCCCACGAAGGTCACCCGCTCCGCGCTCCAGAACGCCGCCTCCATCGCGGCGCTGTTCCTGACCACCGAGGCTGTCGTCGCGGACAAGCCGGAGAAGGCTTCCGCCGCTCCGGCCGACCCGTCCGGCGGCATGGGTGGCATGGACTTCTGAGTTCGGCTGCTGTTCGACGCTAGATCCGGAAAAGCCCGGTCCACTTCGGTGGGCCGGGCTTTTCCCTTTGTCGGCCACGGTTTCGTGCCTGCGGTCGGGCTTCGGCGGCTTCGATCGGTGCCGGTCCTGCGGCGCGATGTAGCGGTCGGCTGTGGGCATGGGCGTTGGTCTGGCTGGTGCCTGTGGCGTGTGAGCCGTTCCGATGTGCGCGTCGGCCCGTGTGGTGTTGCGGGTGGGCGCGGGTTTGACTGCCGTGGGTCGGTTGCGGGTGGTGGCGGTGAGGCAGTCGGCCGGCGGAGGTCGGTCGTCGTCGGTGCCGATGTGCGGGTTACCTGGCATTGTGTGGGTGCGAGATCGGCCGGTATCGATCGGGTCGTCGGCGGCAGTGACACGCAAGCCGGCGAGGCGAGTCGGTTCGTGTCGTCTGGTGTTCGGCCGGCCGGCCGGCGCATTCGCGCGTCTCGTCCGATGTGGACATACGAAAAGACCCGGGCGCTCCCCACGCCCGGGTCTTGCCGTCCCCCTTGGTTGTGCCACCCCGTTCCCCCAGTGCCGCGGCCCTCCCCGGCCGCGGTGGGTCAGGCGGCTTCGGTCGGCTGGGTCGCTTCGGGCGTCAGCACGGCAGCGGCGACGTAAACCGGCAACATGATCCCGGCCGACAGCACCGTCGCGGCCACGACCGCGATGCGGACCATCGTCGGGTCGACGCCGAGGTAGTCGGCCCAACCCCCGCACACCCCGGTCAACATCCGGTCGGTGCGGCTGCGGAAGAGCTTCTTGGTTTCCGGGGTGTACACGCTGTTCGTCATGCCATGAATACTCCGCCGCGCGGCCCCTCGGCACATCGGGGAACGGCCCGGAGGCCGACCCTGGACTCCGACCCTGAGGTGAGGTCAGGGAAATTCGCGTGCGCACCAAGGCCCGCCGCCGCGCCGGTGCGTCTCCGCTGGCGGAGGAGCCGGACCAGGAGTGGGCGGGGGCCCGTGCTCACCCGGGCCGGTGGCGCTGAAGGTCAGCGCAGCGCGCGCACCCGGTCCAACCGCGCCAGCCAGGCCTCGGTGACGTCCGGCGCTGCGGCGAATTCCTCGAACCGATCCGGCACCGGTGCCTGCGGCAGGACCGGGAGGTAACCGTCTACAGGGGACAGCGACGTCGTGCTGACGTCGCCGTTCAGCAGGGACATCGTGCCCAGGCCGCAGGCGAAGTCGAGCTGCGGGAGGGCGCCCGCGAGGGCCAGGCCGGCGGCGAGGCCCACGCTGGTCTCCACGGCGGACGACACGACGCACGGCAGCCCGCACGCCTCGGCCACCTCCAGCGCGCGCCGCACGCCGCCGAGGGGGGCGACCTTCAGCACGGCGATGTCGGCGGCCCCGGCGACAGCGACCTTCAGCGGGTCCTCGGCGCGGCGGATCGACTCGTCGGCGGCGATGCGCACGGACACGCGGCGCCGGACGGCGGCCAGCTCGTCGATGGTGCGGCACGGCTGTTCGGCGTACTCAAGGCCGCCGGCCGCCTTGTCGAGGGCGGCGAGCGCGGTGACGGCGGTGTCGACGTCCCAGGCCGTGTTGGCGTCGACGCGGATGGCGCCGGCCGGGCCGAGGGCGTCGCGGACGGCTTCGAGGCGGGCGCAGTCGTCGGCGAGCGTGGAGCGCTTGTCGGCGACCTTCACCTTCGCCGTGCGGCAGCCGGAGGCGCGGACCAGCGCGTGGGCGCGGTCCGGCGGCACGACGGGGACGGTCGTGTTGACCTCGACACGTTCGCGCACCGCGGCGGGCCAGCCCTGCTCGCTCGCCTCCAGGGCGCTCGCCAGCCACGGCACGCTCTCGGCGTCCGAATAGTCCGCGAACGGGCAGAATTCACCCCACCCGGCGGGTCCTTCGAGCAGGACGCCTTCACGGACGGTGATGTCCCGGAACCGGTTGTGCAGGGGCAGCGCGTAGACCTTCATCACCGCAGATCATGCCACTGGCGAAGTCACGTGCCGATCGGGCGGCGACCGGCCAGAATGAGACGTGTGGACGGCCTCGACTTCCGGGTGCTCGGCCCGGCCGAGGTCGTGGCCGGGGGCCGAGCCGTGCCGCTCGGCGGGAGCCGCCCGCTGATCGTGCTCGCCGGGCTGCTGCTGCGCGCCAACCGCGTGGTGTCCGTGGACGAGCTCGGCCGCTGGCTGTGGGACGACGACCAGCGCCGTTCGAAGGGCGCCCTTCAGACGTACGTGCTGAGGCTGCGGCGCGCGCTGGGCCCGGGTGTTGCGATTCGCACAGAGCGTGGTGGTTATCTGCTGGAGCTTGATCCGTTGGCAACGGATCTTGGTCGTTTTCGCACACTCGCCGCCCGGGGGAGGGCAGCTTTCGAACAAGGCGAACACCGTCGTGCCGCGGGGTTGTTCGCCGACGCACTCGCGGAGTGGCGCGGGCCGGCGCTGCAGAACGTCGAGTCCGACGCCCTGCACCGCGATGAGGCCGGCCAGCTCGCCGAGGAACGCATCCGGGTGCGCGAGCTGTGGGCCGACGCGCTGATCGCCGTCGGCGAGTTCGGCACCGTCGTGCCGGAGCTGACGCGGCTGACCCGGGAACACCCGTTACGGGAACGGCTGCACGAGCAGCTCGTGCTCGCGTTGTTCCATTCCGGACGGCAGGCCGAGGCGTTGGAGGTGTACCGGCGGATCAGCGCGGTGCTCGCCGAGGAGCTGGGCCTCGATCCCGGCGCCGGCCTGCAGCGCGTGCACCGGCTCGTGCTGGGTGGGGCGCCTTATCAGCCGGCGGTGGAGCCGCAGGTGCCGCACCAGTTGCCGGCCGACCTCGGCGCTTTTGCCGGTCGTGAGGCGGATTTGAAGGCGCTGCGTGCTTTGCTTCCGGCGGAGGACAGCACGTCGACGCCCATCGCCTCCGTGGAAGGCATGGGTGGCATGGGGAAAACCACGCTGTCCGTACACTTCGCACACGAGATAGCGGATGCGTTCCCGGGTGGACAGGTGTTCCTGAACCTGCGCGGGTACGGCCCTGGCGAGCCGGTGGAACCGTTGTCGGCGCTGGAAACTTTACTGTCGGCGCTGGGTGTCCCCGGTGACCAGATGCCGGCCGATGTGGACGGTCGCGCCGCGACGTGGCGCACGCACACGGCGGGGCGGCGGCTGCTCGTGGTGCTGGACAACGCCAATAGCACCGATCAGGTGCGGCCGCTGCTGCCGGGGCCGGGCTGCCTGGTCGTGGTGACGAGCCGCTGGCAGCTGCGCGGCCTCGTCGCGACGCACGGCGCGCGCCGGATCGCGCTCGAGGAGCTGGACGAGGCGGGCGCCGTCGAGCTGCTGGCCTCGGCGATCGGCGTCGACCGGGTCAACGCGGATCCTGGTGCCACGTCACGCTTTGTGGAGTACTGCGGTGGGCTGCCGCTGGCGATCCGGATCCTGGCCGTGCGGGCGGCGCAGTTCCCGGACTACCCGCTGGGTTCCTTTGTGGACGCGCTGGACGCCGAGCCTGACCGGCTCGGGTTGTTCGACCTCGGTGATGGCGAGGAGACGAACATCCGCTCGGTGTTCTCCTACTCGTACCGGGCGTTGCCGCCGGATGCCGCGCGGTTGTTGCGGCTACTGGGCCTGCCTTCGGGCCCGGATGCGACGCCCGCCGTCGCCGCGGTGCTGCTGGGGTCGCCGCCGGGGTTCGCTCTGGACGCCCTGGTGTCCGCGCACCTCCTTACTCAGCCGCAGCCGGGGCGCTACCAGTTCCACGATCTGATTCGGGCGTACGCGGCAGAGCTCGCGTACCATGTGGACAGTTCGGAGGAGACGTCGGCGGCGCGGTTGCGACTGTTGGATTTCTACCTTTCTTCGGCGTTGAACGCTTCGCGAGCGATGCGGCCCGAGCGGATCTACGGGTCGCTGGAGTTGCGTGTGGACGGTGGCCTCGAGTTCGCCGACTACCACGCCGGGCTGGCGTGGTTCGCCGCGGAGTACGGGAACCTCGTCGCGGCAGTGCACCTGGCGTTCCGGCTGCGGGAATACGCGCATTGCTGGAAGCTCACTTGGCTGATGTTCACCTACTTCGCCGGCCGTGCGGGCGCCGACGACTGGCGGGCGCTCAACGAGCTGGCCCTCCGGGGCACGAGGCTGTCCGGCGATCGGGTTGGCGAGGCCGGGATCCTCAACTGTCTCGGCGTGATCGACGGGGTCGTGCGCGATTACGCGTCGGCGCGGCGGTACCTCGAGCAGGCGCTGGTGCTGCAACGCGAGCTCGGCTCGCGCGAGGGCGAGGCGCGGGCGCTGTACAACCTGGCCATGGCGGCCGATTCGTCGGCCGACTTCCCCGCGGCGCTCCGCCCACGGCACGCGGGCGCTGGAGATCGTGCGGGACCTGCGGATGACCGGCTTCGAGGCCAACGTGCTGCGCGCGCTGGGGGATTTGTGCTGCCGGTTCGGGGATTTCCCGCGAGCCCTGGCTTTGGCAGACGAGGCCTTGGCCTTGTCGCCTTCTCCTCGTGACGGCCGCTTCTCCCTGACCACCCGCGCCAAAGCCCTCCTCGGCGTGGGCCGGTCGGCTGAGGGCATCGAGTGCATGTCGGACGCCGTGGACATGTTCTTCGCGATGGACGAGCACTACGAAGCCGCCGACGTCCTGTCCCAACTCGGCACGGCCCACCTGCGCCTCGGCCACCCCGCCGCCGCCCGCGACTGCTGGCTCCGCTCGGTCCACCTCCTCACCGACCTCGCCCACCCCGACGCGGCCGACGTCCGGGCCAAACTGGCGGCGATGGTTTCGGGGTGAGGTGTCGGCTGTGGCTGGCTTGTTGTTCGGTGTGGTGGGATGCCGGTCGTTCGTGTGCTGCTGGGGTCGTAGGTCGCGCGGAGTTGGCGGCGATGGTTTCGGGGTGAGTTGTCGGCTGTGGCTGGGGTGTCGTTCGGTGTGGTGGGATGCCGGTCGCTCCTGTGCTGCTGGGGTTGTAGGTCACGTGGAGCTGGCGGCGATGTCTCGGGGTGAGTTGTCGGCTGTGGTTGGCGTGCCGGTCGGTGCGGCGGGATGCCATCCGCTCGCGCCAGGCCGCGGCCGACGTGCACCCGAACTTGGCCGAGTTGCTTCGGAGCGAGCGTCTGGGCTTGCCATTGAGTGTGGCGAGATGCCACGTGCTCCTGGCGTCGCCGCGGCAGACGTCTGGGCGGAGCTGGCGGTGGTGGTCTCGGGGCGAGCTGCCGGTGGCGGCCGGCTTGCCATTTGGTGCGGCGTGGTGCCACTCGCTCCCATGCCGCCGTCCGGCGTTCATGCGAAGTTGGCCGGGATGTATCGCGGTGAGCGGCGAGCGTGCCGTTCGATGTGGCGAGATGCCGCCGGTGCAGGCGATGTGCCGGTCAGCGGGGAATGTTGCTGTGGGGTTTGGCAAATTGCGACCGGGCTTGGCGACTGCCGCTGGTTTGTCAGGCGGTGGGAGTTGCCGCGGTGTCTGGCATGTTGCCGGGGGCATTGGCGCTTGCCAGGGCTTGCCGTGGATTGACGGTTCGGGTTGCGAGTTGCCGGATCATGGTGGGGATTGCCGTGGGGAGTGGCAAGTTGCCAGGGGCACGTGGTGCGGTGGTCTGCGTGCCGACCCCCAGAGACAGCAGGCAGACCACCTGCACCCGTACGCCTCAGCCAACCGGATGGCGCTCACTGTGCGCTCACTGTGCCGGTGGCGGCTTGAGGTGCAGGAGGTTCGAGAGGGTGATGGCGTTGCGGGGAGCTTCGACTTTGACGTCGTTGTCGAAGTAGACGTGGACGTCGCGGTGGCCGTCGGTGTGCCAGGCGGTGATCTTGGTGGCCCAGGCGCGCAGGGCGGAATCGGTGTAGCCGCTGGTGTAGAGCTCGACGTCGCCGTGGAGGCGGACGTAGGTGAAGTCCGTGGTCTGGTCCTCGCGGTACGGCCAGCGGCCTGCGGTGTCGGCGACGACGAGGGCGACGTCGTGTTTTCGCAGCAGGTCGAGGGCTTCCGGCGTGACGAAGCTGGGGTGGCGGACTTCGAGCGCGTGCCGGATGGGCCGGTTCTTGCCGGGTTCGAGGTGGGGCGGGGTCTTGAGCTTGTCGTCGTGCTTCGCGCCGAGCGCGGCGGCTTCGGTGGTGGTGCGGGGCAGCAGGCCGAGAAAGGTCTCGACGCGGTCGGGGTCGAACTCCAGCCGCGCGGGCAGCTGCCACAGGACCGGGCCCAGTTTTGCGCCGAGCGCGAGCACGCCGGAGGCGAAGAAGTTGGCGACGGCGGGCTCGACGTCACGCAGCTGCTTGAGGTGCGTGATGAAGCGCCCGCCCTTCACGGCGAACACGAAATCGGCTGGGGTCTGGTCGACCCAGGCGCGGTAGCGGTCGGGAGTTTGCAACGAATAGAACGACCCATTGAGCTCCACGGAGTTCAGCCGCCGCGACAGGTACTCCAGCTCGCGGCGCTGCGCCAGCCCCTCGGGGTAGAACTCGCGGCGCCACGGCGGGTACCGCCACCCTGACGTCCCGATCCGAATCCCGGCGATCTCCCTCACCGCCTTCCTCCGCGGCGTGATTCCCCTCGGCAGATTCCGGTAAACCCGCCCGCGCAACCGCCGCCCGGACACCCGCACCGGACTTCGGGACAGCCGACCCAACCGAGAGGACATCTGTCTCACGTCCTGTCTTGCTCAGTGTGGTGGAAAGTGCGGTGGACCGCCTCGCCCCGCCGCCGGGAAACGACGGCGACGTTGGGTGCGCCGGCCGGGCCTCGGGGACCAGGAGGCCCGGCCGGCGCGGGTGGGGTGGTGTCAGGCCCACGAGAAGGTCCACAGGCGGGTCTGCACGAGGCCGCTGGCGTACTCGCGAAGGGTGCCGGGCTGGGAGAGGTACGTGGGGAGGCTGAAGGCGCGATGCTCGGCCGCCACGGTGAGGGCGCGGGCCTGCGTCCGCGGCGGGGCGGAGACGGACAGCGTGAGGGAGTCGAAGCCCAGGGAAAGCAGGGTGGCGCCGAAGCGGTCTTCCCAGCTGCGCAGGACGGCGGAGAGCTCGGCGACCTGATCGGTGGACTTGATCATGCCCGTCCAGCCGAGGAGGGCGGGGATGTCGGCCGGGCGGTCGGTCTGGACCAGGCCGAGGCGGTGGGCGCTGCGGTTGGCCAGGATGGAGCCGGTGTTGCCCGCCTCGGCGAGGGGGTCGGCGCGGCGGTGCGAGCGGCGCGCGAGGCCGGGGAAGCGGGCGCCGAAGGGGCGCAGGCACGCGCCGTCGCAGCACGAGGTGTCCCACCAGCGCGCGAGGGCGTCGGCGGGGTCCACGGAGTCGACGCGGTGGCCCGCCGGGGCGAGGCGGCCGCGGTCGTCGAGCCAGTCTTCCCCGCGTGCGGCGAACCGCTGGTCGTGCGGGATGAGCACGGGCCAGAGCCCGGAGCGCTCGAACTCCGCGACGCACTCCAGGTACCGGTGCGGCCGCGCGAGCGGCTCCTCGGACACCCAGATGCGCCCGTGCCACTGCCCGGGTGGCAACGTCTGGACCGGCGGTGCCCCGAGGCCGGGGCGGAACGGTGCGATCGTCATGAGCTTCCCCTCGAACTGGTGTTCGGTCCTGCATGTCGAACAGTAGTTCGAGGGACCGACAATTTCCAGGGAGAGTTTCGCTCATCCGTTCGAGTGAATGTGGAAAAGTGCAGGTCGGGGTGAGTCGCGAGGGGCTGCTGTGACCGATGAGGTCACTGCGGCAGATGGGTGACGCGAAAGTTCGATGTTCACCGGCGGCTAGGCGCTGTGAGGCACCGCGGCGCGGCGAGTGCGACGCGGTGCTGGCGCGTTCATCGCGGGTGGGGTGCGTGATGGCGAGCGGTGTGGGGCTTGGCGGGTGGGGTGCGCGGCGGTGAGGGGTGTGGGGCATGGCGGGTGGGGTGCGCGGCGGTGAGGGGTGTGGGGCATGGCAGGTGGGGTGCGCGATGGCGAGCGGTGTGGGGCTTGGCGGGTGGGGTGCGCGGCGGTGAGGGGTGTGGGACATGGCAGGTGGGGTGCGCGGCGGCGAGCGGTGTGGGCATGGCGAGTGGGGTGCGCGGCGCGGGCAGGGCAGGGCCGACCAATGGTGCGTGGGGCGCGACCACAGGCAAGTCGCGGAGTGGCACCAGCGCGGCGAGGGGCACTCCGATCTTCGTTCACCACCGCGAGTTCGGCTTCCACGTCCACGCCCATGCGCGCGCGAGCCCGGACCCGCACAACACCATCCGCCCAGGCCAACCGAACGACAAGCGCCAACTCAACCCACAGGCCGGCGCGATCCCCGATCACCACGAGCAAAGAACCGGTAATTTCCCGTCCACCCGATGTCGAGAACCCGCCACCGGCTCCGTCTCCCGGACACGAACGGCTGCCGAGGCCGTAACCCAGAGCAACACGAAAGGACCACCACCATGGCCGTCGCCGAGGACATCGAACGCGCTACCGACTCGAAGTGGGACTGGGTGGCCGAGCAGACGCGCAAGTACGTGAGCTCGGGCGGCCGGGAGGGGCACGAGCAGAACGGCGTCTACACCCTCATCCTCGCCACCACCGGCCGCAAGACCGGCGAGCCCCGCCGCACCTGCCTGATCTACGGCACTAGCGGCGAGGACTTCGTCGTGGTCGCCTCCAAGGGTGGGGACGACGACCACCCGGCCTGGTTCAAGAACCTCGAGGCCGAGCCGAGCGTCGGCGTGCAGGTCGGTGCGCGGAGGTTCGACGCGCGCGCCCGGATCGCCGGCAACCAAGAGCGCGCGAAGCTCTGGCCGAAGATGGCCGAGATCTTCCCGTTGTACAACGAATACGCGCAGAAGACCGAGCGCGTCATCCCGATCGTCCTGCTCACGCCGAACCGGTGACTACAGCGGTCGGCGCAGGTCCTCCGCATCCACGATGTGGTACGCGTACCCCTGCTCCGCCAAGAACCGCTGCCGGTGCGCCGCGTACTCGGTGTCCACTGTGTCCCGGGAAACGATCGAATAGAAGTGCGCCTGCCGTCCGTCGCCCTTGGGGCGCAGCAGCCGGCCGAGCCGTTGCGCCTCTTCCTGCCGGGAGCCGAAGGTGCCCGAGATCTGGATGGCCACCGACGCTTCCGGCAGGTCGATCGAGAAGTTCGCCACCTTCGACACCACGAGGGTCCGCAGCTCACCGCGGCGGAAGCGGTCGAACAGCTCCTCCCGCTCCTTGTTGCGCGTCGATCCCTGGATCACGGGTGCGTCCAGCTCCGCGCCCAGCATCTCCAGCTGGTCCAGGTACGCCCCGATCACCAGGGTGGGCTCGCCGACGTGGCGCTCCACAATGGACTTGATCACGGGCATCTTCGTCATCGCCGTCGCCGCGAGCTTGTACCGCTCGTCCGGCTCCGAAGTCGCGTAGGCGAGCCGCTCGGCGTCCGTCAGGGTCACGCGGACCTCGGTGCACTCCGCGGGCGCGATCCACCCCTGCGCCTCGATGTCCCGCCAGGGAACGTCGTACCGCTTGGGTCCGATCAACGAGAAGACGTCACCCTCACGGCCGTCCTCGCGCACCAGGGTTGCCGTCAAACCCAGGCGACGGCGCGACTGCAGATCCGCCGTCATGCGGAACACAGGCGCCGGCAACAGGTGGACCTCGTCGTACACAACGAGGCCCCAGTCCCGCGAGTCGAACAGCTCCAGGTGCCGATACTCGCCCTTGGTCTTGCGCGTCACGACCTGGTACGTCGCGATCGTGACCGGGCGGATCTCCTTCTTCTCACCGGAGTACTCGCCGATCTCGTCCTCGGTCAGCGAAGTGCGCGCCACCAGCTCGCGCTTCCACTGCCGCCCCGCGACGGTGTTGGTCACCAGGATCAGCGTGGTCGCCTTGGCGTGCGCCATGGCCGCCGCGCCCACCAGCGTTTTGCCCGCGCCACAGGGCAGAACCACCACGCCCGAGCCGCCGGCCCAGAACGCCTCCGCGGCCTGGCGCTGGTAGTCGCGCAGGTGCCAGTCCTGCTCGTCGAGATCAATGTGGTGCGCTTCGCCGTCCACGTAGCCCGCGAGGTCCTCCGCGGGCCAGCCGACCTTCAGCAGCGCCTGCTTGAGCCGCCCGCGTTCGGACGGGTGCACGAGCATCGTGTCCTCGTCGATGCGGGCGCCCAGCATCGGGCTGATCTTCTTGTGCCGCGACACCTCTTCCAGCACCGCGCGGTCCGTGGTCGACATCACCAGGCCGTGGGCCGGGTGGTTGGTGATCTGCAGCCGCCCGAAGCGGCCCATCACGTCGACCACGTCGATCAGCAGCGGCTGCGGCACGGGGAAGCGCGAGTACGTGGTGAGCGCGTCCACCACCTGCTCCGCGTCGTGCCCGGCGGCGCGCGCGTTCCACAACGCCAGGGGCGTGATGCGGTACGTGTGCACGTGCTCGGGCGCGCGTTCCAGCTCGGCGAACGGCGCGATGGCGATCCGCGCGTCGTTGGCCTGAGGGTTGTCGACCTCGAGCAGCACGGTCTTGTCGGACTGGACGATCAGGGGGCCATCAGTCACCCGTCCTTTATACGTTCCCCCGAGCCGTCCCCTCCCGTCGCGGCCGTCCGGGTGCCAAGATGATCGGCAGGAAAAGCTGGAGGGGACCTTTGACCACACCACCGTTCGGCGTGCCGTCCGCCGCCAACCCGTTCCAGCCGCCGGGCACCGGCTCGTTCAAGCCGCCTCGGCCTGGCGCGCCCCGAGCGTTCTCGAGCACCGCGAAGGTGCTGGTCGCAGCTGGAATCGTGGTGGCGCTCGGCGTGGGCGTGCTCGCCGCGTTCGGCGTGGCCGCGATCGCCCGCTCATCGGGCACGCCGGTGGCCGGCAGCTGCCTGTACCTGTCCGACGAGAGCGTCAGCACGCAGAGTTACCACGGCGTGAGCTGCTCCGAGCAGCGCGCCACCTACCGCGTCGACGACGTCGAAGACGGCACCTCGAGCTGCCACGGCGGCGACTACGTGCGCTTCCAGCTCTTCCGCGGCACCAGCAGCTCCAGTAGTTCGAGCCGCACCAGCGCACCGCGCGAGACGCTGTGCCTGGCGCTCAACGTCTCGTCCGGCGACTGCCTGCGCGACGTCGACGACGAGGCCGAGATCAGCAAGGTCACCTGCAGCGACCCCGACGCCGAGGCCCGCGCGGTCGTCCACCAGGGCAGCAGCGACGAGGACTCGTGCGGCGCCGCCGACACCGCCCTCGTCTACGCCGGCCCACCCGAGCGCACGGTCTGCCTGCAGCCCGCCGGCGAGAACATCTAGGGCGTGTCCTCAAAGCCAGAGGAGCAGGGTGGCAAGGTCGATCATGCCTCGGTAGGAAAGGGCGGTCTTGTCGAAGCGGGTGGCGATGGCACGGAACTGCTTGAGACGGTTGAAGCAGCGTTCGACGATGTTGCGGCGTTTGTAGGCGGTGCGGTCGAAGATCGGTGGACGTCCACCGGCTCGTCCGCGGCGCAGCCGGTTGGCTTGCTGGTCGCGGCGTTCGGGAATCGTCGCCGGGATATGCCGTCGGCGCAGGTAGGAGCGGATCGCTCGGCTGGAGTAGCCCTTGTCCGCCAGTACCCTGCTCGGCCGGGTCGGCGGACGACCTGAACCCGGCCGACGGAACTCGATTCCCGCCATGACCTGGATGAACATGGTGCAGTCGTTGACGTTGCCGCCGGTCAACACGACCGACAAGGGCCGTCCGTGGCCGTCGCAGGCCAGGTGGATCTTGGTGGTGGGTCCGCCGCGGGACCGGCCGATGGCATGATCATCTGGCTCGCTGTGTTCGCCGCACGAGCCTGCTTCCTCCTGTGTGGCACGCGGTCATGCGGCGGGCGCCGGCAGCGTGCTGATGCGCACGAACGATGCTGGAGTCGACCGAAACCTCCCGGTCGAGTTCGTCGATCGCCTCGGCGATCACGCGGACCGTCGCCACCAGCGTGGACAGGGTGCCGGTGCGCGACCACCGCCAGAACCTGTTGTAGACCGTCTTCCATGGCCCGTACCGTTCCGGCAGGTCACGCCACGCGACACCGGTCTTGGCCTTGAACAGCATCCCGTTGATCACCCGACGGTCATCCACCCGCGGACGCCCCTTCGCCCCCGACACCGGCAGCAACGGCTCGACTACCTGCCACTGCTCATCGGTCAACTCATGCCTGCGCACCACGATCGAAGATCAAAGCAGACCACCACACCCCCTTTGAGGCAGGCCCTAGGGCTGGTCCTCCTCCGGCAGCATCGCCTGCACGTCGAGCCGGCTCGGGAGCAGGCCCGAGGTGTGCATGAGGTCGGCCACGCGCTGCAACCGGATGCCCGACAACGTGGTCGGGTAGGTGCCCAGCGAGATCAGCGCCGCCGTGGTCGGGTCGATGTCGGAGAACGTGGGCAGCGCGTCGCGGACGATCGCCGGGTCGGCGGCCGTCTGCTGCGCCTGCATGAGCACGCGCCGAAAAACGGCCAGCGTGCGCGGGTTGTCGCGCGCGAACGCGCCGGTCGCCGCGTAGCCCGAAGCCGGGAAGTCGAGGGTGGCGCCACTGGACCCGTCGGCGAGGATCTGCGCGCCGAGCTCCTTCTCCGCCCGGGTGATGTACGGCTCCACCATCAGCGCCGCGTCGGCGTCGCCGGCCTGCAGCGCGTCGGGCATCCGGTCGAAAGGCTTGGGCACGAAGTGGATCTTCGCCGCGTCGACGCCCGCGGTCGCGAGGACGGAACGCGCGGTCAACGCGCCGATGTCGTCGAGATCGTCCACCGCGATCTTCGGCGACTTCTTCGCCGTCGGCTCGGTGTAGTCGGAGTCCGGCAGCGTCACCAGCGCGATCGTGTTGTTGCCCGACGTGTACGCCTCGCCTTGCAGCTGCAACGCGGTTCCGGCGTTGGCGGCGCGGAAGAGCGACACGTCGCTGGCGAACGTCACGTCCAGCTGCCCGGCGTTGAGTTTTGCCAGGCCGTCCTGGGTCCCGAGGTCCACGAGCGTCACGTTCAGCCCTGCATCGCGGAACTTCCCGGCGGCCGCCGCGATGCGCAGCGGCGCGGTGTCGATCGGCCCGCCGACGCCCACGCGCAGAGTGGTCCGCTCCAATGGCGCCGGCGCCGCTGCGTCACCGGAATCGAACAGCGAGCAGCCGCTGATGGCCAGCAAGACCGCCACCAGCGGCAACACCAGTGCACGCACGTTCATCCGCTCTCACCTACCGGGAGAATCTCGGCATCACGCTGGATCGTATGGGCCGCTGCCCATACGATCCCCGACAGGGCCGTGACCCCGCCAGTGCGGCTTCCCGATCCGATCGAGCCAAGTTACTGCCGAGTAGACTCGATTCGGACACCCCCGATGTCGTCCGCGGATGAGGTGCCGCGGTGGAAAAGGAAGCTTAGGTGAGCCGTCGCGACCAGCGTCCCCGAACGGGCGACGCGACGGATCCCGCTGCCGCCAGACAGGTCGGGGGCCGCTGGCGCCTTCGCAACTGGCACCTGCGGACCAAGCTCTTCGTCGTCCTGCTGATTCCCGCGCTCGCCGTGATCGGGCTCGTCGGCCTGCGCGTGAGCACGGACCTGCGCGACGCCCAGCAGCTCGCCGAGTTCGCCGCCCGCGGCCGCGTGGACAGCACCGTGGCCGAGGTCCTGCACCAGCTGCAGCGCGAGCGCGACGTCACGGTGCGGTTCGTCGCCGGCAACCGCCAGGGCGCCACCACCGACCTCACGGGCCAGCGCACGCGCGTGGACCAGGCGATCGGCACGTTCGAGAAGACGCTCGCCGACAGCAAGCCGCGCCTCGACGCCGTGGCTGCCAGCAGCCTGCAGCAGAGTGACGACCGGCTGCGCGTGCTCAGCGGCCTGCGCTACTCCGCCGAGCACTCCGCGTTCCCCGCCGATGCCGTGCTCCGCTCCTACAGCGAACTGATCTCCGGCCTGCTCGACATCAGCGACATGGCCGCCGCCGACGTGTCCGATCCCGATCTCGCCCGGCTTCGCCTGGCCGGTAACGCCCTCGCGCGGATCAAGGACCAGATGTCGGTCAAGCGCGCGATCATGTCCGAGGCGCTCGCCGAGGGCAGCCTCAACCGCGACCGGACGCGCGCGCTGCTCGGCGCGGAGGCCGAGCTCAACGCGGCCCGCAACGACTACCGCACCTTCGCCTCGCCCGACCAGCAGCGGATGTACGACGACACGGTGATCGGCCTCGTCGTCGACATCGGCAACGACATGGTCGAATCGGCCCTCACCCGCGCGGAGAACGGCCAGTCGCTGCAAGGTCTGGACCCCAACCAGTGGGACACCGCCGCCACCTACACCGTGAACCTCGCCCACCAGGTGCAGGAAGCGCTGCTCGTGCAGCTCCAGGAGCAGACCGATTCGCTCGCCGCGCGCGCCCGCACGTCGACGATCTGGGACGGCGGCGTGGTCCTCGCCGTGCTGCTCGTGGCCGGCATCCTGTCCGTGGTCATCGCGCGCTCGCTGCTGCGGCCGCTGCGCGTGCTGCGGCGCACGGCGCTGGACGTGGCCGACCACCGGCTGCCCGAGGCCGTCCAGCGGCTGTTGACCGATCCCGATCCGGCGCCGGAGAACCTGCGCCACCGCGCGGCCGTCGCGCCCGTGCCGGTGTTCACGCGCGAAGAGGTGGGCCAGGTCGCGCGCGCGTTCGACGCGGTCCACGGCGAGGCCGTGCGGCTGGCGGCCGAGCAGGCGATGCTGCGCGAGAACGTCAACTCGATGTTCGTCAACCTCTCACAGCGAAGCCAAGATCTCGTCGAACGACAGCTGTCCGTGCTCGACCGTATGGAGGCCGGTGAGCAGGACCCGGACACGCTCGCGGGCCTGTTCGAGCTCGACCACCTCGCCACGCGTATGCGCCGCAACAGCGAGAACCTGCTGGTGCTCTCGGGCACCGACCTCGTGCGCGAGGACAGCGGGCCGGTGGTGGCCGACGAGATCGTGGGCGCCGCACTGTCCGAAGTGGAGGATTACCAGCGCATCGAGCTCGGCTCCGCGCCGACGCTCGCGGTGCGCGGCGAGGCCGTGAACGACCTCGTGCACGTGGTGTCCGAGCTGCTCGAGAACGCCACGCGCTACTCCTCGGAGCGCGCAGGCGTCACCGTCGAGAGCGCGGAAACCGAAGACGGCGGCTGGCGCATCGAGATCACCGACCGCGGCGCCGGCATGCCGCAGGCCGAGATCGACCGCACCAACGCGCGCCTGGCCAACCCGCCGGACGTCGACGTCGAGGTCTCGCGCCGGATGGGCCTGTACGTGGTCGCGACGCTGGCTCAGCGCCACCACATCGACGTCTCGCTGCGGCTGGCCGAAGGCACCGGCATCACCGCGACGGTGCTCGTGCCCACCCAACTGATCGTCGACGCGCCGCCGCTGCCCGAGCCGCCCGCGCCCGTCGCCGCCGAACCTGAACTGGCTCCGGACCTGCTGCCGCCGCTCGCTCCGCTGGTCGCGGCGCCCGTCGTCGAGGAAGAAGAACCCGAGCCGCCCGCGGAGGCGCCGATCGTTCCCGTGCTGGAGCCCGGCCCGCCGCGGCGCGCGCCGGTGGTGGAGAGCACGCCGTGGCCGGCGCCCGAGGACCGGTCGCATCTCGATCTCGACGCGCCCACCGAACGCATGCCCGCCTACCGGGACGTGTTGTCGCGGTGGTTCGACGCCGCCGCGCCGCCGCCCGAGGGACGCGCGCCCGCGCCGCCGGAACCGCTGCCGGTGGCGGAACCCGCACCGCAGCCGGAACGCCGGCCGGAACCGCAGCCGGCACCCGCACCGCAGCCGGTACTCGCGCCGCAGCCGGAACGCGGACTCGCACCGCAGCCGGTACGCCGGCCGGAACCGCAGCCGGAACCAGTGCCGGAATCCCCAGCTCCGGAAGCCCTCCCACAACCCGAGCAACCCGCGCGTCACGCCCGCGCCGCGCCGGAACCCGGCTACTCCGAACCCGCGTTCCCGGCCGAGCAGTTCCCCACCACGGACCCCGACGAGAACCCCTTCCCGCCGGAATGGCCGACGTCGGACGAGCTGGCGCAGGAGGACGGCGCCGAGGAAACCTGGCCGTTCCTGCGCGTCTCCGATGTCGAAAACGCAGGCGGGGAAGACGGCGAGGACGGCATGGAGGCCAGCCCCGGGCAGGTGCCCGAGCAGCGGCCGATACTCTCGCTTTCCCCCGAAGCGGTGCGCGAGCGGATGACGAGCCTTCAAGGCGGGTTCAGGCGTGGTCGCCACGCCCGGGGGGACGAGAACCCCACGACCTGATCGAACGGATGACTCATGAGCTCGAAGACCGCCCTGCTGGAAGTGATCGCGCTGGGGCCGGAAGACGCGCAGCGCGCTCAGGAAGGCGGGGCGGACCGGCTCGAACTGGTCGCGGACATGGCCCAGGACGGGCTCACGCCTTCGGAGCAGACGGTGCGCGACGTGCTCGCCGCCACCGACTTGCCGGTGCGCGTGATGCTGCGTGGTGGCGCCGGTTTCGCGGCCGGTGATCTCGACGCGCTGCGCGCCGACACCGCCAAGCTTGTGGCCGCCGGTGCGCGCGAGTTCGTGTTCGGGTTCCTCACCGAGGACAACGAGATCGACATCGACGCGTGCCAAGCGCTGCTGAAGGAGATCGACGGCTCGCCTTGGACTTTTCACCGCGCGATCGACCGCGCGCACAACCCGCTCGCCGCATTCGACGTGCTCACCGAGCTCGGCTGCGACACGGTGCTGGCGGCGGGCAGCCCGCACGGTGTCGGCAGCGGGCTGTCGGTGTTGCAGCAGCTCGCGCGGCGGACTGATGGCCCCGCACTGCTCGTCGGGGGTGGCCTGAGAGCGCAGCAGGTGCACCTCTTGCGCGCCGGGGGCGTCCGCGGGTTCCACGTCGGCAGCGCCGTTCGCCCGGATGGCTGGGGGTCCCCCGTAGGTGTCGCCGCCGTTCGCGAGTGGGCCGAATTGGTCAGGGGCTGAGCTAAAGTTTCGGCAGTTCTCCGGGGCATCCGGGTAATCGAGCCGAAAGCGCGGGCTGTGGAGGCGAGTCAGCACGGGCGAAGCAACGAGACCGCACTTTCTCGTGCCTGGAAGCGGGTCAATGAGCAGGCGCGGCGGCTGCGCAGCGATGTCAACGTGTCGATCTTGTGCCGATCGGCGGTCTCGTGGCTCGGTGTTGAGGGTGGCTGTTTGTTGGTTAATACCGGACCGGGAACACAGGAAGTGAGGGTGGCGACCGACAACCTCGCCGCAGTGCTCGCCGAGCTCGAGACCACGGTCGGGGAGGGACCGATGCGCAGTGCCCGCAAACTCGGTTCGCCGGTACTCGTGGGTGACTTCGACGGCGCCGAGCAGTCGCGCCGCTGGCCGTTGTACGCTCCGCTCGCCGTGCAGGCGGGCGTCCACGCCCAGTTCGTGCTGCCATTGCGCGTCGGTCTCATCGATGTCGGGACACTTGTGTTCCACCGAAAGGACCCAGCTCCGCTGGAACCGGTTCTGCTGGCCGACGCGCTGGCCTACGGTGAACTAATGCTCCTGCTCCTGCTTGATGAACAGTCCGGTGCGGCGCATACGGAACCCGTCGGCCTCTCGCTGAAATCCACGTACGTGCACCAGGCCACCGGCATGGTCGCGGCGCAACTCGACGTGAGTCTCGACGACGCATTTGCCGCACTGCGCGCGCGGGCGTTCGCCGAGCAGCGTCCCCTATCGGAAGTTGCGGCAGATGTAGTGGCCAGACGGTTTAGGTTCGAACGCGAGGGGGGAACCCGATGATGGTCGCGTGTTGTGCGTGGCGTGGTGTGGTGGGAGATGGTGCCGGTGATTGACGGACGCCTGGTCGACACGTTCGTCGAATTGGCGGACACGCTCACGGACGACTTCGATGTGATCGACTTCCTGCACCTGCTGACGGCGCGCAGCGTGGAGCTGCTGCCGATCGACGCAGCGGGGCTCCTCGTCGCCGGCCCGGCCGGTGACCTGCAGCTCGTCGCGAGTTCGAACGAGGAGGTACGGATGCTGGAGCTCTTCCAGCTCCAGCGAGACGAAGGACCTTGTCTCGACGCATACCGGCAGCGTAGCTCCGTGACCGTTCCCGACCTGGCTCGCGACACCGGGAGCTGGCCGTCGTTCGCCGTGGCCGCGCTCGGGCACGGGTTCCGCGCGGTGCATGCGCTGCCGATGCTGCTGCGCTCCGAGGTGATCGGCGCGCTGAACCTCTTCTCGGTAGGCCCCGGCGAGCTGTCGGAGGAAAGCCTGCGGATCGCGCGCGCGATGGTCGACGTCGCGACCATCGGCCTGCTGCAGGCGCGCACGATCCAGCAGCACGAGGTGCTGGTCGAGCAATTGCAGACCGCGTTGAGCAGCCGGGTCGTGATCGAACAGGCGAAGGGGTTCATCGCGGAGCGGCTGAACCTGGAGACGGACGAGGCGTTCGCCTTGCTGCGGCGGTTCGCGCGGCGCACCAGCCGCAAGCTGAGCGCGGTGGCGGCCGACGTCGTGAACCGGTCCGAGAGCGCGCGCGAGCTGTTCCAAACGCCGCCCGTGCACTGAAACGTTTCGACCGGTCGGTGGAGTGCACGGCGGCGTTTCGGCGCTAACGTCGGTTGCTTCGTCCTGGACCCCGGCGGAAATCAGTTCCGGTCCGGCAGGTGCGGGGAGGCGCGTGATGGCCGTGCGGATCAGCTTTGGTGTGCGCTCGAGGAATCGGCGAGGGGTTTCCTCGATCGCGGCGCACCCACTTGTGGTGGGTATGCGGCTGATCCGAAGGCTCTCGCACCACCGGACTTGGAGCCGGCGCTGACGGGTCAGTCGTCCTTCTTTTTGGGCGCCGGCTCGTTGTGCATCAGGCGACGCAGCTTCGTGAGCGCCCGGTGCTGGCTCACGCGCACGGCGACGGCGCTCGGCAGGCCCAGCGCGGCCGCCGTCTCCTCCGCCGAGTAGCCGAGGACGACGCGCAGGGTCAGCAGCTCGCGCTGCTCCGGCGGCAGGTGGCCCAGCAACTCCTCGATCTGCAGCCGGGAATCGGTCTGGGCGAACTCGTCGGGGCCGGGGCTGTCTTCGTCGCCCGCGTCGGCGACCGGGTCGGCGCGGTTGCGGGAGCGGCGGCGGAATTCGTCGGCGACCTTGTGGCCCGCGATGCCGAACACGAACGGCAGGAAGCTGTCGGTCTCGTAGCGGTAGCGCGGCAGCTCCACGAGCACGGCGAGCAGCACCTCCTGCGCGCAGTCCTCGGCGCCCCCGTCGGCTCCGCGCATGCCGAGCCGGCCGCGGCAATAACGGAGCACGAAGGGACGTAAGAATTTCACGAGCTCGGCCACCGCGGCGCGATTGCCCGCCACGGCAGCCGCGACGAGCCGGCTGTCCGGACGCGGCGAGGGCGCGCGCTCGTCGGTGGCCATCCACATCGTTTCCCAGGTCGAGCGGGCCGCCGGACCGGAGCGCCGCGACGGGAGAGCACGCTCGACAACCGGGGGCTGGGGACGCTTTGCGGGCCGAACGAAAGCCTGCTCTGCGGGGCCCGGATTGTCCAATGCAAAACGACCTCGAGAACTCGCGTGTTTTCGCGCCTTCCGCGAAGACGTCAGAGGATTCCGCGCGGCCAGAGGTATCCCCCGGATCCGCCAGACGAATCGCTTCGGCCTCCCGGCCCGGGTGAGTTCGCGAGCGAAAGCGTCGACGCTGCCGTCGTCGGGCTCGATGTGCCGCGCGTTGGCCTGGGCGCCATCCCAGCCGTGGATGGCTCGTCTGGCCAGGGCCGGGGAGGCTCATCGGGCAACCGGCGAAGGATCCGACAAAAGCGTCAATAACGAGTAAAGCGGCAATACGGGAGTTACCGATCGGTACTGTCATAAACGTCGCGAAATTGCTCCCGTGAAACATAAACGGACTGTGAAAAGCTCAGCCAAAAGTAGGTTCCTCGGCGGCTTATGCTCCTTCCGGGTCGGGACACGATGTGTTTCGGCCAGGTCCCCCACCGTTTGAGAGGAATTGCCATGCGCTTGCGCAAGCTCGTCGCCGCAGCGGTCCCGCTGCCGGCGTTGCTGTGCCTTTCCCTGGCCGGCGTGGCCCACGCCGATCCCTTGATCACCATGAGCGCCAACACCGCGCCGCTCGCGTCGAGCGCCCGCAGTGGCGACGTCGACGCTGGTCAGCAGATCAACGCCGCCCTGTCGCTCAAGCTGCACAACCAGCAGGCCCTCCAGCAGTTCCTCTCCGACGTCCAGAACCCGGCCTCGCCGCAGTACCACCACTTCCTCACTCCGGAGCAATTCAATACGGCATTCGGCCCAACGCAGGCCGACGTGGCGAAGGCCGTTTCATTCCTGAAACAAAACGGCGCGAAGGGAATCGAGGTTTCCGGTAACCGGCAGGCGATCACGTTCACCGGTTCGGCCGCACAGCTTGAATCGACATTCCACACCCGCCTCGGCAATTACACCGACACCACCAACGGTCGCAAGTTCTTCGCCAACGACTCCGCCCCCGCTCTGCCCGCGTCCGTTTCCTCGGTGGTGCAGGCCGTGGTCGGCCTCGACAACCACGCCGTGAAGGAGCACTCGGCCACCACCGCCGCTCCGAAGGTCGTGAAGGCCGTGACGCCGAGCATCCTGAAGACCGCGTACTCCACCAGCGGCCTCTCGGCCACGGGCTCGGGCGTGAACGTCGGCTTCGTCGAGTTCGACGGCTACCGCAAGTCCGACATCACCAGCTACGACTCGAAGTACGGCCTGTCCGGCGGCACTGTCACCACCGTCCCGGTGAGCGGCGCCAACTACGACTCGAGCCCGGGCGACGGCGAGGTCGAGGTCGACCTGGACATCGAGGTCGTGCACGCGCTCGCGTCGAAGGTGAGCTCGTACGTCTACGAGGCCCCGAACTCCAACGCCGGCGAGCTGGCGATGTACCAGAAGATCGCGTCGGACGCGCGGGTCAACGTCGTCTCCATCTCGTGGGGCTCGTGCGAGCCGGCCGAGGGTTCGTCGGCCGCCAACAGCGTGAACAACGCGATCGCCTCCGGCACCGCCGAGGGCATCACGTACTTCGCCGCCGCGGGCGACGACGGCACCACCGACTGCGCCCGCCAGACCGGCAGCCTGTCGAAGGCCGTCGACTTCCCGGCGTCGAGCCCCAACGTCACCGGCGTCGGCGGCACCCAGCTCACCGTGACTTCGACCAACGCCTACAGCAGCGAGAAGGCCTGGAACGACGGCGCCTCGGCCGGCGCCGGCGGCGGCGGCATCTCGACGCTGTTCAACGCGCCGTCCTGGCAGTCGCACCAGAGCACCACGAAGCGCAAGGTCCCCGACGTGGCCGGCGACGCCGCTTCGGGCTCCGCGTACACCATCGTCAGCGAGGGCAGCAGCGGCAACGTCTGGGGCACCTCCGGCGCGGCCCCGCTGTGGGCCGCCTTCACCGCCCTGCAGAACCAGGTCCACGGCGGCTCGCTCGGCAACCTGAACCCGACCTTCTACGGCATCGGTAACGGTTCCTCGTACTCCACGGGCTTCCACGACGTGACCACCGGCAACAACACCTTCAACGGCACCACCGGTTTCACGGCCGGTACGGGTTATGACCAGGTGACTGGCTGGGGCTCGTTCAAGGGCACTGGGCTTTCGGGTCTGATCGGCTGAGTTTCCTTCTTTTCGTTGCGGCGGGGCCCTTTCCGGTTGGGAGGGGCCCCGCTTCGCTGTTTACGGCGGGCGACACCAGGCCCGAAAGGAGGGCTCGAAGGTTGCCGCGTTCCGCTGGGCTGACCGCCGACTGTGACCCAGCTGTCCACAGCGATCGCGAGTTGTGGACAACTCGATGCCTCAACCGCTTGCGGCCCGGTTTTTGTCGGGGGTGGCCGATAGGCTGGACATGGGCGCGCCCCCTAGGGAGGGCGGGGGTTTGTGTCGGCGGGTGGCTGCCCCCGGTGCAAGAGAAGGCTTGTGGGTTAACGGAAAGGCAAAGGCGGCGCATGACTTCCACCCGGAGAGACGGAGACACCTGGGACCTCGCGTCCAGCGTGGGCGCGACAGCGACCATGGCCGCGGCGGCGAGGGCGATCGCGACGCGCGAGGGCAGCGCACTGTTCGCGGATCCGTTCGCCGAGCCGCTTGTGCGGGCGGTGGGCATCGACCTGCTGACGCGGCTGGCGAGTGGCGAAGAGCCGCCGGGAGACCTGGTCGGGCGGGTGGCGATCGAGGTCGCCAAGGTGCGCGGGAAGTTCTACGACGATTTCTTCCGAGAAGCGACCAAAGCGGGCATCAAGCAAGCCGTGATCCTGGCCGCCGGCCTGGATTCGCGCGCCTATCGGCTGCCGTGGCCATCCGAAACGGTCGTGTACGAGCTCGACCAGCCCGAGGTCATCGAGTTCAAGACCCGGGCCCTGGGCGAACTCGGCGCGGAGCCGACCGCGGAGCGCCGAGTCGTCGGGGTTGATCTGCGGGAGGATTGGCCGGCCGCGCTGCGGGGCAAGGGGTTCGACGCGACCGAAAAGACCGCGTGGAGCGCCGAGGGCCTGCTGGGGTACCTGCCGCCGGAGGCGCAGGACCGGCTGCTGGACACCATCACCGAGCTCAGCGCGCCGGGCAGCCGCGTGGCCACCGAGAGCCGGCCCAACCCGAAACCGGGTGACGAAGAGAAGACCAAAGCCGGCTTGAACCAGATCGCACAACGCTGGCGTGAGCATGGTTTCGACACCGACATGGCGAAGGTGCGTTACTACGGCGCGCGCAACGAAGCGGGTCCCTACCTGACCAGTCGAGGCTGGGAGCTGAGCGGCGCCACCATCGCGGAACTCCTCTCCACCAACGGCCTGCCCCTCGACGACGACTCCCTGCGCCTGAGCAACGTGCTCTACGTGAGTGGCACGCGCTGACCGGCGTTCCCGGCCGGGAACACCACCCGCAACGTTCACTCGGGTGGGTGAGACAACGCGCCGGGAGCCGGGATAACCTCCGGATCATGCGCACGATTCGCGACGCCACGCGGGAACTGCTCCGGAACCTCGGCCTGACCACGGTGTTCGGCAACCCCGGCACCACGGAGATCGCGTTCTTGACCGAGTGGCCCGACGACTTCACCTACGTCCTCGGGCTGCAGGAGTCGGCCGTGGTGGCGATGGCGGACGGGTACGCGCAGGCGACGCGCCGGCCGGTGCTCGTGAACCTGCACTCGGCGGGTGGCGTGGGCCATTCGCTGGGCCACGTGTTCACCGCCTTCCGCGACCGGGCGCCACTGATCGTGCTGGCGGGGCAGCAGACGCGTTCGCTGCTGCCGGACGAGCCGTTCCTGGGGGCCGTCGAAGCGGCGAACTTCCCGAAGCCCTACGTGAAGTGGAGCATCGAGCCGGCGCGGGCGCAGGACGTGCCGGCCGCGATCGCGCACGCCTACTACATCGCGACACAGGCGCCGCAGGGTCCGGTGTTCGTCTCGGTGCCCGTGGACGACTGGGACGCCGAGGCGACCATGCCGCTGCCCGTCGGCAGCAGGACACAGAGCTTCGCGCCCGACCCCGCGGCGCTGCAGGAGCTCGCGAAAGTCCTGGACCACGCGGAAAACCCGGCCCTCGTCGTCGGTGCCAGTGTGGACGGGGACGGCGCCGTGCCGGACGTGGTCGCGCTCGCCGAGAAGCTCAAGGCCGGGGTCTGGGCCGCGCCGATGTCGTCGCGGTGCTCGTTCCCCGAGGACCACGACCTGTTCCTCGGCTTCCTGCAGCCCGAGCGCAAGGCGGTGGCCGAGGCGCTGCGCGAGCACGACGTCGTGGTGGTGTTGGGCGCGCCCGCGTTCACCTACCACGTGTACCGCGGCGAGCCGGAGGAGCCGCTGCCGCCGCTGTACCTCGTGAGCGACGACGAGCAGATCCTCGCCCGGGCGGGCAACGGCACCGGCATCCGCTCCACGCCGAAGCTGGCAATCCAGGCGCTCGCCCAAGAAGTCACCGCGAAGAGCCGGGAAATCCCAGCCCGGCAAGCAAAGTCCGCCAAGCCCGCCGAAACCACGCCGATCTCGCCGGACTTCGCCTACGCCACCGTCGCGGAGCTGTTGCCGGACAACGCGATCGTCGTCGAGGAGACGCCGAGCCACCGCAACTGCCTCCACGACCACCTGCCGATCACGTCCACCGACACGGGGTTCCTCACGGTCGCGAGCGGCACGCTCGGTTACGGCCTCCCGGCGGCCGTCGGCGCGGCGCTGGGGCGGCCCGACCGCAAGGTCGTCGCGATCCTCGGCGACGGCTCCAGCATGTACTGCGTGCAGGCACTGTGGACGGCCGCGCGCGAGAACGTGCCGGTCACCTTCGTGGTGCTGGACAACGCGCAGTACGCGGCCGTGCGGATCCTCGGCGAGTCGGCCGGTGGCAAGAAGGTGCCGGGCACCGAGCTCGGCGGCATCGACTTCGCCCAGCTCGCGCAGAGCATGGGCGTGCCGGCGCGGACCGTGGAGGAAGGCGCCGACCTGCGCGACGCGCTTGCGGAAGCTCTCGCCGAAAACGGTCCCGCGCTCGTGCACGTCAAGGTGGACCCGAACCCGCAGAAACTGTATTGATCTTCGCGATTGACCCGACCGGGTGACGCTGTTTGGATGACCGGGTGCAGCCTCTACTGAATCCCGGACAGCAGGAACTCGTCGCACAGGCCGGCAAGCTCGCCGATGTCTTCGCCGAGCGCGCCAGCCTGCACGACCGCGAGAACTCCTTCCCTCACGAGAACTACGACGACCTGCGGGAAGCGGGTTTCCTGCGCCTGTCCGTGCCGGAGGAGCTGGGCGGCTTCGGCGCGGGTCTGCCGGAGATCCTGCCTGTGCTGGAGCGGCTGGCGATGGGCGACGGCGCCACCGCGCTGGCGTTCACGATGCACCTTTCGCCGCTGGGGCAGTGGGCGAGCGTCTGGCGGCGCACGCAGTCGCCGCGCCTGGCCGAGTTGCTCACGAAAGCGGCTGAGGGCCGGCTGATCTGGGCGTCGGTGACCAGCGAAACGGGCCTGCGCAACGACATGACGGACTCGAACACCGAGGCCGTCCGCGTCGAGGGCGGGTTCGAGCTCACAGGCCGCAAGAGCTTCGCCACCAACACGGCCGTGGCCACGCACTGCTCCACCACCGCGCGTTACGAAGACGCCGAAGGCGGCCCGCGGCTGCTGCTGTGCCAGATCGCCCTCGACCAGCCCGGGGTCCGGATCCACCAGACCTGGGACACCATGGGAATGCGCGGCACGCAGAGCAACGACGTCGAGCTCACCAAGGTGTTCGTCGAGGACAGCGCCGTCGTCCACTCGCTGCCGGTCAAGCACCTCGACGCGCGGGTACTGGAAACCGTGTGGTCGTGGGCGATGCCGGCGTTCTCGGCCGTCTACACGGGAGTCGCGGCCGGTGCGCTCGACTGGACCGTCCGCTCGCTGCGCAAGCGCGGCAAGACGGGCGACCCGGTGCTGCAGGACGTGATCGGCGAGTGCCAGATCCTCCTCGACAGCTCGCGGGCGCTGATCCGCGGCCACGCCGAAGACGTGATGTCACGGCGCCTCTTCACCGGCGACGTGCAGGACGGAGTGGCCCGCTGCGCCGTCGTGAAGTACGTGGCGGCCAACAACGCCGTGCAGGTGATGCAGCGCCTCGTCGACGTGCTGGGCGGCATGTCGTACACGAAGAAGCTGCCGTTCGAGCGGATGTGGCGCGACGTGCAGGCGAGCACGTTCATGCCGATGGGCAACCTCGCCACGCGCAAGCTGGTGGGCGCCAACGTGCTCGGCGTGCGGACGCTGCCGGAGATCGGCCCCGACGAGACCGGGCCGGACTCGCGAGCGAAGGCCTGAGACGCGAGAACGGGGCACCCAGGCCTGGGTGCCCCGTTCAGCAAGAACAGCCTCAGCTCTTGGCTTCGGCCTTCACCGTGGCCTCTTCGGCAACCTCGGACTCCACCAGCTCACGCTCGGCTTCGTCCGCCACCGCCGCTGAAGCCGGCCCGTGCAGCAACCGAGCCACCTCGCCGCGCAGCGTCACGAACTCCGGAGACTCCCGCGTCGTGATCTGGTCCCGCTCCGCCGGCAGGTCCACGGGTAGGTCGGCGACGATCGACGCCGGCGACTTCGACAGCACCAGCACCCGGTCGCCCAGGTACACGCTCTCGTCGATGTCGTGCGTCACCAGCAGGACCGTGGTGCCCTGCTCGCGCTGCACGCGCCGCAGCAGGTCCTCCAGCTCGAAGCGCGTCTGCGCGTCGACGGAGGCGAAGGGCTCGTCCATGATCAGCAGTGCCGGCCGCGAAGCCAGCGCCCGCGCGATCGACACGCGCTGCTGCATCCCGCCCGAAAGCTGCCAGGGGAACTTCGCCCCAACCCCGTCCAGACCGACAGCCGACAGAGCCGCGGCGGCCCGCTTGCGCCGCTCGGCCTTTTCGAGTTTGGTCCAGCGCAAAGGGAACTCGACGTTCTTCCCCACCGTCAGCCACGGGAACAGCGAGCGGCTGTAGTCCTGGAACACCACGGCGAGGTCGTCGGGCACGCCGGTGACCAGGTCGCCGTGCAGGCTCACGGTGCCCGAAGACGGCGGCAGCAGGCCCGCGATCGCGCGCAGCAGCGTCGACTTGCCGCACCCCGAAGGGCCGACGATGCACGCCAGCTGGCCCGCCTCGACGGTGAACGACAGGTCGTTCACGGCGACGTGCGCCTTGTCGCCCGTGCCGTAGCGGTGGCTGAGGTCGGAGACCTCGAGCATGGTCGACATTCTGACTACCTTCCGGAAAGTTCTAGTGACGGCCGGGCTGCCACTTGAGCACCCGGCGCTCGACGGCGAGCAGGCCCGCGTTGAACCCGTAACCCAGGATGCCCAGCAGTACGATCCACGCCCACATCTGGTCGAAGTCGTACGCGCGCTGGGCGGCGATCAGCGCGTAGCCGATGCCGTTGAGCGAGCCGACGAGCTCCGAGATCGCCATGAGGATCAGCGAGATCGACAGCGAGAGCCGCAGACCCGCGAAGATCTTCGGCATCGCGGCCGGCAGCACGACCGTGGTGATCCAGTAGAACCGCGGCGTGCGGAACGCCCGCGCGGTCTCCACCTTCACCTTGTCGACCGAACGCACGCCGTCCACCGTGTTCATCACGATCGGCCACACCGAACCGAAGATGATCGTGGCGATCTGCATGCCCGGTCCGATGTGGAACAACACGATGAACACCGGAACCAGCGCGGGCGGCGGGATCGCGCGGAAGAAGGCGAACAGCGGGCCCACGTAGTCCATGCCGGTCTTCGAGCGCCCGAGCGCTGTTCCCAGTGCGACACCCAGCACCACCGAGAGCAGCCAGCCGCCGAGCACCCGCGCGAGGCTGGGCAGGACGTGGTCGAACACCGCCTGGCCGAGGAAGACGTGCGAAGCCGGGCCGGAGAACCACAGCTTCACCGCCGCCGCGACGATCTTGGTGGGCGGCGGGAAGAACACGCTTTCCGTGAACTGCGTGATGACCTGCCAGATCACCACGAGCACCACGAACAGCAGCCACTTGCGCGCGAAGCCGCTCAGGCCGCGGCTCACGCGGCCGCGCGCGGCGCTTACCGGTTTGCCGACGACGGTCACGCGACGTCCCCTTCGTCGTTGCTGCTCCAGCGGAACAGCCGCTTGCCCAGCCGTTCGAGCCCTTCGTTGGCGAGGAAACCCAGCACCCCGGCCACGACGGTGCCCGCGAGCACCAGGTCCATCCGCCCGGAGCCGGAGGACGCCTCGAGCACGAACTGCCCGATGCCCAGCTTCGCGCCGGCGAGGAACTCCGTGCTGATCACCAGGATCAGCGAGATCGCCGCCGACATCCGGATGCCGGTGAACACGAACGGCGCCGCGTGCGGCAGTGCCACCGAGGTCAGCAGCCGCGACTTCGGCGTGCCGTAGGAGCGCGCGGTCTCGATCAGCACCGGGTCGATCTCGGCCATCGCGTAGATGGTGTTGAACAGGATCGGCCACACCGCCGCGTAGACCGCGAGCAGGATCTTCGACTCGGGCCCGCCGCCGACCACGATCAGGATCAGCGGGATCCACGCCACCGACGGGATGGGCCGCAGGAATTCGACGATCGCCTTGGTCGCGTCGCGCAGCCAGCGGACGCTGCCGAGCAGCAGCCCGGCCGGCACTGCGACAGCGATGGACACGGCCATCGCGATCAGCCACGCCAGCACCGACGCGATCACATCACGCACGAACTCGGTGTCGCCGAACAGCTCGCCGATGCGCGCGAACACCACCGTGGGCGGCGGCACGTCGTTCTGGTCGATCAGGCCGGCCCGCACGGCGACCTCCCAGATCAGGAGGAAGCCGAGCAGGCCGACCAGGTTCCGAACGATTCGCACGTCAGGAGGCGCTCGGCTGCGCCACGATCATCTGCGCGACGTCGATCTTGGCCGGGATCGACCCGAACTGCTGCAGCAGGTCCGGCACGCGCTGCAGACGACGGGCGTCCAGAGTGGACTGGAAGGTGAGCAGCGCGGTGAGCGAGGCGGTGGCCTCGTCGACCTTCGAGAACTGCACCATCAGCGGCTCGATCTTCGAGCGGTCCGCGGATTCCTTGGTGGCGCGCAGCATCGCCCGCTGGAACGCCGCCACGGTCTTCGGGCTCGACGAGGTGAACTTGCCCAGCGAGCCGTAGCCCGCGGTCGGGAAGTCCTGCGTGGCACCGGTCGCGGTGTCGATGATCGGGACGGTGCCGTTGGTCTTCGCCGAGCCGGTGATGAACGGCTCCGTGAGGAAGCCCGCGTCCACGTCGCCGCGCTTCACGGCCGCGCCGATGCTCGGGAACGGCAGGGAAACCCACTGCACCTTGGAGAAGTCCACGCCGTTGTCGCGCATCACGGACTTGGTCAGGGTGTCGCAAATGGTGTTCTGCGCGGTGATGGCGATCTTCTTGCCCGCCAGGTCGCGCACGCTCTTCACCGAGCCGTTGGGCATGGCCACGATCTCGGTGCTCTTCGGGCCGGCCGAGGAGGCGTCGGACACGAACTTGATGTCTGCGTTGCCCTTGCTCTTCGCGATGAAGAACGGCGTGTAGCTCGCGTACGCGACGTCGACCTCTCCGGACAGGAGCTTCGTCACGGACGCGTCACCGCTGGCGGCGTCGACGGACTCGACCTCGAGGCCTTCGTCCTTGAAGTAGCCGTTCTGCACGGCGAGGTGGAACGGCGCGACGTCGATCGTCGGCATGATCGAGACCTTGATCTTCGTCTTCTCGAGTCCCGACGCGCCGTTGGTGCTGCCCGAGTCGTCCGAACCCCCGAGCAGGCCGCAGCCGCTCGCGGTCAGTGCGACGCCGCTCGCCAGGGCGAGGGAGAGGAAGCCACGGCGCCCGAGTCTTGCCTGGCTGCTCCCGGCTGTTTCAAACAATGCCACTCCTTGGAGAATGAGGTCACATGGGTGTTGACCGTGCTGGGTTTGGTGGGTGTGGCTCATTGTCCGGAGTCACGCGGCTACTGTAGAGAAGCGCCGCATCCATCACAATGGGTGTTCATCAACGGTCCGACAGTGGCGCGAATCACTCGATCAGGGGATCGAGGTGGTCGAGTTGAAGATCATCCGGCACGTCGGAGCCAACTACGAATCGGCTTGATCCGCTACTTGGGTGTTCTGGATCGGCTGTCAAGAGGGTTACAAATCACCGAGTCGTTCGCTACCCTCTGCTCCGGCAGTGTGAGGTGTGGACCACCGATGTAGTGAGAGTCAGCCTCGCTGAGAGGCACTCTGCACAGGCCGACGCTCGTCGGCGAACTGGTGGCTTAGGCCTAATGGACCAGTGATCGACCAGTGCGGGGACCGAACGCCATGCAAGTACTGAACCGATTCCGCGTCCAGGGCGGCGCGAAACCGCACCTGGAAGTGGATCTTTTACCCCGAAAGGGTGTAATGGCCCAGGCCGACCGGGCCGCTGAGGTGCCGGGCGGCCTGCCGGGAGCGTGCGGGTAGTGGTCGCGGGCACGGCAGGCTTCAACTCACAAGGTCCCTCGGGCCCGGACGAAGATGGTGATGCGGCGGTGCCGAACGAAGACACCGCGGGGGTGGGAGGGGCCCCTGCGCGCGAAAGCGGGGCGAATCCCGCACGACGGGGTTCGGTCTTCGCGCTGAACAACTGGCGGCTTCGCTCGAAGCTCGCCCTGATCCTGATCATCCCGACGCTCACCGCGCTGGTGCTCGGCGCGTTGCGGGTGGCGGACGACGCGCAGCAGGCCGTGCAGCTCGGCCACACCGCGGACCAGGTCGCGTTCGCGGGCAAGGTGACCGCGGTCATCCACGACCTGCAGGGCGAGCGCAGCCTCGCCGTCGCCCGGATCTCCTCCGGCGACGCGCTGCGCCAGACCGGGCTCGACGCGCAGATCGCGAAGGTCGACCACGACGTCGAGGACCTGCGCAACTCGTTGGTCAACTTGAATCCCGATGACCAGGCCACCGCTGATCGGTACGCCCGCGGAATCCAGCGCCTCGACGCGCTGCGCCCGTTGCGCGCGGCCGTGGGCTCCTCTTCCTACTCGGACGTCGCGGTGCTGGACACCTACTCCTCGATCCTCAACTCGCTGATCCAGCTGGGCCGCGAGGTGACCACCGCGGTCACCGACCGGGACCTGCTGCGCCTGGGCAACAGCACGCAGGCCATCAGCGAGGCCAAGGAGTTCACGCTCCGCGGCGACACGGCCCTGGAGATCGCGGCCTTCCGCAACGGTTTCCCCGGCGACCTCCTCGACGAGACGCGCGCCGCCGAAGCCAGTGGCGACGCGTCGATCGCGGCGTTCCTCGCGAACGCCACCGACGACCAGGTGCAGCTGTACTCCGACACGGTCTCGGGCCCGGAGGTCGACGACCGGCGCCGCATCCAGACGCAGGCGTTCTCCTTCGCGCAGCAAGGCGAAGCGCTCAACATCGACCCGACGCAGCTCGGGCAGGACAGCACCGTCGCCTCCGACAAGATGCGCGCGGTCGAGACGAACCTGCTCACGCAGCTGCGAACCCAAGCCGACGACCTGGCCAGCTCGGCCGTGCGCTCGGCGTGGGTCGGCGGTGTGATCGTGCTCGCGGCCCTCATCGCGGCGCTGATCCTCATGCTCGTGATCGCCCGCCTGATGCTGCGGCCGCTGCGCGTGCTGCGGACCACGGCGCTCGACGTGGCCTACACGAGGCTGCCGGAGACGGTTCAGTCCATTCTGGACGATCCGGATCCGGTCAACGCCTCCAAGAAGGCCGTCGACCCGGTGCCGGTGACCTCACGCGACGAGATCGGTGAAGTGGCGCGCTCGTTCGACGTGGTCCACGGCCAGGCCGTGAAGATGGCCGCCGAACAGGCTCTGCTGCGCGAGAACGTCAACGGCATCTTCGTGAACCTCTCGCGGCGGTCGCAGCGGCTGGTGGAACGCCAGCTCGGTGTGATCGACCGGCTCGAGGCCGACGAGCAGGACCCGGACCACTTGGCGAGCCTGTTCGAGCTCGACCACCTCGCCACCCGGTTGCGGCGCAACGGTGAATCGCTGCTGGTGCTCTCGGGCGCCGGCCTGGCGAAGTCCGTGCCCAAGCCGGTGCCGGCGGCCGACGTGATCGGCGCCGCGGTGTCGGAGATCGAGCAGTACGCCCGCATCGAGGTCGGCATCGTCCCCGAGGTCGCCGTGCAGGGCCTCGCGATCCACGACCTCGTGCACGTGCTCGCCGAACTGCTCGACAATGCGACCTACTTCTCCGAGCCGGAGACGAAGGTCACAGTGCGGGCGGTCGTCACGCGCAAGAAGGCGCTGGCCATCCAGATCACCGACCACGGCGTCGGTATGACGGAGGACCGCCTCGCCGAGGTCAACCAGCGCCTGGCCGACCCGCCGGACCTCGACGTGTCGGTGACGCGGCGAATGGGTCTGTACGTGGTCGCGCGCCTGGCCCAGCGCCACGGCATCGAGGTGCGGCTGCGCGAGAACGAGGACATCGAGGGCGGCGTGATCGCCCGCGTGGTGGTGCCGGCCGAGCTGCTCACGCAGCTGCGCGTGGCCAACCCCATGCCGCGCCACACGCCGCCGCCGCTGAACCGCAACGAGGTCTCGCACCCGAGCCTGCCGCCGGTCAACCGGCAGCAGTTCGACCAGTTCGACTCGCAGTTCGACTCGACGCCACCGCTCCCTTCGGCACCGCCCGCGGCTCCGCCCGCACCGGCCGTGCCGGCGCAGTCCAACGGTGGCCTCGTGCCGCTCGACCAGCCGATCAGCCTCGACGACCTCGTGGCCGGAAACCGCGCTGCCGGGCCGTTCCTGAGCCCGGAGGCGTCGCTGCCCGAGGCGCCGGCGTGGCCGACGGCGGAGGATCTCGCCCCGCTCACCCAGCAGCCCAACGGGGATGGTGCGAGCCTGGCGGAGACCCAGTTCCCGCCGCTGGTGCTCCCGAAGCGCGAACCGAAGTACGTCGCGCCGGAGGAGCCGCAGCGGCAGGAGCCGGCCGTGGACGACGGCGCGTCGGCCCTCGAGGACGACGTGCCCACGCGGCGCCTGCCGATCTACCAGTCGGTGCTTTCGCGGTGGTTCAGCGAGGGCAGCGACGACGGCGAACCCGGTGCGGCCGACGAGCTCGGCGCCCCGGCAGCCGAAGCGGCTCTGGCCGAGGCTCCGGTCGAACCGGAAGCCGCCGGGGCCCGCGAGGCCGCAGCGGCCAACGGATCCTCGGCTGCCTCGGTGGCGGCTGAGGAGCCGGCCGGGATCGGCGGCGCCTTCGACAGCCGTGAGGAGGAGCCGATCGAAGCAACGCCTCTCTACCCCGGTTCCGACGACGGCTGGAGCAGCGCGTCGGACGAGGGCTGGCAGGCCGCGCAGTCGCTGCTGGAGAAGAAGGCCGAGGAGATCACGCCGGCGGGCCTGCCCAAGCGGGTGCCCAACGCGTACCTCGTGCCGGGCTCGATCGGCGGTGACTCCGCACCGAATGACCAGCACAATTCGTTCACCGACGCGACTTCCGGTCTGCCCGGAACGGGTGCTATCACCCGCTCGGCCGCCGCGGCCCGCAACAGGATGGCAAGCTTCCAGCGTGGGTACACCTCCGGACGGCACAGTTTGAAGGAACGGCCGGCCGACGAAGCCCGGCTCGACGACGAAGGCGTACGAGTCACCGGGTCCGGGTATGTGAGCGACAGCAGTGAGGAGCGACAGTGACACGGGCGGGTGCAGTGCAGCCGGGGGGCGGCTCGGCGCAGCCGAACGGCAGGGCCGGCGGCGGCGTGGCGGGCAGCTTCGCGTGGCTGATCACGGACTTCGTCCACCGGGTTCCGGGCGCGGCCCACGCGGTGGTCGTTTCGGCCGACGGGCTCCTGCTCGCGGCTTCGCGGGGGCTGCCGAAGGACCGGGCCGACCAGCTGGCGGCGGTCGCCTCCGGGCTGACCAGCTTGGCGCGCGGCGCGGCGAAGGTGTTCGAAGGCGGCCCGGTCGCGCAGACCGTGGTCGAGATGGCCAACGGCTTCCTCTTCCTGATGTCGGTCTCCGACGGCTCGTGCCTCGCGGTGCTGGGCGCGCCGGACAGCGACATCGGTCTCGTCGTATACGAGATGACGTTGCTGGTCGAACGAGTCGGCCAGCAGCTGACGCCGGAAATGCGCGCGCAACTGCAGGGCGCTGCGATCCGCCGCTAGGCGGATCGGGAACTTCAGGAGCAGACCGTGGACGACGGGCGCTTGAGGGGCGATGGCCGGCTCGGTGACGATTTCACCGGCGGTTGGGCCGAGGCCGGCGATGGCCGGGAGGACTGGAAGTCCTTCCGGGATCGAGTGGACCGCGAGTGGCGCGCCCGGCGCGCCACGGGATCCGACGCGGACCCGGTGCGGGAGCCGCCGAACTGGCTGACGGACTCAAACGCCGGGCAGCAGCCGATCACCGGCGAGTACCGCGACCGCCTCCTGGGTGGTCCGGGCGCCGAACTGTTCGGCGGCGCGAGCGGGCCGCTGTACGACTCCGCGGAGTTCGCGGCGTTCAGCGCGCAGCGCGACGGCTCGCCGGGACCGTCGTCCAATGAGCTCGCCGAAGCCCTGCCGCAGCAGGCCGCGGGCGAGTACGTGGACGAACCTCCGGTGGCCGAGGTGGAGACGTCCGGGCTCGTGCGCCCGTACTTCCGCACGCGCGGCCGGACGAAGCCGACCTACGACCTCGCGATCGAGGCACTGGTCTCGACCAGCGAGCAGGGGCGCGTGCTCGACCGCGTGCGCGTGCCCGAGCACCGGTCCATCTGCGATCTGTGCATCGACACCCGGTCGGTGGCCGAGGTGGCGGCGCTGCTGCGCCTGCCGCTCGGCGTCGTGCGGGTGCTCATTGGTGACGTGGCGGGTCTCGGACTGGTGCTGGTGCACACGAGCAGCAGCACGACCTCGGGCGACCGCCCCAGTATCGAGTTCATGGAAAGGGTGCTCAGTGGGCTTCGGAGAATTTGACTCCGACGCGAACACACCGCAGGTGACAGGTCCGACCTCGTCGGCCAAGATCGTGGTCGCGGGTGGGTTCGGTTCGGGCAAGACGACAATGGTCGGGGCGATTTCGGAGATCGACCCGCTGACCACCGAGGCCATGATGACCGAGGCGAGTGTCGGCCACGACGACACTTCGGCCACGCCGAACAAGACGACCACCACGGTCGCCATGGACTTCGGCCGGATCTCGCTCGACTCGGACCTCGTGCTGTACGTGTTCGGCACGCCGGGCCAGCACCGGTTCTGGTTCATGTGGGACGACCTCGCCGTCGGTGCGATCGGCGCCGTGGTGCTGGTGGACACGCGGCGGCTCGCCGACGCGTTCCCGTCCATCGACTTCTTCGAGAACCGGAAACTGCCGTACGTGGTCGCGATCAACTGCTTCGACCGGTTGCTGCACCACCAGATCGAAGACGTGCGGCACGCGCTGACGATCTCCCCGTCGGTGCCGATCATGGCCTGCGACGCGCGCGAGCGTGACTCCGCCAAGCAGGTGCTGATCTCGGTCGTGCAGCACGCCATCGCTCACGACACGGCACTGAGGGCAGGCTAGAACCCGAGTACCCGAAACCGGGTGCGGCCGTTGGAGTGAACTCCACGTGCTTCACCCGCTTCGGGGAGTGGTGCCTCCGACCGGGGTAGGGCTCCCCGCTCGCTCTTCGGTACGGTCGGGGCCGGCAAGGCCCGAACGGGCAGCCGAACGGCCGGTGACCTGCGCAGACACCCCGCTGCGCACAGTTGCCGGCGCCACCACCGAGTGACCCACGTATGCGTGGTCCCGTATGGGTTCGCGCGATGCGCGTGCGTATGAGTACGCACAGTGCACGGGCGCTCGCCCGACGCGGGCTCGACAGTGTCGGGCGGGTGAATACGCTGGAACGGGTTCTTCACGCCCGCTCGGCGATCATGGCGGTGTTCGGCGGTGTTCGACCAGTTTGGAGGGACAGTGACCGTTTCCGGCCAGGAAGGCCAGGGCACGTTCAGCTGGCTGATCACGGATTTCGTGCGCCGGGTGGCCGGCGCCGCCCACGCCGTGCTGGTGTCGGCTGACGGTCTCCTGCTCGCGCCGTCGGAAGGTCTGCCGCAGGAGCGCGCCGAGCAGCTCTCGGCCGTCGCGTCGGGCCTCGTGAGCCTCACTCAGGGCGCCGCACGGTGCTTCGAGGCCGGTGGTGTGAACCAGACCGTGGTCGAGATGGAGCTCGGGTACCTGTTCCTGATGTCGGTGTCCGACGGGTCGTCGCTGGCCGTGCTGGCCGCCCCCACGTGCGACATCGGCACGGTCGCGTACGAGATGACGCTGCTCGTGGAGCGCGTCGGCCAGCAGATCACGCCCGAACTGCGCGCCCAGCTCCAGGGCGGGGTGCGTGGTTAGTACATGAGGATCTCCGGCTTCGGCGAGCAGGACACGGGCGCCTGGGACGCGCTGCACAAGGGCACCGACCGCGAAGGCGTGGACTCGCCGAGCCATTTCGAGCTGAGCACGCTGAAGACGATGCTGCCGCACCGGCGGCCGGCTGCTTCCGCTGTGCCGCCGCCTGCGCCTGTTCGTCCGGTTGCTCCTGTTCCTGCTTCTCCCGGGTCTTCGTCTTCTTCGTCTTCTGATTACTACGACGATGACGGGTACGAGTGGGTCGAGGACGGCGAGTCGGGGTACTGGGAGGAGACCGGGACCTCCTCGGGGTACTACGACGCCGAGTCGTACTTGACGCACGAGGACCGTCAGGTTCCGGAGGACTCGGCTTATTACCAGGCTCCGGAGCGGCGGCATTTGGCTGCGGTGGAGGAGCCGGCTGGTGGGGCCGGGTACGAGCAGGATGCTGCTCATGCGTCGGGGTACCAGCCTGTTCCGGAGTCCGCCGGCTACGAGCGGACGCCTGCTTCGGATGCCGCGTACGCCTCGGGTTATCACCAGGTGCCGGCTTCGGATGCTTACGCGTCGGGGTACCAGCCGACTCCTACTGCGGATGCTTACGCATCGGGGTACCACCAGGCTTCCGCTTCGGATCCTTACGCCTCGGGGTACCAGCACGCTGAGCCGTATTCCGCTGGCTACCACCAGCTGCCTGCTGCTGACGTGGACTATCCGACGGAGTACACCCGTGCTGTCGCACCGGATTCGCACCCCGCCGAGCGCCACCAGGCACCTGCCACCGAGTACTCCTCGGGCTACTTCGAAGCGCCTGCCTCCGAGTCGACCGGCCGCCACGCCGTCGTGGCGCCTTCGCACTCGGACCAGCGTGGCCGCCGCGCCGCCGTCGACACCGCCGACCGCGATCGGCCCTACCGCCCCACCCCGGCCGACGTCGGCTACCTCCCGCCGGCCGACAACCAGCACCGCCTCGCCGAACCCCCGGAGCGCACCACCGGCCGCCGCCGCGCGCCCGAACCCGTTGCGCCGCAGCATGATTCGTACCCGGCTGAGCCGTACTCGCCCGAGCCTGCC
The DNA here is from genome assembly GCF_040682095.1 of Amycolatopsis sp. NPDC051372. Classification (NCBI taxonomy): domain Bacteria; kingdom Bacillati; phylum Actinomycetota; class Actinomycetes; order Pseudonocardiales; family Pseudonocardiaceae; genus Amycolatopsis; species Amycolatopsis sp. NPDC051372. The sequence continues at coordinate 51,794 of NZ_JBFBAF010000018.1, forward strand.
GCGTACCAGCCTGAAGCCGAGCAGTACGCGGCTGAATCCGTTACGACACAACAGGATCAGTACGCGGCCGGGCCGTACTCGCCTGAGTCCGAACAGACGTGGTCCCGCGAAGACCCGCCCCCAGCGGCAAAACCGGCCAAATCCCGCGTCCGCCCCTACGCCCGCACCCGCGGACGCACCCGCTCCGACCACAACCTCGCCCTCGAAGCCCTCGTCTCCACCAGCGACGACGGTCGCCGCTACCGGGGCGTGCGCTCCATCGAGCACCGCCGCATCTGCGACCTCTGCCTGGACACCCGCTCGGTCGCCGAGATCGCCGCCCACCTCCACCTGCCACTCGGCGTGGTGAAAATCCTGGTCGGCGACATGGCCGACATCGGCCTGGTCCTCATCCACCAAACCGAACTCGTCCTGGGCGACCGCTCCTCGCGCGACTTCATGGAGCGCGTCCTGCAGGGCCTGCGCAACCTCTGACGGGGGAGCGCCGCGCGACGGATGAAGCTGCTAGCTTCCGGGCATGGTGGACGACAGTGACAGAGCGGCTCTTCGGACGTTGGTGACCGATGCGGGCAGCGAGATCTTGTTGTTCGGGATTACGCCGCCCCGTCTGAGTACTGATCCCGAGCGGATCCGGGAGATCACCGCGGCGACGTTGGCGCGGTTGGGCTCCTTGGAGGTGGACGGTCTGGCGTTGTACGACATTGACGACGAGAGTGACCGTAACCCGGCGGAGCGGCCGTTTCCGTACCTGCCGACCCTTGATCCCGCTGTGTATCACGCGGAATACCTCGGCGAGTGGAACCGTGCGGTGGTCGTCTACCGCTGTGTGGGCAAGTACACCGAGGCGCAGTTGCGGGCCTGGTTGCAGACGGCCGAGGCGGACAGGGTGCTCAGTGTGTTCGTCGGTGCGTCTTCGAAGGACAAGGAGGTGCGGACTCGCCTGTCGCGGGCTCAGGCGCTGCGCCGGGACGCTCGCCCGGACCTGCTGCTGGGCGGTATCGCCATCACTGAACGCCGCGACGAGCATCGGCGGCTGATCGCCAAGCAGCAGGCGGGCTGTGCGTATTTCATTTCGCAGGTGATCTACAGCTCCGACGCGGCGAAGAGCATGGTCTCCGACTACTTCTACGCTTGCCGCGAGCAGCACCTGGAACCGAAGCCCGTGGTGTTCACGCTCTCGGTGTGTGGCTCGGTGAAGACGCTGGCCTTCCTCAAGTGGCTCGGCGTCCACGTCCCGCGCTGGCTGGAAAACTCGCTGCGTCATGCCGATGACACGCTGGCCGAGTCCTACCAGCACTGCCTGGCGACCGCCCGTGACCTGATCGCCTTCTGCCGCAAACTCGGTCTGCCCTTCGGGTTCCTGGTTGAAAGCGTGTCCATCCGCAAGGCCGAGATCGAGGCATCGGTCGCCCTCGCCGGCGAGCTGAGCCGACTGCTCGAACGGGGCAGACCATCCGTGTGATGCAGGACCTGCGCAACCTGCGAGGGCGGTGGAGGGCCTACTCCTCCACCAACGCGGCCGAAGTGATCCGGTGCAACGGGTACCGCTCGTGATCCGTCCCCTCCAGCACGCCGCCGCCGACGCGGACCGGGCGCACGACGCGCTGGCTGGCCGTGCCGCGGGAGTCGACGAAGCCGATCCACACTTCGCGGCGTTCGAGGGTTGCGCGGGAGAGCAGTTCCAGTGTCGAGGTGGTGTCGGCGCCGCCGCCGGAGGGGGCGCGGACGGCGGAGCCTCGGCGGCGGGCGGTGGCGGCGTCGCCGGCGCGGAGGTTGGCGACGATGCGCGTGGCCTGGTCGTCGGTGAGGACGGCCTGCTCGCCGGGGCGCGCGCGGGCCGCGCGGGCGCGCGCGGGGAGGCGGCGGCCGGACGGGCGGATGTCGACGACGCGGCCGTCGGGGCCTTCGGCGGCGGGGGCGAAACCCGCGCCGCGCAAGGCTTCCAGGACTTCGCCGAGTGGCACGGGGCTGATGAGGACGGTCGGCGCGATCATGCGCAGGTCGTACTCCGCGGCGACGGGGTGGGCGAGCACCTCGGCCAGCAAGGCCTCATCGTCACAACGAAGGAACGACCCGGCGGCGCCGCCGCGGAGGCGGCCGTGGCGGCGGGCGACGTCGTCGATCAGGTAGGTGAGCGACTGCGGCACGGGGGTGGCGGACTTGGCGCGGAACAGCGCGTGCAGCTCGTCGGCGGTGCGGCCGGTGTCGAGGGCGCGGCGCACGGTCGGCTCGGTGACGCGGTAGACCGTCGCGTGCCCGGCCGACTCGATGTCGGCGACGGCGGCCATGGCGGTCGCCAGCTCGGGCTCGAGCGGTCCCGGCGCGACGACCGTGAGGTCCGCCTGCACCAGCACGTGGTCGACGGGCTTGGGCAGCGCGTCGTGCATCGCCTCGACGGCGCCGGGGCGGTCGTCCTCCAGCAGCAGCCGCGTGGCGGTGGTCAGCGCGCCCAGTCCGACCAGGCCCAGCGCCGACGCCTCGGCCATCGTCCAGCGCACGGTCTCGTCCCGCAGCCGTCCGCCCCGTCGCGGCGCGCGCCACGCGAGCACGGCCACCAGCTCGTCCACGCTCTTCACGCCGGACCCAGGCGCCAAATCCCCCAAAGCAACCAGCACCCGGCGACGCGAAACCGGCGCGAGCGGGCGACGCAGATCCTCCGACAACGGCGCGATCGGCTTGTCCTTCGCGTCTCGCCCGCCGGCGAGCCCGGGCAGCCGCGGCAGCTCCAGCCACGCCTGCGCGAGGGTCATCCAGCGCTGCACCGTCGGCGACGCGAGCCACGAGTCCGTGAGCGTCGTCGGCACCCACTCGGGCGTCGTCGCCTCGCTGTCGGCCACCAAGCCGGCGCCCGTGGCCAGCTCCGCGACGAAGGAAGCGCGCGCCTCGTCGGACTCCAGGTCCTTCGCCAGCTTCCGCAACTCCCGCACGCCCAGCCCTCCGGACTTGAGCACGGGCGGCGGTGTGACCGACCACGAACGCAGCAGTGTTTCTGTCTGCCGCAACAATTCCATCGCCTCGCCGGCCGCCGTGGAATCCACAGTGTCCGTCTGATGTGGATGGACGGGCAGCTCCGGCTCGACCAGTGTGGCCGCCTCGAACGCCACCCCGCCGCGCAGCAACAGCCCCAGCTCGCGCGGCAGCTCCACCGTCTGGTCGTCGCGGCGCAGCAACAGCGAGCGCGCTAGCAGCTTCTGCACGGGCGTGGCCGCATCGGAGAGCGAGACGTCGAAGCTCGCGTCACGCGTGCGCCCGATCGGTGGGCCCGCGGCCAGCGCCGTGAGCACCTTGCGCTCGTCCTCGCCGACCTCCGCCAGCCGCGCGGCCAAGTCCGAAGCCGCCAACGCCGGCGACGGCGCCCCGAGGCCCGCCGGGAACGGCCCCAGCGCGTCGCGCGCCGCCGGGGGCACCCTCAGCTCGTCGTCCGCGCCCCACACCAGCGCCCGCGCACGCAACCGCGCCAGCGGGCCCGAAATGTCTGTTCCGAGCAGTGTTGCGACAGAAGCCAGCGAAACCGGCGCGGTGTCCGCTCCCGCCACGAGGAAGCCGTCGAGCACGGCCAACGTGAACGTGTCGAGGTCCTCGCAAGCGCGCGCGACGGAGCCCGGTGTGCCGGCGCGCGTGGCCAGCACGGTGGTGTCGGAAGGCGGCGGGGTCGACAGATCGCGACGGGTGCGCAGCAGGTCGGCGAGTGCGTCGTCGGACTCCGCACGCAGCCAGTCCGCCAGAGAGGTCGCGGGCATAGACGTCCAGGATACCGGGCGGGTGAGCGGGCGCCGGGGGTGTTCGGGCAGACTGTGGGCGAACCGGCGGCACCAGGTCAATGGAGGGCGTTGTGGCGAAGGGCGAGAACGGCAGGAAAAAGGGCATCGACCCCACCTGGCCGGCGGAAGACGGTGAGCACCCCGTGTCGGAGCTCGCGTCCGACCGTCAGGGCGCGCTGTCGCCCTTCGGCGACCTGACCTTCCCTCTCGACACGGTGCCCTACGTGCACCCGGACACGGAAATCAACCGCTGATTCCCGACTTCTCGGGAAACGACCGTAGTTACTGGTCGGTCACCCGGTTGGGGTCGGGTGGCGGCGGTCACGGGGCTAGTGTTCGAAGTGTCCTAGCCACAGGTTTCCCAGCGGGGAGTTAGTGCCATGCCGGTTCCCGGTCCCGGGTATTCGATCACCGTCCGGGTCGAGGCCCCGGCTTCCTCCACGGCCGCCGGTGACCTCACCACCGCCGTCGGCCGTGTCGGCGGGGTGCTCACGGCGTTCGACGTCGTCGAGTCGCACGCCGACACGATCGTGGTCGACATCAGTGCCAACGCGCTGTCGGAGAACCACGCGCAGGACATCACCCAGGCGCTCGACTCGCTGCCGGGCGTGAAGGTCCGCAAGGTCTCCGACCGGACGTTCCTGATCCACCTCGGCGGCAAGATCGAGGTCACGCCCAAGGTCGCGCTCCGCAACCGTGACGACCTCTCCCGCGCGTACACGCCGGGTGTTGCCCGAGTGTGCCAGGCGATCGCCGCGAACCCCGAGGACGCGCGCCGCCTGACCATCAAGCGCAACACCGTGGCCGTGGTCACGGACGGCTCGGCCGTGCTCGGCCTCGGCAACATCGGCCCGGCCGCCGCGCTGCCCGTGATGGAGGGCAAGGCGGCGCTGTTCAAGAAGTTCGCGGGCGTCGACGCGTGGCCGGTGTGCCTGGACACGCAGGACACCGAGGAGATCATCAAGATCGTCAAGGCGATCGCTCCGGTCTACGCGGGGATCAACCTCGAGGACATCGCCGCGCCGCGCTGCTTCGAGATCGAGGCGCGCCTGCGTGAGCAGCTCGACATTCCGGTGTTCCACGACGACCAGCACGGCACGGCGATCGTCGTGGTCGCGGCCCTGCGCAACGCGCTGCGCGTGGTCGGCAAGGAGATCGAGGACTGCAAGATCGTGGTCAGCGGCGTCGGCGCGGCCGGCTCGGCGATCATCCGGCTGCTGCTGCGCAAGAACCCGGGTGACATCGTGGCCGCCGACATCGACGGCATCGTCCACCCCGACCGCGGCAACCTCGACGACAACCTCACCTGGATCGCGAACCACACCAACCGCGACAAGCAGGCCGGCACGCTGCACGAGGCGCTTGTGAACGCGGACGTCTTCATCGGCGTTTCCGCCCCGAACCTCTTCGGCGCCGACCAGGTGGCGACGATGAACAAGGACGCCGTGGTCTTCGCGCTGGCCAACCCGGACCCGGAGATCGACCCGCTCGAGGCGCAGCAGCACGCCGCCGTGGTCGCCACCGGCCGCAGCGACTTCCCGAACCAGATCAACAACGTGCTGGCGTTCCCCGGCGTCTTCCGCGGCCTGCTCGACGCAGCCGCGCACAACATCGACGACAACATGCTGCTCGCGGCCGCCGATGCGATCGCCGACGTGGTGGACCAGAGCCGGCTCAACGCGTCGTTCATCGTGCCGAGCGTCTTCGACAACGCGGTGGCCCCGGCCGTCGCGGAGGCCGTGAAGGCGGCCGTCCGCGCGGAAGCCACGGCTGGCTGAGCTTCTCAGACCCCAGGAGGCCCCGTCATCGCCAACCGCGGTGACGGGGCCTTTTTGTCGGCCGGACACCGCTGGCATAGCCTCCTGGGGTGAGTGAACTCAGCCACGTCGACGAAACCGGCGCCGCGCGGATGGTCGACGTATCCGGCAAGACGGCGACTGCGCGCACGGCGCTCGCCGGCGGCACGGTGCACACCACCGCCGAAGTGGTGAATCTGTTGTCCGCCAACGGGTTGCCGAAGGGCGACGCATTGGCGACGGCCCGGATCGCCGGCATCATGGGCGCCAAGCGCGTGCCGGAACTCATCCCGTTGTGCCACCAGATCGCGTTGTCCGGCGTGAAAGTGGAGTTCGACCTGGACGGGAGCGCCGTCCACATCAGCGCGACGGCGAAGACCACCGACGTCACCGGCGTCGAGATGGAGGCCCTCACGGCGGTCGCGGTCGCGGGGCTCACGCTGCACGACATGATCAAGGCCGTGGATCCGGCGGCGACGCTCGACAACGTCCGCCTGATCCGCAAGGACGGCGGCAAGACCGGCACGTGGGAGCGGAAGTCATGAGCGAGGCACGAGTGATCGTGGCGTCCAACCGCGCCGCGAAGGGCGTCTACGAGGACAAAACCGGGCCGGTGCTCGTGGAGTGGCTCGCGGCGCACGGTTACGCGGTGCCCGACCCGGCGGTCGTCGAGGACGGCGAACCGGTGGGGATCGCCTTGCGCGCGGCGGTTTCCGAGGGCGTCGCGGTGGTCCTGACCACAGGCGGCACGGGCATTTCGCCGACGGACCGCACTCCGGACGTCACGCGCGAAGTGCTGGACTACGAGCTTCCGGGCGTCGCGGACGCGATTCGCTCCGCGGGCCTGCCGCACGTGCCGACGGCCGTGTTGTCGCGCGGCCTCGCGGGTGTCGCTGGCCGCACGCTCGTCGTCAACCTGCCCGGCTCGCGCGGCGGCGTGAAGGACGGGTTGGGCGTGCTGGAGGGAATCCTCGACCACGCCGTGGACCAGCTCGCCGGCGGCGACCACTCGCGGCCTGCTTCAGAAGAGCTGGCCAAGGCCGAACAAGCCGCGGAGTCCACGGAAAACTCGGCTTCCGTCGCCGACGCGCTCGCGGCGGACTCGCTCCCGGCGGATCCGCTCGAAGCCAAAACCCCGAGCACACCCGCGGTCCGCATCCTGCGCGCGGAGGTCAGCGACCAGCCGCTGTCCGTCGACGACCACGCCCGCCTCGTGGAGGACGACGCGGCCGGCGCCGTCGTCACCTTCGGCGGGGTCGTGCGCGACCACGACGGCGGCAAGGGCGTGCTCGACCTCGTCTACGAGGGCCACCCCACCGCGGGCGAGGTGCTCGCCCAGGTCGTCACCGAGCTCGCCACGGGCTGGACGGGCGTCCGCGCCGTGGCCGTGAGCCATCGAGTCGGCCCGCTCGCCATCGGCGACGTGGCGCTGGCGTGCGCTGTCGCCGCCGAACACCGCGGCCAGGCCTTCGCGGCCTGCGCGGAGCTCGTCGACGAGGTGAAGGCCCGGCTCCCGATCTGGAAGCACCAGCACTTCACCGACGGCTCCGACGAATGGGTCAACTCACCCTGATCCGCCGCGGCCGTGGCCGTTCGTCAGACCCCACGAAGGGCCCCACCGCCGGGGGAAATTCGCGGTGGGGCCCTTTCGTCGGATCACAGCCAACCGAACGCTGCGCCCTGAAGGACTTCACGACCTCACGAGGAGGTCAGGAGTCACTTGGTGGCGATCTTCTGACCGACCAGGATCAGGTCGGGGTTCGGGATGTAGGCCTTGTTCAGGTTCTGCAGCTTCGAGAAGCCACCCTGAACGTTGAGCTGCTTGGCGATCTTCGACAGGCTGTCGCCGGACACGACGGTGTAGTCACCGTTCGGGTTCGAGCTCGGCACGCCGGTGACCGGAGTGCTGGCGACCTTCTTGGGGGCGCTCGTGCTCTTCTTCGGGGTCGCCTTCTTGGTGGTCGACTTCGAGGTCGACTTGGTCGACTTCGTCGACTTGTGCGCGGCGGTCGAGCCGCCGGCACCCTTGCCGTAGCAGTTCGGCCACGCGCCGCCGCCCTGGCCCGCGAGAACGCGCTCGGCCACGGCGATCTGCTGCTCGCGGGAAGCGTTCGCCGCGCTGCCGGTGCCGCCGTAGGCCTTCCAGGTGCTCTGCGTGAACTGCAGGCCGCCGTAGTAGCCGTTGCCGGTGTTGGTGTTCCAGTTGCCGCTGCTCTCACACTGCGCGACAGCGTCCCAGTTGGTCGCCGACGCGGGGGTCGCGGCGATCGCGATGGGCGCGCCGACCGCGATACCCGCGACAGCGACGCGGGCGATGGTGCGGGTGGCGGCGGACATCTTGCGGTGCTTGCCTCGGTAAGACATGGGAATACTTCTCGGTTTTCCTGCGCCTACGAGCCCGAAGGCTGAGGGCCGGGTTGGGAGCCCGTCCGCCCGTTGCCGGGCGGCAGACGCGGACAGCGCACGACGCGCGGTCTTCGTCCCCTCGTCCCTGTCCGGAAATGCTTTCGCTCGGGGTATGGGTCCGGGGATCCGCTGGACAGGGCTAGGCACTACGGATTCCCGGTCTTGCTCGGTCGGTCGGGGCCAACCGAAAAGCGACGGTACGTAATGAGAGCCGTGATCGGAAATTATTCGGCATGTGACCTACGTCATAGTAACAGCACGCAACCTCTCGCGATCGGCATGTTTGCGCAGGTCAGAGGGCCGTTATCTGCCCGTTTTCTGCCAGGGATATTTCACGGATCGTGAGGCTTGGATCACGTCGATAAGGCGTCAACGGTCCATTCGCGCAGCCATTGAGTCGGGCACCTTAAACCACTCAGTGCGAAGTCCGCCAGTGCTCGCCGAGTGGTTCTGTTGGGGTCCGGGAATACGCCGTGAGCGAACTACTCCGGAGAGTAGGTATTGACGAAAATGGCCGCTCACGGCGCCTTGAGCGCCGCTCGGCGTGGTCCGGACCAAATGGCCGGACAGGAGGGTTCGAGAGCCCAGTGAGCCACTGAGCCGGGTCTGACGGGGTCTCGCGAGGGTCAGCCGCCGGCGAAGGGCGGGAGTACGTCGAGTTGCGCTCCGTCACTGAGGGCGCGATTCTGATTACGGACGGCAACCTCGTTCAACAGGAAGCTCGCCGCGTCGAGGATGCGCGGCAGCGGTCCCGGATGCAGCTCGCGCACCAGGCGGACGGCGTCCGCGACGGTCGAGCCCTCGGGAAGCTTCAGCTTCTCCTCTTCCACTCCCGCCGCCGCGCGGGCGGAGGCGAAGTAGCGGACCAGCACGGTCATCGGTTCCAGGGATGGGGGTGACATGTCATCCGCCGATCGCACTCATGGGCCGGATCGGCTGCGCGAACCCGGCTTCGTTGATCTCGTGGCCCGCGAGCTTGCCCCACATCGTGGCCCGCCACGCGTCCGCCACCTCCTCATCGCGCGCGCCCGCGCGCACGAGGGCGCGCAGGTCCGTCTCGTCGTTGGAGAAGAGGCAGGAGCGCACCGCGCCGTCGGCCGTGAGCCGGGTGCGCTCGCACGCGGCGCAGAACGGCCTGGTCACCGACGCGATCACACCCACGTCGCCGGGTCCGCCGTCGACCAGCCATCGCTCGGCCGGCGCGCCGCCGCGGGCGGCCGGGAACGGCGACAGCGAGAACTCCTCGCCCAGCATGCGCAGGATCTCCTCGGCCGTGATCATTTCGCCGCGGTTCCAGCCGTGCTGCGCGTCGAGCGGCATCTGCTCGATGAACCGCAGGTGGTAGCCCTCGTCGAGGCAGAACCGCAGCAGCGACACGGCCTCGTGCTCGTTGATCCCGCGCATCAGCACGGAGTTGACCTTCACCGGCGCCAGCCCCGCGTCGCGCGCGGCGGCGAGGCCCGCCAGCACGTGGGACAGGCGGTCGCGGCGGGTGATCTGCTCGAACAGGGCGCGGTCCACGGTGTCGAGCGACACGTTGATCCGGTCCAGGCCGGCCTCGGCGAGGCGCTTCGCCCGCTTCGCGAGCCCGATCCCGTTGGTGGTCATGGAAACCCGCGGCCGAGGCTCGAGCGCGGTGATGCGCGCCACGATGTCCTCCAGACCCGGGCGCAGCAACGGCTCGCCGCCGGTCAGGCGGATGTCGGTGACGCCCAGCGTCTCGACGGCGATGCGCATCAGCCGCACCAGCTCGTCGTCGCTGAGCACCTGCTCGCCGGGCATCCAGTCGAGGCCTTCGGCGGGCATGCAGTACGTGCAGCGCAGGTTGCAGCGGTCTGTGAGCGAAACCCGCAGATCCGTGGCCACGCGGCCGAACTGGTCGAGCAGGCCCGGATGATCGGGGCGGGGCGCCGAGGGCGCGCCGGACGAACCTCGTGTACCGGGGACGCGAGGAAACCCGAGATGTACTGCCGTCATTACTCACAGCTTAACTCGTGAACGCCGGAAAAGCCGACCCGTCCTTATCCTCGGACGCTCCCGGGAACGGACTTCCGGCGGCGTGTCGTGACCTGCGCGTGACGGTCCGCGCACGGGCCGCGGCAGACGGTGCGCGCGCCGGCTCCGTGAGGACTGGCCGGAATCGACCGCACCGCCTCCGGCCTCGCGGGATGCACCGCAGAACCCCTGGTGGTGACGTGGATTACGCAGCCGCCGCGACTGTCCACACCGGCTGTGACGCGGGTCATCCGCCCGCGTGGGCGACGGTGGCCGTGGTCGGTCGCGGACGGCTCCTGGGGCTCTCCGGGCGGGCCCGGTGAAAACTTCGAGCGTTATCAGAACGCAATAATCAAGGAGTTGCACAACGAAGTGCTCGACAATTCACGTTTCACATAGCTTTTCCTCAACTGCGGCGATAATCTTCCGGTCATGCCGCAATTTCGGTTGTCCGAGGCCGCTCGGCTCCTCGGCGTCAGTGACGACACCGTCCGGCGCTGGGTCCGCGGCGGTCAGTTGACCGCGACGGACGACGCCGCCGGCCGAAAGGTCGTCGACGGTGCCCAGCTGGCGGGGTTCGCCCGCGCGCAGGCCGCCGGTCCCGAGGACCCGTCGGCAGTCGGCCGCTCCGCCCGCAACCGCTTCGTGGGGCTCGTCACCGAGGTCATCGCCGACAAGGTGATGGCCCAGGTCGAGCTGCAGTGCGGGGCGCACCGAGTGGTGTCACTGATGAGTTCAGAAGCCGTCCGCGAGCTCGGGTTGCGCCCGGGTGTGCTCGCGGTGGCCGTTGTCAAGGCGACCACCGTCGTGGTGGAGACCCCGGAAGGAAACAGATGAAGAAGCTCGCCATCGCCGTAGCGGCGGTCGCGTTGTTGGCCGGTGCGTGCAGCGCGAACGACGAGGCCAGCACCAGTCCGGGCTCCGGCGGCCCGGCGGTGCCCTCGCCCGCCGGCTCGAGCGCGACGGGCACGCTCACGGTGTTCGCCGCCGCGTCGCTCACCGAGTCGTTCAACGAGCTCGGCAAGGAGTTCGAGGCGGCGCACCCGGGTGTCACCGTCAAGTTCGACTACGAGGGCTCGTCGGCGCTCGTGCAGAAACTGGACAACGGGGCCAAGGCCGACGTGTTCGCCTCCGCCGACCAGGCCAACATGGACAAGGCCGTGCAGGGCGGCGTGATCGACGGGCAGCCGACGGTGTTCGCCACCAACAAGCTGGCGATCGCCGTGGCCAAGGGCAACCCCAAGGGCATCAAGACCTTCGCGGACCTGAACAAGGGCGGCCTGACCGTGGTCGTCTGCGCGCAGCAGGTGCCGTGCGGCTCGGCGACCAAGAAGGTCGAGGACAACACCCACGTCACGCTGAAGCCGGCCAGCGAGGAGACCGACGTCAAGCAGGTGCTGGCGAAGGTGCAGTCGGGTGACGCCGACGCGGGCCTGGTCTACGTCACCGACGCGACCTCGGCCGCGGACAAGGTCGACAAGGTGGACTTCCCGGAGGCTTCCGGCGCGATCAACAGCTACCCGATCGCCGTCGTGAAGGACGCTCCGCAGGCCGCTCTGGCCAAGGAGTTCAACGACTTCGTGCTCGGCGCGCAGGGCAAGGCCGAGCTGACCAAGATCGGGTTTGGCCCGGCTCAGTAAGGGGCGACGCGGTGTGGCGGCCGAGCAACGGCCGCCGCATTCGCGGGTTCCCCTTGTTCTCTGGATCCCCGCCGTGGTGGCGCTCGCGCTCGTGGTGCTGCCCGTCGTCGGGCTGCTCGTGCGCTCGGACGTCGCCCGGTTCCCGTCTCTCCTGATCTCGGCGTCTTCGCTGGCCGCGCTCAGGCTGTCGATGATCACGGCGCTGCTCTCGACGGTGGCGTGCGTGATCCTCGGTGTGCCGCTGGCCGTGGTGCTGGCTCGTTCGCGCGTGCGCGGCACGCGGCTGCTGCGCTCGATCGTGCTGCTGCCGCTGGTGCTCCCGCCCGTGGTCGGCGGCCTCGCGCTGCTGTACCTGCTGGGACGCAAGGGTTTCCTCGGCATCCTGATCGGCGCGTTGACCGGGCAGCAGATCCCGTTCACGACCGCGGCCGTGGTGATCGCGCAGACGTTCGTGGCCATGCCGTTCCTGGTCGTGAGCCTCGAAGGGGCACTGCGCGGCTCCGGTGACCGTTACGAGCAGGTGGCTTCGACGCTCGGCGCGCGGCCGTGGACGGTGTTCCGCCGCGTGACGCTGCCGCTGCTGCTGCCGGCGCTCGGCTCCGGTGTGGTGCTCAGCTTCGCCCGCGCGCTGGGCGAGTTCGGCGCGACCATCACGTTCGCCGGTAGCCTGGAAGGCGTCACGCGGACGCTGCCGCTGGAGGTCTACACGCAGGCCGAGGTGGACGTCGACAGTGCGGTGGCGCTCGCCTTGCTGCTGATCGTGGTGGCGATCGTGGTCATCGCGGTGGCGCGGCCGCGGTCGTTCGAAGGTGGTTTCCGGTGACGCTCTCGGCTCGGATCGCGCTCTCGCGCGGCACGTTCTCCCTCGACGTCGAGTTCACCGTGCCCGAGGGAACGGTGCTGGCGCTGCTCGGCCCGAACGGCTCGGGAAAGTCCACTGTGCTCGGTGGCCTGGCCGGGCTCGTGCCCGTGATGTCGGCCGACATCACTTTGTCCGGCCGCGTGCTGGCGGGGGACAAGGTGAACCTGCCGCCGCACGCGCGGGGGATCGGGTTGCTGTCGCAGGACGCGTTGCTGTTCCCGCATCTGTCCGCTTTGGACAATGTCGCTTTCGCCCCGCGTTCGGCCGGTGCGGGCAGGGTGAAGTCCCGGGAAGTGGCCCAGATGTGGCTGGCGGAGGTGGACGCGGCGGCGTTCGCGCGCCGGCGGCCCGGCCAGCTCTCGGGCGGCCAGCAGCAGCGGGTGGCGATCGCGCGGGCGCTGGCTTCGGCGCCGTCGTTGCTGCTGCTCGACGAGCCGTTCGCCGCTCTCGACGTGGACGCGGCGCCCGCGATCCGCGGCCTGCTGCGGCGGGTGCTGCGTGACGGGCCGACGACGGTGCTGGTCACGCACGATCCGCTCGACGCGCTCGCGCTGGCCGACCACGTGGCCGTGATGTCGGGCGGGCGGATCGTCGAACGCGGGCCCACTCGTGAGGTGCTGGCCGCGCCACGCACGGCGTTCACGGCCCGGATCGCGGGGCTCAACCTGGTTGCGGGCGTCGCGGAGGCCGAGGGGCTGCGCACGAAGTCGGGTGACCTGGTGTCGGGGCTGCTTTCGCCGGACGCCGTGCTGGGGGAGGCCGCGGTCGCGGTGTTCGAGCCCAGCGCGGTGGCCGTGTACCCGCACGACGGCGAGCACCACGGCAGCCCGCGCAACACCGCCGAGGCCACGGTCGCGGCCCTGGAACCGCACGGGCCCGTGATCCGGCTGCGCGTGACCGGCGGCGGCTGGGCCGAGGGCCTGACCGCGGACCTGACGCCGGCGGCGGTCGCCGACCTGGAGCTGGAGCCGGGCTCGTCCGTGACGCTGTCGGTGAAGGCCGCGACGGTGGCGGTGCATCCCGCGCAAGCCTGACTGCGTTGTGCCGCAACGGAAATCCGTTGCGGGGGCAGCCTGCCGGGGTGCCGTGGTACGGTTCGCCTGTTTCGATCAAGTACCGCAGAACAGAGGACGGCGAGGGTGACAGAAGGCGGCTGGACGTACCTGAGCGACATGGACGGCGTCCTGGTTCGTGAGGAGCACCTCGTGCCGCGCGCGGACGAGTTCCTCGGCGAGCTGCGGGACAACGGTATCGGCTTCCTGGTGCTCACGAACAACTCCATCTACACCCCGCGCGACCTGCGGGCGCGGCTGCTGCGCACCGGGCTCGACGTCCCGGAGGAGTCGATCTGGACCTCCGCGCTGGCCACGGCGCAGTTCCTCGACTCGCAACGTCCGGGCGGCACGGCGTTCGTGATCGGCGAGGCCGGGCTGACCACCGCGTTGCACGAGGTCGGTTACGTGCTGACCGAACGCGATCCGGACTACGTGGTGCTGGGCGAAACCCGCACGTACAGCTTCAGTTCCATCACCAACGCCATCCGCCTGATCGACCGCGGCGCGAAGTTCATCGCCACCAACCCGGACGCGACCGGCCCGACGATGGAGGGCTCGCTGCCGGCCACCGGGTCCGTCGCGGCGCTGATCGAGAAGGCCACCGGGCGTTCGCCGTACTTTGTAGGCAAGCCGAACCCGCTGATGATGCGCTCGGCGTTGCGGCGGCTCGGTGCGCACTCGGAGTCGACGCTGATGATCGGCGACCGCATGGACACCGACATCCACGCGGGCATCGAAGCGGGGCTGCAGACGGTCCTCGTGCTCACCGGGATTTCCACTCCGGAGTCGGCCGAACGCTATCCGTACCGGCCGACGAAGGTGATCGACTCGGTCGCGGACCTGATCGGGCGAACCCTGGACCCGTTCGGCGAAGGCTGACCGGCGTGTGCGCCGGAGCAGGGCCTATCGTCGAACGATGAGCGTGTATGTGGTGGGCGACGTCCACGGGCACCGCGACGCCCTGGCCGACGCACTGCGCGCCGAGGGGCTCGTCGACAGCGACGGCAAGTGGAGCGGCGCCGAAGACCAGCTGTGGTTCCTCGGCGACTTCGTGGACCGCGGTCCCGACGGCGTCGGCGTGATCGACTTCGTGCGTTCGCTGCAGGAACAGGCGCCGGAGGCGGGCGGCTCCGTGCAGATGCTGCTGGGGAACCACGAGATCCTGCTGCTGGGGATGTACCACTTCGGCGACCGCCAAGTGCCGTCGGACTTCGGGCCGCGCAGCTTCGCGCGCAGCTGGGAGATCAACGGCGGCCTGCTGTCCGATCAGGACCGCCTGACGCCGGAACACATCGAGTGGCTTTCGGCGCGTCCGTTGGTGGCGCTGGTCGACGACCACCTGCTGATGCACTCGGACACGCTGGAGTACCTCGACTGGGGCTCGGACATCACGTCGATCAACGCGTCGGTGGGGGAAATCCTGACCGGCAGCGACATCGAGGCGTGGTGGGACGTCTGGCGCCGGATGACCACGCGCTACGCCTTCCGTGGCCCGGCCGGTGAGGAGAACGCGGACGCGTTGATGGAAGCCCTGGGCGGTTCCCGGATCGTCCACGGCCACAGCGTGATCGCCGACCAGCTGGGCATCCACCCGGCGCAGATCGAGGGGCCTTACCTGTACGCCGGCGGCAAGGCCCTGGGCATCGACGGCGGTTTGTTCGTGGGCGGCCCGTGCCTCGTGGTGCCCTTGCCGTTCACACCTGAGTCGTAGGGACGTCGACGATCTCCTTGCCCAGCGGCATGAGCGACACGGGGATCAGCTTGAAGTTCGCGATCCCCAACGGGATCCCGATGATCGTGATGCACAACGCGATGCCGGTGACCACATGGCCGATCGCCAGCCACAGGCCGGCGAAGATGAACCAGATGATGTTGCCCAGCACCGACCCGACACCCGCGTCGCGCCGGTCGACCACCGTCCGGCCGAACGGCCACAACGCGTAGTTCGCGATCCGGAACGACGCCAGCCCGAACGGGATGGTGATGATCAGGATGCAGCACACGATGCCCGCGACGACGTAGCCCACGGCCATCCAGAATCCGCAGAGCACGAGCCAGATGATGTTCAGCAGCAGGCGCATCAGACGTGCAGCTCCCCACTCACCACAGTGACCGCCCGCCCACTGATGCGGACGCGGTCGCTGTCGAGTTCGGTTTTCACGATCCCGCCTCTTCGGGAGATCTGGTGGCCGGTCAGGTCTTTTCTGCCCAGCTTCCTGGCCCAGTAGGGCGCCAGGGCGCAGTGAGCGGACCCGGTGACGGGATCTTCGTCGACGCCGACGCCGGGGCCGAAGAACCGGCTGACGAAGTCGGCGTTGTCGCCGCTTTCGCCGCTCGCGGTGATGATCATGCGCCCGGTCCAGGTGTTCTTGAGTTCTTGCATCGCCGGTTGTGCCTGGGCGACCTGCTCGGGCCTCTCGAGCTCGACGAACAGGTTCTCCTTGCTGCGGCCGACGTAGAGGGGCTTCACGCCCTCGTCGGCGAGGATGTGGCTGACGTCCTCTTGGGTCTCCCGCGGCTCGTCGACGGGGAAGTCCATCTCGATCCAGCCGTCTTCGTGCTTGGTGCACCGGAGGATGCCGCTGCGGGTCTCGTAGGTCTGGGTTCCGCCGAGGACCTGGGTCGCCGCGATCGTCGCGTGCCCACACAGGTCGACCTCGGTGGCCGGCGTGAACCACCGCAGGCTCGTGGTGCCCTGGCCTTTTCCCTGCTCGACGAACGCGGTTTCGGAGTGCTTCATCTCCGCCGCCACCCGCTGCATCCACGCGTCGTCCCGGGGCTCCTCCAGCACCACCACCCCGGCCGGATTCCCGGCGAACGCCTCCCCGGTGAACGCATCGACCACGTAGAACCGCATGGGGTTGACGGTACCGGGGCGGGGTGGGTGGGGGTGTCAGGGATTAACCCTGGATTTTGTGGGGTGTCGCTTTGTCGACTTGGGCGGTTCGGGCTGGAGCTGAGGTGCCTGGCTTGCTCGCTCGCCGCCCAGGCGCGCACGCCCGCGTGCGGGATGACCTGTGTGGCACCACTCGACGTCGCGGCCTCGCTTTATGCAGCGCACAGGTCGCTGCTTTGCGCCGCGGCGGCGCATGAGCTTGGCTTTGTAGGTTCGCCTTGCGGACGCCGCGGGTTCGCCGCCGCAGGGGTCATTTGTGAGGTGTCAGGCGTTGCCGCGCACCTTTCGCGCTTGATCCACACCGTCCGTTAAGCCCGCCGCGCCGCCGCAGGTCGGCGCGACTGTCGTGGGCGCCTGTGTGAGGTTCGAGTGTCGGCCCCGTCGGCTTCGGCTCTCGGTTCCGCTGTGTTCACGAGCCTGCCGCGCCTGCTCGACCGCGGCAGAAACACCACGCGGCGCCACCCGCAGGCGGCGCCGCGCTCTGTCAGCCGCTACTTACCCGCCGATGACCGGGGGTGTGATCTTCTCCCCGTCGGGCCCGCGTTCGGGGCGAACCTCGAACACCTCGTCGGGGTCTTCCTGGTTGGGGAGCTTGTTCTTGTGCTCCTTGTCGTCTTCCTTCTTCTTGCCGGCCCCAGCCGCGCCGGCCGCTCCGCCCGCACCGGCCTTGCCGGCTTTGCCCGCGTTGGCCGCCGCGGTCGCCCCGCGCTCCAGCCGCTCGCCGGCGCCCTTGCCGGACCCCGGGCCTTCGCCTTCGCCGGGCTTCGCTGTGGCTCCGCCGCCTGATACGCGGCTGCCTGCGAATCCGCCGCCGGACCGACCGCCGCCTGCCCCGGGCCGCCCGCCGCGCAGTGTCTCCTCGCCCGCGCCACCGGCACCACCACCAGGCCCGCCCCCGCCGAACGCCAACGCGTCAGGCGAGAGCCGCCCGAAGCCGCCGCCACTCATGGGCGGCCGGAACCCTCCGCCACCTCCGCCGGTCCCGAGCCCTCCGAACGACCCAGCCCCGGTGCTGACTCCTGGCGGGGTGTACGCGTTGCCACTGAACCCTGCGGGACCACCTGCACCACCAGGCGCTCCTCCGCCGGGTGCCCCACCGCCGGGCGAGCCGAAGCTGCCACCGCCGCTGAGGGCACCCGCGTGCGCGCCGATCCCGGCACCGGGCGTGGCGCTGCTGGCGTGGGTGCTGTTGTCCACGCCGCCCAGCTGCGGGGGTGCGGTGTACGCAGGCTGCGTCGAGGCTGTTTCGTGGTAGGTGTTGTCCAGCCCCTGCATCACCTGCACGGCTTGCTGATGTGCGGCGTCCGCCTGCTGCTGCTTCGCGGCGATGCCGGTCATTGTCTGCGCCGCGGCTGTCGGGTCCCCGCCGGCGAGCTGCTTCGTCGCCTTGTCCATCTCGGCCTGCTGGTTGAACCCGGTGGGCTCCGGCATGTTCTTCTGCGCGTAGTCGGCTGCGGCAGCTTGCTGGGAGTACCGATTGGAACTCAGCTGGGCAGCGTTCGCGGTTTGCGTGGCGTATGTCGCCGTGTTTTGGAAGAACGACCCGGCCTGGGTGGCTGCAGAGCCCTGCCAATCGACATCACTCGAAGAAGCAGCTGCATTGACGGCATTCGCGACATCGGCGAGCCAGTTTCCAAGGTTGTTCGCCACATGGCCGCGGTC
Source organism: Amycolatopsis sp. NPDC051372 (assembly GCF_040682095.1). Taxonomy (NCBI): domain Bacteria; kingdom Bacillati; phylum Actinomycetota; class Actinomycetes; order Pseudonocardiales; family Pseudonocardiaceae; genus Amycolatopsis; species Amycolatopsis sp. NPDC051372. The sequence goes on from NZ_JBFBAF010000018.1 coordinate 69,867, forward strand.
GTCGAGGTCGCCTGGTTTCATGTCGACGTGAACCATGTTGTACAAGGTCTGGTGATCGTGCGCCGCGTAATTGGCGTCTGGCGCCGGAGCGTCGGTTCGTGTGCTTTGGCCTTGCAGGAGGTGGTCGCCCTGCGACACTGAGTATTGCGCAGCAGCTTGTTCTGTCCTGGGCTTGACGCCGGCCTCGACATCAGCGCGGTCCTCGGCGCCGAACCTCCGCGCGGCCTCCTGTTGCGTGTGCTGCGTTTCGGCGTAGTAGTCAGCTTCGTACTGGCGATGCTCAGCAGGTCCGCGTGTCATGAGTCAGCGCTCCGGAACCTGTTCAGCGCGTCAACGTGGGCGTTCTCGGTTTCGTTGTAGTTGTTGCGTGCGATTTGCAGCGCTTGTTTGACTTGTTCAATGCCCTTGCGGAGTAGTTCCAAGTTCGGGATCAGCGATTGCTTGTCTTCCACTGCGACCTTGACGTTGAAGGCGGCTACTTTTTGTGCGTAGTCGCTCGAACCCATGCTTGCTCGAGTCGCCAGGCCCTCCATCTGAAACCTGATCTCGTCATATCCCTGAAGAAAGGTGTCACAGACGTTGAGGTACTTCTTGAGGCCAGCTTCATTGATCGCGAACCCGCCGCTCTTGGCGAGGTCCATAAACTGTTGGGCGCCGGCATTGATCTGTTTGGCGGCGGCTGGATCCGTTGCACCTTCGGCGAGGGTGTCGAGGAAGTTGGCGCCGCTGGTGCTTGCCGCGGGTGTCGCTGGCGGCGGTCCGCCGAAATGGGCTCCCGTGCTCATGCGTGCTCCACCCTCCCTGTCTCCTCAACGTTCACTGCTCACTGTAAAGAGCTGACGCCTCTATGTCAGCGCTTTGGCTGGCTCACCGACGTGTGGGCGATCACCGGTCTGGAGGCAGGAGGGGCTCGACCTTCGTCGCCACGTTTCCGGCCGAGGTGCAGGCTTGATCGGTATTTCCGCTGGTCAGGGTTACGATGATGGTCGCGCGTGCGCTGTGTGTGACCTCCATCATCACGACGCAGTCACCTTCGGCTCCGATGTTCTCAGGAGCAAGGACCGATGGCCGCCCGTTTACATCTCCGGTCTGAGCCTTCGCGGGGTTGGCGATCCCGTCGTTGATCGTGCGGTCGCTTTCAAGGGCTAGGCCGACTGTCGCCTCCGAGGTGTGGGTGTCGCAGGAGTGCTCGGAGTTCACCGTGCTCGGTGCTGATGCCGGATAGCCTTGCCCAGCGAGTGCTTGGTCAAGAAGCGAGCAAGGGTTCATGCCGACGAACGGATCCGACCCATTGCTGCTGGATGGAGCCGACGTTGGGCTGCTCGGCGTGGTGGCTCCGGATGTTGGGCTGCCGTTCACTGTGTTGTCGCATGCCGAGAGTGTGGCTACCACCGCGACGGCTCCGATGAGGCCAAACCAGCGTGGGGTGATCGATCCAGTCACCTGGTGAACACTACGGGTAGACGCGTAGAGCCCGCGAGAAGATGAGCGAATTGGCCGGTACGAGGCTCGGCGCCAAGTCGATAAGACGACTCAGCGAATGCCTTCCTCAATCGTCTCGAACAGCCACCTACGCAGGTGAGACCCGTCCGAAGGCACGAACCGCAGCCGGAAGCCGCCATCGCGGAGCGGTTCCGAGAACGTGACGTACCGGCCGCCGTCGGTGTCGACGAAGGTGGCAGTCGACACCGGCCGCAACGCCCCGTGGCGGGGTCGCAAGGAGAGCTCTACAGTCCCGTGACGGTGGAGTGGCCACTGGGAGTAAGAGCCGAGAGCGTCCCGATCGCGGCGAGAAGGAGCCGAGGTGAAGTCGCGGTCCGAAAAGTCCGAATCATCCGACGAGGCAGATGAATGCCGAGCTGGCGCCTGCGTAAGAGAAACAGGAGCGACCGGCAGCGGCGGGTAAGCCGGGAACATGCTCAACACCGTCTCCACCAGCCGATCCGGCCGCGTCTGCTCGAAGCGGATCCCATCCGAAAACGAGGACGAAAACACCCCCAGCCCCTCACCCACACAAGCCCGGTACAGCACCGTCCCCGAAGGAAGCTCCGCGGCACGCACGATGATCAACACCTCAGGCCGCGTCCAAGCCTGCAAGGTGGCCAGAACGTCATGGTCCAGCTTGTCGGAGACAGCCAACCCCCGAGAACGCAGCGCGTCCCAAGCCTCATCCGACAGGCGCGCGTGGTCGGAAAGAGTCAGGCCAGGGCTGCGGATCTCGAAGGGATGCCACGAAGCCGGCAGGCCGCTCCGGCGGACGGCGACGTCGACTTCGGTCCAGCTCAGGGAGAACTCCTCCGGCACGGCCCAACCCCAACCCCTCGTGAAACGAACCCGCACCGAGCGTAGCGGAAGGTGGGTTTCCGGCCGGGTGGTCGTCGAACCGTGGGGTTCCTAGACTCGCGGGTGTCGACGAAGACCCCACCGGGAGGCAACCATGCCCGACGCGCCCGCCCTGCCCAGTTACGCCTCCGGGACGTCCGACGTCCCCCTGCTGGGTGACACCATCGGGGACAACCTCGACCGCACCGTGGCCGCGTTCCCCGAGCGCGACGCGATGGTGGACCGCGCGGCCGGCACGAAGTGGTCGTATGCCGACCTCAGGAAAGACGTCGACCAGCTCGCGCACGGGCTCGTCGCCACCGGGATCGGCAAGGGGGACCGCGTCGGGATCTGGTCGCCGAATCGCGCGGAGTGGACGCTCCTCCAGTACGCGACGGCCAAGATCGGCGCGATCCTCGTCAACATCAACCCCGCGTATCGGTCGCACGAGCTCGAATACGTGCTCAACCAGTCCGGCGTGCGGATGCTGGTCGCGGCGGACAAGTTCAAGACGTCGGACTACGCGGCGATGGTGGAGCAGGTCCGGCCGAACTGCGCGGGGCTCGAGTTCGTGGTGCTGTTGGGCACCGACGCCTGGACGGACCTCATGGCCAAGGGCGAGGGTGGCGACCCGGCCAAGCTGAGCGCACTCCAGCAGAACCTGAGCGCCGACGACCCCATCAACATCCAGTACACCTCCGGCACCACGGGCTTCCCCAAGGGCGCCACGCTGTCCCACCACAACATCCTCAACAACGGCTACTTCGTCGGCGAGCTCTGCAACTACACCGAAGAAGACCGCGTGTGCATCCCCGTGCCGTTCTACCACTGCTTCGGCATGGTGATGGGCAACCTTGCGTGCACCAGCCACGGCGCGTGCATGGTGATCCCGGCGCCGGCGTTCGACCCGCGCGCGACGTTGGAGGCCGTGGAGGCGGAGCGGTGCACGTCGCTGTACGGAGTACCGACGATGTTCATCGCGGAGCTGAACCACCCGGACTTCGGCGAGTTCGACCTGTCGTCGCTGCGCACCGGGATCATGGCGGGCTCGCCTTGCCCGGTCGAGGTGATGAAGCAGGTGATCGACCGGATGGGCATGACGGAAGTGTCGATCTGCTACGGCATGACGGAAACCTCGCCGGTCTCCACACAGACGCGCGCGGACGATTCGGTGGAGCGCCGCGTGTCCACCGTCGGCCGCGTCGGGCCGCACCTCGAGTCCAAAGTGGTGGATCCCGAGACGGGCCTCACCGTGCCGCGCGGCGTGCCCGGCGAGCTCTGCACGCGCGGTTACTCCGTGATGCTCGGTTACTGGGAACAGCCCGACAAGACGGCCGAGGCGATCGACGCCGCGCGCTGGATGCACACCGGCGACCTCGCCGTGATGGACGAGGCCGGCTACCTCAACATCACCGGCCGCATCAAGGACATGGTGATCCGCGGCGGCGAGAACGTGTACCCGCGCGAGATCGAGGAGTTCCTCTACACGCACCCGGACGTGCTCGACGCACAGGTCATCGGCGTGCCCGACGTCAAGTACGGCGAAGAGCTCATGGCCTGGATCCAGATGCGCGAGGGTGCGCGGCCGCTCACCGCCGAGGCCGTGCGCGAGTTCTCGCAGGGCAAGCTGGCGCACTACAAGATCCCGCGCTACGTCCACATCGTCGACGGGTTCCCGATGACCGTGACGGGCAAGGTGCGCAAGGTCGAGATGCGCGAGCAGTCCGTGACGCTGCTGGGCCTCGAAGACGCTGCTTCGGCGAAACACGCATAGGGCAGGCAACCGGACAACAGAGTCGCGCGCGTTCCCCCTCCCTCGGAGACCGACGGAGGGGGAACAACGTGAGGGTCAGTCGAAGAGCGTTCGTCGCGGGGGTGGCGGCGGCGATCTCCGTGCTCGCACCAGCGGACACTGCCATGACCGATCGAACCCGCGCGGCGGCCCGGGCACACTTCCGCGGCGGCACTGCTGATCAACTCCCGCGGCCTTACCGCGGAGATGTCCGACGGCGTCATCTGGCACGGCGTGATCTGGAGGTGACGCGGCGGGCCGTCCCCGAAGGGGTCGGGGGCGGCCTGTCCGTCAGGAAGCCGCTGCGGCCGCCTCGGCCAGCGCCTTCTCGTCTTCCTCCCCGAAGGTCTCCTCCAGTTGCTCCGGCGAGTAGTCCAGGTCGATCTGCTCCACCGGCGTCCCGCGGGCCGACTCGATGGCGCCCAACCGCCGTTGCGCGCGGTCGGCCGCGTACTGGAGCAGCTCCTGCGGGTCGTTGTCGAAGGGGACTTCCTCGAACTGGTCCTGCACCCACTGGATCATGTTGAGCGCGTGGGGCAGCAGTTCGCCCATGCGCTGCTGCACGGCGTCCCACATCGAGTCGTCGGCGGCGACGTGGCGGCGGCAGGTGAAGGTGCCCCACGCCATGTGGCGGCGTTCGTCGTCGCCGATGTGGCGGACGAGGTCCTGCATGCCGGGCAGGATCTGGTTCTGGGTGCAGATGAGCTGCCACGAGTAGTAGCCCGTCAGCGCGAGGCTGCCCTCGATCACGTGGTTGTACGTGACGCTCGCGCGGATCTGGTTGAGGGGACTGGGATCGTCCTCCAGGGCGCGCAGCGACCGCGGCAGCTCTTCGTAGAAAAGCTTGCGGTAGTGGGGGTTTTCGGCGACGTACGGGTGCAGATCGTCGTCGAGGCCGACGGCGTCCATCCAGCGGCGGAAGACCTCGACGTGCTTGGCCTCCTCGAAGCAGAACTGCGTCAGGTACATCTCGTCGCCGAAGCGGCCGGTCGAGGACATCGCGCGCATGAAGGGCTGGATGTCCTCCGTCACGGCCTCCTCGCCGGCGATGAACTGCGCCACGAGGTACGTCGTCGAGCGGCGCTGCTCCGGCGTCAGGCTTTCCCAGCCCTCGCGTTCGCGGCTGAAGTCGAGGTCGGCGGGGTTCCAGAACTTCTTGTTGCCCTTCACGAACAGGCGCAGCGGGAACGAGTCCCAGTTGAGCCCACCCTTGCGCAGCGACGAAAACCCGCTGCGCAGCTCGGGAAGCGTGTCCGTCATGTCCGGCCCTTTCGTGTCACTCCGTTGTGGACGAATCTGTGGACGATTTCGTGGACGAGCGTGTCGGCGAATCCGCCAGGAAGCTCTCGATCGCCGGCGCCAGAACCGCCACCACGGCGTCGGCCGCTTCGGTCGCGGAGTGCGTCGGCAGCACCAGGTGGCTCAGGGACAGCCGCACCACCGTCTCCGCCAATAGTGCGGCGGACTTCTGCGACAGGCGGGGCTCCAGCGAACGGTACTGCTCGGTCGCCAGGTCGGCGGCGGCCGTGAGGATGGGCTCGCCCTTGGTGGTGAGCAGGGGGAGCAGGTCCTCGCCCGCCTCCGTGCCGAGCGCGGCGGCGACGAGCCGGTTCTCGCGGGCGTGCTCGATCGTGTAGACGACGGCGCCGTGGATGCCGGGGATCAGCCCGTCGGCGTTCTCGAAGCGGCGGCGGATTCCGTCGAGGAACTCCGCCGCCGTGCGCAGCGCCACGGCCTGTGTGAGCGCCGCCTTGCTGCCGAACTCGTTGTAGACGGTCTGCCTGCTCACGCCGGCGCGCGCCGCGACGTCGGCCATGCGAAGCGCCTGGTAGCCGCGGTCGGGGAGCAGGTCCGCGGCCGCGTCGAGCAGTGCTTCGCGCAGCGATGCCTTGGTGCGCTCGGTGAAGCTCGTCACACCGCCAGCTTGACACAGATCGAGGTCGTGTCAAGAAGGTTTACTGGCCACGATCGGATGTACAGGGCGGTTCTGTCGGTGGTCCCCGCTACCGTGGCGGACGTGGGCATCACCGTGGGCTTCGACCTGGACATGACAATGATCGACCCGCGGCCGGGCATGGTCGCGGCGATGAACGCGCTGGGCGTGGAGTCGGGCCTGTCGCTCGACGGCGAGCACTTCGCCGCCAACCTCGGCCCGCCGCTCGACGACATCCTGCGCGGCTTCGAGGCGCCCGAGGAGCGGATCCCGGGTCTCGTGGACCGGTTCCGTGCGCTGTACCCCGGCCTCGTCGTGCCGAGCACCGTCGCGTTGCCAGGAGCGGCGGAAGCGCTGAAGGCCGTGCGCGCGGCGGGCGGGCGCACGCTCGTGGTCACCGGCAAGTACGGGCCCAACGCGCGCCTGCACGTCGAGGCGCTCGGGCTGGAGGTCGACGAGCTCGTGGGCGAGCTGTGGTCCACGCAGAAAGCCGTGGCGCTCAAAGAGCACGATGCGCGGGCGTATGTCGGAGATCACCTCGGCGACGTCCGGGGTGCCCGCGCGGCCGGCGCGCTCGCCGTCGGCGTCACCACCGGGCCGTGCACGAGGGAAGAACTGCTCGCCGAGGGAGCCGACGTGGTGTTCGGCTCGCTGGCGCAGTTCCCGGAGTGGTTCGCCGGCGCGTTCTGAGGCTCAGCCGTGCTTGCCGGCGCGCGCCTCGCGGACCAGCGCGATCAGGCCGAGCAGCAGGCCCAGTGGCGTCACCACCCCGGCGACCGCGCTGAGCCACACCGGCAGGTTCTCCAGACCGGCGGCGAACATGATGAACACGGCCAGCACGGCGAGCAGCCCGATGGCGAACAGGCCGATCCCAATCCGCATGAGGATCGGTTTGCCCGCGGTCTGCTTTGCTGCGTTGTCCATGGCGCTGAGGGTAACGGCCGTATCCGCTTCTCCCCAGGGCATGTGGCGAGATACGCTAAGCGGACGCGCGCCCTGGGTACGCCCGGGGCGCGTTCGTCGTGAGCAGCACAGCAGAAGGACTGGTGAGGGAAGTGCCGACCGGCAAGGTCAAGTGGTACGACGCGGAGAAGGGGTTCGGGTTCGTCACGCAGGACGGCGGAGCCGACGTCTACATCCGCAAGGCCGCGCTGCCGCAGGGCGTCGAGGGGCTCAAGGCCGGGCAGCGACTGGAGTTCGGCGTCGCCGACGGCCGTCGCGGGCCGCAGGCGCTCTCCGTCCGGCTGCTGGACCCGCCGCCGTCGGTCGCCGAAGCGCGCCGGCGTCCCGCCGAGGAGCTGCACGGCCTGATCGAGGACATGATCAAGCTCCTCGAGCTGAAGGTCCAGCCCGACCTGCGTCGCAACCGCTACCCGGATCGCAAGAACACCAAGCAGATCGCGGAGATCTTGCGCGCGGTCGCCCGGGACCTGGATCCCTAAACCCGCGTCGGAGGCTGGGGTGAAGGGCATCTCGACGGGTGCCCTTCACCCGTCGTGCCGTCAGGCGGGCTGAACCTGCAGCGACCACAGGGCCGAGGTGATCGGCTCCGCATCGTTGGGGTCACCCGTGCGGCTGACCACGGTGGCCTGCGCGATCTCCACCACCACGATCTGGTCGTCCTTCGTGGGCGGCGTCGCGGTGTAGGCGTAGCGGTCGCCGCTGGTGATGATGTCTTCCTTCAACGGCTGGGGCTGGCCCTTGCCGTTGACGAACTGCACCGTCACCTTCCACGGACCTTCCGCGACCTCCTTCGGCACGGAGATCTGCACGGACTTGCCCGGGCGCAGCTTCAGCGTGCCCGCGGCGCCGGGGTTGGCGGCGCAGATGCCGGTCTTGACGTCGCAGTTGCCGATGGGCCCGACGTTGATCGTGTGCCCATCGCCGTAGAACGTCACCTCGGCCGGCCCGGGCGCCGAGCAGCCGGCCACGGCGAGACCACCGGCCGCGAGCACGGCCACCAATCGGGAACGTCGCATGGTCCGAAGATTACCGGCGCTCTCGCGGCAGACCCTGCGCGGGGAAGCTGCCGGTCGGTTCGGGCCGCAGTGGCCGGTTTCCGCCCAGCCCCGGCAGCAGCGAACCGCCGCGCTGCACGAGATAGGTCTGCGTGAGGCCGACGGCGAGCAGCACCGTGACCACGAGGAAGCCGATCCAGTACGTCGGCGGCAGCAGCAGGCCCACGGCACCGCCGATGCACCAGGCCAGCTGCAGCACCGTTTCCGAGCGCCCGAACGCCGACGCGCGCGACTGCTCCGGCAGGTCTTCCTGGATCACGGCGTCGAGGCTGATCTTCGCGAGCGCGCTCGCCGTGGCGCCGACGAGGCCGACGACCGCGGCCGTCGCGAGTCCGGGCAGGAGGGTGGCGATGAGCGTCACACCTGTGCACGCGGTTACGCACCACACGATCACCTGGTCCGGCGCGCCGAACTGCAGGCGCGAGCCCAGCGCGTTGCCGACGAAGCCACCCGCTCCGGCCGCGGCGCCGATGATGCCCAGCAGGAGCAGCTGCATGAACGGGCTGTGGCCCGTGCCCTCCGTCTGCGCCTTCACCGCGAACGCGGCGAACATCATGAGGAACCCGGTGAGCACGCGCACGGATCCGTTGCCCCACAAGGCGACCACGATGTGGCGGCCCATCGGCTGGCGTTGTTTCTTCTGCTTCGGCTCGGGCCGCGCCGACAGCGACGTGGGCACCTCGCCCTCGGTCACCTCGACCCACGACGGGATTCGCATCGACTGCACGGCCGCGGCCACGCAGATCAACGCGGTGAACCACAGCGCGCCCGCGGAACCGCTGATCGCGTTGACGCCGCTGGCCAGCCCGCCGAACACGCCTGCGGCGACGAGGCCGAAGATCGTGAGCCGCGCGTTGGTCTTCGACAGCGTGATCTCCGGCGGCACCACGCGGGGCGTGATGGCGGCCTTGAGCACGGTGAACGACTTCGACAGCACCATCATCCCGAGCGCGGCGGGGTAGAGCAGCCAGTCGTCGAAGTGCAGCGCCATCACCACGGCCATGAGGCCCTGGCCGATCGACGCCACGCACATCGCGAGCCGGCGGCCGCGCTGGATCTTGTCCAGCGCCGGGCCGATCACGGGCGCGACGAGCGCGAACGGCGCGATGGTGATCAGTAGGTACAGCGCCACTTTGCCCTTGCTCTCGCCGCTGGTGGCGGCGAAGAAGAGCGTGTTGGCGAGCGCGATGGCCATCGCGGCGTCGCTGGCGTAGTTGAGCATCACCGCGTACATCAGCGACGTGAGGCCCGACTTGTCCGCGCCGTCGGCCTTGGTGGCGCGCTGGAACATGCCGATGGCCTGTCCGCTCAGCTGCCGGCTGCGCAACGCGGCGACGCGCGTGACGGTGATCTTCTTCGGCAGCTTCGGGATCGAGCCGGCACCGGGGACCGCGGTGGTGCGGAGTTCTTCGTCACGTTCGGGGTCGACGCGCGGCTCGCCGGCGTAGCCGCCGGTGTCGTAGTGCTCGTATTCGCCGCTGCCGGGCCGGGGACTGTCCTGGCGTGGCCGGACGGGTTCGGTGCGGTGGTCTTGCGGCGGGTACGGCCGCGCCCCCCTGGATGGCGGCGGCCGGTGGCCGAGGGGGACGGTGCCGGTGGGGGCCTCGTCGGCCGTCGGGGTGCGGGGTTCGTCGTAGAACGGGCTTCGGGCGCGCGGCTCCCGGCCTTCGGCGGGGATGCGCTCAGGACGGGGGCGGGGCTCGTACCGCTCTTCGTATCGCTCAGGACGGGCGCGGGGCTCGTGCCGCTCTTCGTATCGCTCAGGACGGGCGCGCGGCGGGTCGGCCGGGACGCGCCGGGTCGGGGGCTCCGCCGGGACGCCCCGGGTCGGTGGTTCGACCGGGTGCGCGGCGGGGTCGACGTGGGTGGGCTGCGGCGAGTCGCGCCAGGAGCGGGCCTGGGCGGCGCTCGGCTCCGGCGTCCACTTGCGCTTGGACTTCCGGCCGCGACCCTTGCCCGACCGCCCGGAGAAGGTGCCGTCGGGTTCGGAGTGCGAACCGAAGAGTGCCACGCGTCAATCCTGCCTCATCCGGGTGCCGTTCCGCCCGATCACGTGCCGTTCTGTGTCCCGGCGGCGCCGGCGGGTACGAACTTCACCCGGTACATCGCGGGCCAGAGCTTGCCCGTGACGAGGAATTCGTCGGTGCCGGGGACGGCCGCGATGCCGTTGAGCACGTCTTCTCCGGGGTTGACCGGGGTGCGAAGTCCGCCGGCGTCGATGCGTCCGGTGATGTGTCCGGTTTTGGAATCGATGCGCAGGATGGTGCCGGTTTTCCACACGTTCGCGTACACGGTGTCACCGACGCACTCGAGTTCGTTGAGCTGGTCCACTCCGACGTCGACGCTCCCGGTGACCGCAAACGTCTGCGGGTCACGGAACGTGAGCTGCGAGGTGCCGTTGCTCATGACCAGACGCCCGCTGGGCTGGTGGCACAGGCCCCAGCCCTCGCCGTTGAAGGGCACGCGGCGCAGCTCCGCCAAGGTTTTCGAATCGCGTTCGATGGCGAAGCCGTCCTGCCAGGTCAGCTGCCACAGCTTGGGCCCGAGGATCGTGATGCCCTCCGCGAACAGCGGCGACGGCAGCGCCACGCGCGTGGTGGACGTCTGACCGGCGGGGCCGGCGGTGAGCGCGGACTCGCCGGAGAGGCCGCGGCTCTCGTACAGCGTCGTGCCGGCGAACTCGAGGCCCTCGGTGAAGGCCGACGTGTCGTGCGGCAGCGTCTGCAGCACCTGCACAGTGAGGTCTTCGGGCGAGGGTTGTGTCGCCTGCGTGCCGGCGCAACCGCCGAGCAGGGCCACCGCCAGCAGCGGCCAGATCAACCGGGTTCGCGTGGGGGGAGTGCGCACGGGAACAGCCTGGCACGGGCGGCGCGGATGCGTGCGGCACAATTGGCGTCATGACGTTGCTGTTGACCCTGGACGACGGCTCTATCCAGCGGAAGCTCGCGGACGCGGAAGACTTTGCGCGCGAAGCTGTGCTGGCGGACGCCCCGGCCGAGCAGGTCGGCGAGCACGTCGGCGTGACCTCCGAGGACGCCGTCTCGGCGACCCACCTGTTCGAGGCGTCGGTGCCCGGCTACCGCGGCTGGCGCTGGGCCGTGACGGTCGCCGTCGCCGGCCTGGACGAGCCGGTGACCGTGAGCGAGCTCGCCCTCCTGCCCGGCCCGGACTCCCTGGTCGCACCCACGTGGGTCCCCTGGGAGCAACGCGTGCGCGCCGGCGACCTCGGCGTGGGCGACATCTTCCCCACCGACAAGGACGACCCGCGCCTCGCGCCCGCGTACCTGCTGTCCGACGACCCGGCCGTCGAAGAGGTCGCCCACGACGTCGGCTTGGGCCGCGTCCACGTCCTGTCCCGCTACGGCCGCCAGGACGCCGCCACCCGCTGGCACGGCGGCGAGTTCGGCCCGCGCTCCGACATGGCCCGGAGTGCTCCGGCGACTTGCGGCTCCTGTGGGTTTTTCGTGCCGCTCGCCGGGTCTCTGCGCGGCGCGTTCGGGGTGTGCACCAACGACATCGCCCCGGCCGACGGCCACGTGGTGGACGTCGAGTACGGGTGCGGGGCGCATTCCGAGGTGGAAGTGGAGATCACCTCGTCGATCCCGGTGGCGGAACTGGTTTATGACGACTCGTTGATCGACTTCGTTTCGGATGCTGAGCCTGAGGCCTCGCCGGCGGCTGCTGCTGCTTCGTCGGAGGAGGCTTCGTCGGCTGCCGCTGAAGAGGCTTCCACCGTGGCGACGGTGGAGCCGGAGGCTGCTGCTGAGGTTGCCGCTGTTGAGGTGGCGCTTGAGGAGACTGCGTCGGCTGGGATCACCCCGGCCGCCGAAACCCTCGCGACGAACGCGGCCGCGGAGACGGCTTCGGCCGCTTCTTCGGACACGACCGCCGCCGGGCAGCCCGCGGCCACGGTCTCTGCCGAGCCGGCCGCCGATGCGGTGGACTCGATCGCCGTCGCCGAGCCGACTGAGGTTGCCCCGGCACCGGAAGCAAATTCCGACACCGCGGCTGTGCCGGCGGAAGCCGAGGTGGTTTCGACGACCTCAGCTCCCTCGGCGGCTCCCGCAGAACAGGACGCCGGGGCTTCGGTCGACTCGATCACCGAGCCGACCGCGGCGGCCCCGGCTCCGGGGGCGACTCCCGCCGATACTGCGGCCGCGACCTCGCAGCCCGAGGCGACTGTCTCTGCGGAGCCGGCTGCGGCGGCCCCGGCTCCGGGGGCTCCCGCCGACACTGCGGCCGCGACCTCGCAGCCTGAGGCGACTGTCTCTGCCGAGTCGGCCACGGCGACTCCCTCGACCGAGGCTGGAACTGCGGACCCGGAGGCGATTGCCTCGGCCGAACCGGCAGCGACGACCTCTGCACCGGAGGCGGCTTCCGCCTCCGAAGCGGCGGGGTTGCCCCCGGCTGCCTTGCCCGAGGTCGAGGCTGCCGAGCCGGCGGTGGAAGGAGCGCCTGCGGACTCGGCCGTTGAAGTTGCGACTTCGCAGGCGGCTCCCGCCACCGAGTCGCTCGCGGAGGCTTCGGCCGACTCGATCGCCGAACCGACTGCGGTCACTCCGGCTCCGGATGCAGCTGCCGACGCCGCGGCTGTGACCTCGGAGCCTGCGGCGCTTGCCTCAACCGAGCCGGTTGCGGCGACCCCGGTTTCTGCGGCAGCTCCCGCCACCGGACCGGCCGCCGAGCCTTCGGTGACCTTGGCCGAGTCGGCTCCGGTTGCGCCGGATGCAGCCGCCGAGACCGCGGCTGCGACCTCGCAGTCCGAGGTGGCTGCCTCTACCGAGTCGGCCGCGGCGGCTGCGGCCTCGGAGGCGGCTCCCGCCGCCGATGCGGTGGCTGCGGCTGCCCCGGCCGCTGAGGTTGAGACTGCTGCTGAGTCGGCCGTGGAAGAAGCGCCTGCTGACTCGGTCGCTGAAGTTGCGGAGCCGCAGGCGGATCAGGCGGCTGAGCCCGCCGCTGCCCCGGCGGCCGATGTGGTTGAGGATTCCGCAGTTGTGACCTCGGAGCCCGAGGCCGCTGCCCCCGCTAAGCCGGCTGCTGCGGCTTGGGAAGCGGTGGGGTTGTGGGCTGATCACACCGCTGAGCAGGGTTCGGAACCGGCCGGCGAGGTTCACGCCGGAGCTTCTGAGGACGCTGCCACTGAGCCGGCAGCGCAGGATGGCGCGGGCGCGGAAACCACAGCGGTCGCCGACCTTGCGGTGCCCGAGGCCCAGGCGGTTTCCGCGGCAGACGAGATCGCGGACAGCGCGGCGCCGGAAGCGGCGACGGTCGAGGAGTCGGCTGCGGAGTCGTTCGAGGAAGCTGCCGGCGATTCTGCGGAACCCGCCGACGCAACGAACGCGACCGAAGCCACCAACGCCGCTGAAGCGCGCGAAGGCGCCGAAGCCGTCGAAGCCGGCGAAGCAGTCCACGCCGCCGAAGCTGGACAGGTTGGCGAAGCGGACCGCGCCGCCGAGGTGCAGGCCGCCGAGGTGCAGGCCGGCGAGGGTGACCTGGGTGCTGAGAGTGGTGACGGCCCCCGGTGAGTGAGGGCGTGGGGGCGGATCCGTTCGGGACGGGGCGGCTGCGCGAGGCGATGTTGCGCGCGTGGCGGGACTCGCCGACGCGGTTTGTGGAGGACACCAACGCCGAGCGCGATCTGAGGGTTGGGGCGTATCGCGATCGGCTGTTCGTGGAGCTGGCGCAGAACGCGGCGGACGCGGCGCAGGCGGCCGAGACCCCCGGCCGGGTCAGGGTGTCCGTTGTGGACGGTGAGCTGAGGTTCGCCAACACCGGGGCGCCGCTGGATACGCGCGGTGTGGAGTCGTTGGCGTCGTTGCGGGCGTCGGCGAAGGATCGGCTGGACACGGTCGGGCGGTTTGGCGTCGGGTTTGCCGCGGTGTTGACCGTGTCCGACGAGCCGCGGGTCGTTTCGGCGCGAGGTGGGGTGCGGTTCTCCGCGGAGCGCACGCGGGAGGCGGCCGGGCGGGACGGGGATGTGCCCGTGCTGAGGCTGCCGTGGCCTGCCGAGGAGGCTCCGCCGGAGGGGTTCGACACGGAGGTGCGGCTGCCGCTGCGGGAGCCGGAGAGTGGGAAGGCGCTGCTCGACGCCCTCCAGGAAGAGATTTCCGACCTTCTGCTCGCCTTGCCGTGGTTGGGTGAGGCTGAAGTGGACGGTCGCGTTTGGACGCGCACCGGCACGGATCAGGTGGAGATCGCCGGGCCCGAGAAGAGCCGAAGGTGGCTGACGCACGAGGGCTGGGCCGTGCCGATCGATGCGGACGGGGTGCCGCAGCCGCTGGGCGAAGACGTGTTGCACGCGCCGACGCCGACGGATGAGGCGTTGTCGCTGCCGGCGCGGTTGATCGCGCCCGTGCCGCTGGAGCCGTCGCGGCGGAGGGCGTTGCCCGGGGCGGCGCTGGACGAGGCGATCGCAGCGGCGGCGAAGAAATACGTCGGGCTCGTCAGGGCTGTGCCGCAGGAGCATCGGTTCGTGCTGGTGCCCCAGGCCGGATTCCCGCGGTCCACAGTGGATGCGCAGCTGAGAGATCAGGTTTTCGCCGAGCTGTCGACGCAGCCATGGCTGTCCACAATGGACAACAAGGAGGTGTCCGGCCGGCAGGCGAAGGTGCTCGACGTCGACGTGCCGGACTTACCGCCACTCTTGGCCGACCTCGTGCCGGGCCTGGTGGCCGCGCCGGCGGGGGCGGCGCGGGCGCTGAAGCCCGTGTCGGCGCAGGCGATCGGCGTCGAGGACGTGCTGGAGGTGCTCACCGGGATCGACCGTGAACCCGGTTGGTGGCACCGGCTGTACGCGGCGCTCGCCGTGGCCGTGGACACGCACGACGTGTCGCCGGCACAGCTCGACGGGCTCCCGGTGCCGCTGTCCGACGGACGCACGCTGCCCGGTGCGCGCGGCACATTGCTGCTCGACGGGTCAAACGAGCTGCTCGAACTCCTGTCCGATGTGGACGTTCCGGGACTGCGGCTCGTGCACCCCGCCGCAGCGCACCCGTTGCTGGAACGCTTGGGCGCCAAGCACGCCGACGCCCGCCAGCTGCTCGAAGCCGAGCAGGTGCAGTACGCCGTGGAACGCAGCGTGGAGGACGTCCGGTCCGGTTTGGACGGGATGAACCTCGCGGGCGCCGTGCTGCGGCTGATCGCGGAGTGCGGTGACGACGCGCCGGAGTGGGCCGGTGCGCTCGCCCTCCCGTCCGAAGACGGCTGGCGCCGGGCCGACGAGCTCGTGCTGCCTTCGTCTCCTCTTCTCGACGTGTTCGACCCTGAAGTGTTCGAAGAGGACGGTGCCCTGTCCGTTCTCGACGAGGAGTTCGCCGAGGACTGGCCACAGCCGACACTCGAAGCGGTCGGCGTGCTCGACTCGTTCGCCGTCGTCCGCGACGAAGAGCCGCACGAGCCCGACCACGGTCTGCCCGACGAAGACACGTGGTGGGACTCGGCCGAACCGACGACTGTCCTGGCGATCAGAGACCTCGACCTCGTCGCCGACGACGCCTGGCCCGCCGCGCTGCGCCTCATCGCCGCGCGCCCGGAGACGTGGCAGGCGCTGCACACGCCCGAAGGCCACGCGGGCTGGTGGCTCGCCCGCTACGCCCTGCTCGCCGGCGAAGCCCCCGGCTCCTGGCGCCTGCCCGCCGCGGCCGACCTCGCGGGCCTCTACGACGAGGTGCCCGACCTCGAGCTCACCGTCGAGCTGCTCCAGGCCGCCGGCGTCCGGACCACGCTCGACCTCGCGACGGCCGAAGACGTCACCGATCTGCTCGACCGCCTCGGCGACCCCGCCCGCACGCTCACGCCGGGCCTCGCCGCGCGCGCCCACCGCGCGCTCGTGCAATCGCCCGTGGACGTCGACGACCTCGACGCCCCGGTCCGCGTCCGCACGGCCGACGCGAGCGTGGCAGACGCCGACAAAGCCGTGGTCCTCGACGTCCCGTGGCCGGCGTCCGCGCTGCCGGCGACCAAGATCGTCGCCGCCCCCGAAGACCCCGAACGCCTCGCCGAACTGCTCGACGTCCCTCTCGCCGGCGCCCTGCCGAACGAGGTGACCAGCGCCGGCGAGTACGTGGCCTGGGCCGACCTGCCCGCGATCCGCCTCGTCGCCGACCAGCTCGGCCTCACCGTGCCCGAGGGCGGCCCGCTGCTGCACGACGCGCTCACCGTGACCGTCGATGGCACCACCGCCGACGTCCCGTGGTGGTCGGACGAGGACAACCGGCTCCACGCCGCCGACACGTCGGAAGGTCTGGCCCGCGCGTTCGCCTGGGCCACCGACCACTGGGCCGAGCGCTACCGCATCACCGCACTGCTCGACGACCCGGCGCCGCACACGTTCCTGAACTAGAGGCGCTGTGTCGAACCAAGCCGTTGCACCGAACTGGAGCCGCGGTGCCGAACTGGAGACGTGGCGCCGAACTAGAGACGTTGCGCCGACTTTGACCCCCGCCGGGCCGCCGCGCGCTGCCAGAAGATGATGCCGAAGCCGATGAACCCCAGGACGATCCCGGCGAACGCCGTCCACACCCACACCCCGTCGGCGACGAAAAAGAGCACCACCAGCGCGACGGCCCACAGCGAGGTACCTACGATCACCACCGGGGTCAGGTCGGTCAGGCGCTTGGGCAGGTCCGGCGTGTGCCGCAACGAGCCCGTAACCTCCGCGGGATTGATCGGTTCATCCACGTGGTGAAGGGTACCCCCGGGCGTTCACGGAACGAGCACGACAGCAGCGAGCAAGACAGGGGCACGGCATGACGGATCAGCGCGAGCGGGAGACCGTGTCCACTCTGGACCGGTTCTTCAAGATCACCGAACGCGGCTCCACGGCCGGGCGGGAGATCCGCGGCGGCGTCGTCACGTTCGTGACCATGGCCTACATCGTGGTGCTCAACCCGCTCATCATCGGCAGCTTCGCCGCGGGCACGCCCTCGGCCCATGCCGACGTGCTCGGCCACATCCTGCCCGTGCCGGCCGTGGCCGCGGTGACGGCGCTGGTCGCCGGTGTGATGACGATCCTGATGGGCCTGATCGCCAACTACCCGTTCGCCATCGCCACCGGTCTGGGCCTCAACAGCCTGCTCGCCGTCACGCTCGCACCCCAGATGACCTGGCCCGAGGCCATGGGCCTGGTGGTGATCGAGGGCGTGATCATCGTCCTGCTGGTCCTCACCGGCTTCCGCACGGCCGTGTTCCGCGCGGTGCCGCCGGCGCTCAAGTCGGCGATCGCGGTCGGCATCGGCCTGTTCATCTGCCTCATCGGGCTCGTCGACGCCGGTTTCGTGCGCCGCCTGCCCGACGACGCGCACACGACCGTCCCGGTCGGCCTCGGCATCAACGGCTCGGTCGCCTCCTGGCCGACGGCCGTGTTCGTGGTCGGCCTGCTGCTCACCGCGATCCTCGTGGCGAAGAAGGTCAAGGGCGCGATCCTCATCGGCGTGCTGGGCTCGACCGTGCTGGCCATCGTCGTCGAGGCGATCGTGAAGGCCGGGCCGTCGAACGGCACAAATCCCAAGGGCTGGAACCTCGGCTACCCGGCGCTTCCGTCGAACGTTCTGGGCATCCCCGACCTGTCGCTGGTCGGCGACGTGTCCTTCGGCGCGTGGACGCGGCTGCCGATCATCACCGTCGTGCTGCTCGTGTTCACGCTCGTGCTCGCCGATTTCTTCGACGCCATGGGCACCATGACCGGCCTCGGCAAGGAAGCCGGCCTGATCGGCAAGGACGGCCAGCTCCCCAACGTCGGGCGCGCCCTGTTCGTCGAGGGCCTCGCCGGCGCGGCCGGTGGCTTCGGCTCGGCCAGCTCCAACACCGTCTTCGTCGAGTCCGCCTCCGGCATCGCGGAGGGCGCGCGCACAGGCCTCGCCAACGTCGTCACCGGCGTGCTCTTCCTCGCCGCCATGTTCCTGACGCCGCTCTACCAGATCGTGCCCGTCGAGGCCGCCGCGCCGGCGCTGGTGGTCGTGGGCGCGCTGATGATGGGACAGGTCCGCGAAATCGATTTCACGGACTTCTCGATCGCGCTGCCGGCCTTCCTGACGATCGTCGTCATGCCATTCACCTACTCCATCGCCAACGGCATCGGCGCGGGCTTCGTGAGCTACGTCGTCATCCGCGCCGCCACCGGCAAGGCCCGCCAGGTCCACCCGCTGATGTGGGTGATCGCGGTGGCGTTCGTGGCCTACTTCGCGGTGGGTCCGATCCAGGCGGCGTTGAGCTGAGCGTGATCGCGGAGGGTGGCGGGGTTCACCCTTCGGCGCCATTTTCGTGAGGTAAGCTAACTATATGTCCGGCGACACGCATGAGCGCTCCCTAGCGAGCCGCCTGCGTCTCGCGGTGGTCCGGCTCAACCGCCGGCTCCGGGCACAGCGCGTGGGCGACGACGTGACGTTGACGCAGACCGCGGCGCTGTCCACCTTGCACAAGTGCGGCCCGCTGACGCCTGGTCAGCTTGCCGCCAAGGAAGGCGTCCAGCCGCCCTCGATGACGAGGGTCATCGCCGCGCTCGAGGAGATGGGGTTCGTCGAGCGGCGCCCGCACCCGACCGATGGCCGGCAGGCCATCGTCGAGCTGTCCGACAGCGGCATGGCCTACGTGAAGAAGGCCATTTCCGTCCGGGAGGCGTGGCTGGATCGGCAACTGGCCGAACTCGGCGAGGAAGAGCTGGAAGTGCTCTCCCGCGCCGCTGAGATCATCGACAGGATGGCGGGGAACTAACACCGGTGGCGACCACGGGTAGCGAAGCAGAGCGTACGACCGAAACCATTGCTACCCGGGACACGGCGCCACAGCCGGCCAGCCCGCCCGCGTCCGGACCACCCGGCACCCCAGCGCAGCGCACCCCGAGCCTGCCCGACGGCGCCGATCACGTGCGCAAGGAACCGGCCGAACCCGACAGACCCGCGGAGCCCAAGCGCGGCAAGGGCATGTTCGCGTCGCTGCGCGTGCGCAACTACCGGCTGTTCTTCACCGGCCAGGTCATCTCCAACGTCGGCACCTGGATGCAGCGCATCGCCCAGGACTGGCTGGTGTTCCAGCTCTCGGGCAACAACCCGGTCGCGCTGGGGATCGCCGTCGCGTTCCAGTTCACGCCCACACTGCTGCTGTCGCTGCAGGCCGGCGTGATCGCGGACCGCGTGGACAAGCGGCGGCTGCTGATCCTCATCCAGAGCGTCAACTGCTTGCAGGCGACGCTGCTGGGCGTACTGAATCTGACCGGTGTCGTGCAGATCTGGCACGTGTACCTGCTGTGCATGATGCTCGGCATCACCTCGGCGATGGAGGTGCCGACGCGGCAGTCGTTCGTGGCCGAGATGGTGGGCCGCGACCAGATCGCCAACGCCGTGGCGCTGAACTCGTCGATCTTCAACCTGGCGCGCATCGTCGGCCCGGCCATCGCCGGGTTCGCGATCACCTGGGTGGGCACCGGCTGGCTCTTCATCGCCAACGCGGTGAGCACGATCGCCGTGGTCACCGGGCTGGCGATGATGAACCCCGCCAAGCTCTTCCGCGGCCCCGCGATCCCCCGCGCGAAGGGCCAGCTCATGGAGGGCCTGCGCTACGTGCGCCACCGCTCCGACCTGGTCACGGTGATGGTGCTGATGTTCTTCGTCAGCACGTTCGGGATCACCTACTTCACGTCGCTGCCGATCGTCGCCGCCAACGTCTTCCACACCCAGGCCGACGGTTACGGTCTGTTGTCCACGCTGGTCGCCGTGGGGACCTTCGTGGGCGCGCTGTTGTCCGCGCGCCGCGGGATCAAGAGCCGGCCCCGCGTGCGGCTCATGCTGATCTCCGGCGCGCTGCTCGGCCTGTTCGAGTTCGTCACGGCGTTCATGCCGACGTACCTGACCTTCGGCCTCGGCCTCATCCCGCTCGGCTTCGCCACCATCACGTTCCTGAACACGGCCAACGCGCTGGTGCAGACGTCCGTCTCGCCCGAGATGCGCGGCCGCGTGATGGGCATCTACGTGCTGGTGCTGATCGGCGGCAACCCGATCGGCGGTCCGATGACCGGCTGGATGGCCGACGCGTTCGGCGGCCGCTCGCCGTTCTACATCGGCGGTGCGATCTCCCTGATCGCCGCCGTGGTGTGCGCGCTGGTGCTCATCCGGCGCGGCGGCGTCTCGCTGCCCGTGCGCCGATTCGGCAACGGCCTGCGTGTGCTCAAACGCGAACGCGTCTGACCTGCGGCTTCGAAGGGCACCTCGGTTCGCCGGGGTGCCTTTCACGTTTTTCGGGGACTTTTCACGCCCTCACCCGGACGAGTGAGAGGTGGGTCTCCGCAAGAGGGGGCTTGCCGGAGCTGCTGAGGTTAGGCTAACCTCATACACGTCCGCTTCGTGGTGGGAGCGGCAGTCAGTTCGGGAACGGACGGAGCCCCGCACCTGGGAACCCCAGGAGCGGGGCTCCGTTCATATACGAGGGTCTTGGGCAAAGCGTCCTTCACCGGCTCAGGACGGGTTCATGGTCGGGTCGGCCGCGGGCTCCGTCAAGGGGTACTCACCTGGTGGGGTCGGCAGCCGCGAGAGCTCCAGGCCGAAGTACACGCGGTACGCGGTGCGCACGGCGTCGTCTGTGCCCAGCGGCAGCTCGTTGCGCACGCCGTCGACCGTCTCGATCAGCCGGTTCCCCGACAGCGTCACGCGGCCCTGAGACGTCGGGCGCGAGCACGTGAGCCGCCGGGTGAAGCCCGAAAGCGGCGACGTCGACTGCCACCACGCCATCGGCACGAAGTCCGTCAGCGGCCGCGTGCGCGCCTCCAAGCGGTACACGGGCTCACCGTCCATGACCACGTCCACGTCGCCGAACGGGGCGTCCAGGAAGAGGAACTCACCGTCCGGATCGGCCTGGACCTCTACGGCCGAGAGGCGCAGCGGGCCACGGCTGAAGCGGCCGAAACCGACGTCCACCAGCCACTGTTCGCCGTCGAGCTCCACGACCACGGCCGCGTGGTCCAGCGGCGGCCCGGGCTTGCCCTCGTCGGTGAAAACCTGCGCGCCGCGCAACGCGGCGTCGAAGCCGAGCTCGCGCAGCAAGGCCGAGAAGAGCCCGTTGAGCTCGTAGCAGAAGCCGCCGCGCCGGCGGCGCACAATCTTGTCGAACAGCGCTTCCTCGGTCAGCTCGATGGGTTCACCGAGGTGCACGCTCAGGTTTTCGAACGGCACGCGTTCGAGGTGGCGCTCCTGCAACTGCCGAAGGGCCGCGAGGTCGGCCTTGGCGGGCAACGCGAGGTCGAGGCGGGCGAGGTAGGCGTCGACGTCCATGACCCCAGCCTCACACCTGGAGTGCACTCGAAGTCAAGCGAGAAACGAAAAACGGGGTCCTCCGAGAAGGAGAACCCCGCTTTGCCGAGATGGCAGGCTCAGCCGAGCAGCAGGCCGTTGCCGCCGGCGACGGCGTTGTCGAAGCGCTTGCTGATCTCACCCCAGTTGAAGATGTTCCACAGGGCCTTGACGTAGTCCGGCTTCACGTTCTTGTAGTCCAGGTAGAACGCGTGCTCCCACACGTCGACCAGCAGGATCGGCGTGGTCGGCAGGATCAGGTTGTTGTGGTGGTCGCGCAGCTGCTGGGTGATCAGCGTCTTGCCGATCGGGTCCCAGGAGAGCGCACCCCAGCCGTTGCCCTGGATCGTGGTGGAGACGGCGGTGAACTGCGCCTTGAACTTGTCGAAGGAGCCGAACGCGTCGTCGATCGCCGCGGCCAGTTCGCCGGTCGGCTTGTCGCCGCCTTCCGGGGAAAGGATCTTCCACCAGACGACGTGGTTCGCGTGGCCGGCCAGGTTGAAGGCCAGCGTGGTCTCGAGACCGACGATGTTGCCGAAGTCGCCGGCTTCGCGCGCTTCCGCGAGCTTGTCGAGCGTGTCGTTCGCGCCCTTGACGTAGGTCGCGTGGTGCTTGCTGTGGTGCAGCTCGTTGATCTGACCGGAGATGTGGGGCGCGAGAGCGCCGTAGTCGTAGTCGAGATCGGGCAGGTTGTACCGGGCCATTGGCCCTCCTTCAGTCTTCGACACAAGTTCCTACTACCGAACCTAGTAGCACACCCGGGTTCGCGGCGACCGGGGGCGGCCTCCGTGCCACTGGGTGGACCCACTCGTTCGGCCACTGCGTACCCGGGTGGGCACTGTGCGAAACCGAGCTTTGTACCTCCACCAAACTGGAGGTCAACTTCTTGTGATCAGCCTCATCCGCCCGGGCGTCAGGCGAGCCGGTAGCGGTCCAGGCCGAGTGCCAGCTCGTCGAACACGGCGACGTTGTGCTCGAAGGCGACCAGTGTCTCGTTGATCACCCGGGCGCGGGCGTCGTCGTCCCACGGCGCGGCGTCGAGCTTCGCGCGGTAGCGGTCGCGGAACGCGGGCGCGCTGCCGATCTCGTCGAAGTGGTAGAACAGCGAACCCGCCTGGGCGAGGTCGAAGTTCTTCTCCAGCAGCCGCCGGATGATCTGGCCGCCCGCGATGTCACCCAGGTAGCGCGTGTAGTGGTGCGCCACGTACCCGCCGGCCCACGCCGACGCTTCGGCGATGCGCGCGGCGTACGCCTCCGTGCTGGCGAGCGGCCGGATCTCGGTGCGCCAGGCCGGCCCGGCGAGGCGCGTGAGGTCGCGCTCGAGCGCGGGCAGCCGGCGCAGCTCGTCGAACACGAACTCGCGGCCCACGGCGTCATCGATCATCGTGTCGCTGACGCGCTCGATGGCCTGGTAGATGAAGTAGTACTGGATCGCGAGCTGCGTGTAGCCCTCCAGCGAGAGCTCGCCGCCGAGCAGCGCGTTCATGTATGTGGAGTGGTTGGCCCGGTCGTGCACGCCCCTGGTCGACTCCCGCAGCTGTCCGGAGAACGGCCGGGCTTCGAGCTCAGTGGTCACCGACATGGCGGCACCTCTCTTTCTGACAAGCTGTCAGATAGAGCGTAGGCCACGATGGGGGCTTAGGCTACCCTAAATTGAACCGTGATCCGGAAGTTCACTCGAACCGACGGCCTGCAAGACGAACTGCACGGCCGCCTCGATCACGCCGGCCAGCCGCTCGGCGGGCACGTCGATCACCTGCCGTGTCCCCAGTGCCGCGGTGATCATGGGGACCACCACGTCCACGTCCTGCGCGGGCCAGCTGCCGGCGCCGACGCCCGCGAGCAGTACCGCGCGCAGCTGCCCGGTGATCGGGTCGGCGTGGGCGCTGATGCGCCGGTAGGCCGCGGGCGCGAGCGCCGATTCCAGCGCGCCGCCGGGCGGCAGGTGGTGCTCGGCGAGCACGTGCAGCTGCAGCCGGACGAACGTCGCCAGCTGCGCGATCGGGTCCGTCTCGGCTTCCACGGCCGCGCGCAGCCGCTCGACGTAACGCGCCGCCTCGTCCTCGACGAACGCGACGAGCAGGCTTTCCTTGTCGGGGAAGTGGTTGTACAGCGCGGTCCGACCCAGCCCGGCCTCGGCGGCGACGCCGGCGAGCGTGATCGCGTCGAAGCCACGCTCGTACAGCTGCGCGCGCAGCACCTCGAACACCCGCGCGCGAACCTCGCGCCGGTGCGCTTCGAGCGAGCCGCCGAGTACCTTCGGCACCGTTGTTCCCCTGCCTGCCTGAGACCTGCTCCAGCCACCCTAAGGCCGGACGGGGGCTCGTACTCAGTCGGTGAGCGACCAGGTGTGCACGGGTTCGCCGGCGGCCGAGAGCTCGAGGTAGCGGCCCAGCATGCGGTTGAGCGCCGTCTCGCGGTCGGCGCCGCGGTCCTGCGCGCGCAGCACGTAGTCGCGCTGCCAGGCGGCGCCGCTGCGCCGCGCGAGGCAGCGCCGTTCGATCACGCCGAGGTACTTCACGCGGGCCTCGTCGGACACGCCGGAGCGGCGCAGGCCCTCGTGGGCGAGCGGCAGGAGCACGCGCAGCGCGAGCTCGTCTGGCGGGATCCAGCCGATGCCCGGCCAGTACAGCTGCGCATCGAAGCCCTTGCGCGCGCCCGCGTAGAGGTTCTCCTCCGCGGCCTGGAACGACATCTGCGTCCACACCGGGCGTTCCTGCTCGGCCAGCGCACGCTGGGCGCCGTAGAAGAACGCGGCGTTGGCCACGATGTCGACGATCGTGGGCCCGGCCGGCAGCACGCGGTTCTCGACACGCAGGTGCGGCAGGCCGTCGACGACGTCGTACACCGGCCGGTTCCAGCGCCAGATCGTGCCGTTGTGCATGCGCAGCTCGGTGAGCTTCGGCGCCTGGCCCGACTCCAGCGTCTCGATCGGGTCTTCCGTGTCGGTCTGCGGCAGCAGGCCCGGGAAGTACCGCACGTTCTCCTCGAACAGGTCGAAGATCGACGTGATCCACCGCTCGCCGAACCACACCCGCGGGCGGACGCCCTGGTTCTTCAGCTCTTCCGGGCGGGTGTCGGTGGCTTGCTGGAACAGCGGGATGCGCGTCTCGTGCCACAACGCCTTGCCCAGCAGGAAGGGCGAGTTGGCGGCCAGCGCCGTCTGTACGCCGGCGAGGCACTGCGCCGCGTTCCAGTGCGCGGCGAATTCCTCAGGCGCCACCTGGAGATGCAGCTGAACCGACGTGCACGCGGCTTCCGGCAGGATGGATTCCGCGAAACTGCGCAGCCTTTCCGGCTGTTCGCCCGGAAGCGCCGCGCCGTCCATGGAAAGCGCGATTCGCTCACCGCGCGCGGCGAAGATCTGGTCGTTCAGCGACGAATACCGTGCGTTGTTGGTGAGCCATTTCTGATCGAAGTGTTCTTGACGCAGTGTCGGCAGGATCCCGATCATCGCGAGTGTCGAACCGGCGTCGGTGGCCTTGGCTGATGCTTTGCCGAGGTATGCGCGCAGATCGTCTTCCAGCTGCAGAGCCGAATCGCCGGCGAGCGGGCGCGGCGGCACGTTCAGCTCGAGGTTGTGCTGCCCGAGTTCAGTGGTGAACGACGGGTCGTCGAGCGCTTCCAGCACCGCCGTGTTGGTCATCGACGGGCGCAATTGCCCGTCGACGAGGTTCAGCTCCACCTCGAGCCCGATATTCTTGCGGGGAAAGGAAAAGCTGCCGTCCGTGAGCATCCGGGCGAGCGTGTCGAGACAGCGCTGGACCTTGCGGCGGTACCGTCCTCGGTCCAGCTGGTCGAACGGTTTCGCCGAAAGATCGGTACCCATGTCTGACGCGCTCCTTGGCTGCTGTCCGCAGGTGTCCGGGCGGGGACTGCCAGGCCGCCCACGGTCGCACAGTGCGGCGCATCCGGGCTAGCGGCCAAACTGGTGCTCTCCGTCACGGGGGGTTGACTGTGCGCAAAAATGGCCCATTCGTACCAGAGTTATCCGGTCGTTCGGACCAGCTTTGTACCGGGCAGGGTCCCGGCATGCGGATGTCACACTGTGCGGTGTGGCTGAACTGATCTTCACCGAGGATCCCGAAGATCCCCGGCTCGACGATTTCCGCGACTTGTCCACTGCGGACCGGCGACCGGACC
The DNA here is from genome assembly GCF_040682095.1 of Amycolatopsis sp. NPDC051372. NCBI lineage: Bacteria > Bacillati > Actinomycetota > Actinomycetes > Pseudonocardiales > Pseudonocardiaceae > Amycolatopsis > Amycolatopsis sp. NPDC051372. Next base: position 95,352 of record NZ_JBFBAF010000018.1, read on the forward strand.
GTCCCGGTGGGCGGGGACTCGTGATCGCGGAAGGCGCCGTAGTGGTCGAGCGGATGCTCGCTTCGCGGTACCCCGTGCGAGCGTTGCTCGGCGTGGAACGGCGGGTGCGTGACCTCGACCTTTCCGGCGTCGACGCGCCCGCGTATGTGACTTCGGCGGAGACGATGGCTTCCGTGGTGGGGTTCCACCTCAACCGCGGGGTGCTGGCGGTGGCCGATCGTCCGGCGCCGCCCGCGGTTTCGGAGATCATCGCCGGGGCGCAGGTGCTCGCCGTGCTCGAAGGAGTCGGCGACCACGAGAACCTCGGTTCGATCTTCCGCAACGCGTCCGCGCTCGGTGTCGACGGTGTCCTGCTCGGGCCGGGTTGTTCGGATCCGCTGTACCGGCGCAGCGTGCGCGTGTCGATGGGCCACGTGCTCCGCGTGCCCTTCGCTCCGCTGGACGGGTGGCCCGACGGACTGAACCTCTTGCGGGAAAGCGGTTTCACCGTGGCGGCGCTCACACCGCGGCCGGGATCCGTTCCGCTGCGCGGACTGCGCGAGAAGGTCGGCGAGCGCGTGGCGCTGATGCTCGGCGCCGAGGGACCCGGGCTCACCGAGGAGGCGATCACGGCGGCGGATCTGGCCGTGCGCATCGAGATGGTGCCGGGCGTCGACTCGCTGAACGTCGCCACCGCCGCCGCGGTCGCGTTCCACGAGGTCGCCGCCACGCGTGGAGGTGCTCACCCTTCCGGGATACCCATTTCGCGCCGGTAACCACCGGCGGAGATGTCGATCGGTCAACGACGTTGGTCCGTCCGGCCTCGCCCGCGCGGCAACCCTTGGCATCGGCGGGCCTGCGCGGCTATTTTCGCGCGGTGATCAACATTCGGGTGAGCCGGATTTCGCCGGCTGTTGATCTGGGCATGGAGTCCGACGACTTCGAGGCCCCTGCGGCCGGGTTCGCGAACTCGGCGCACCCGATCGACGCCGAGCACAGCGTGTGATGGCGGCGGGGGCGGCACGCCGGTGGCGGTGGAGGAGTTGCTCGACGCGCGGCTCTGAGTTCGGGCGCTTTCCGCGCCGGGTGCCGGTCCCGCCGGGAGGCTCGCGGGGCTTACGCTGCTGCGGGCAGGTGCGGGCAGACGCAGTCGCGTTCGACGGCAGGCACCTGCGGGTGGGAAATGCCCAGCGGGAGGACGTCAGTGGAGCTGCGGATCCGGGGCGAGCGCGCAGTGCTCGCAGGCCCGGGTGGCGAGGGTGCGCGCGAAGTCGACCCGCGGCGGTTGGCGATCGGGCCGGACCTGGCGCAGGCGCTGCACGAGTGGGCGCGCGTCGCGTCGGCGGTGTCGCGGGCGGGGGGCGACGCGGAGGTCGCGACGTCCGTCGTGTCGCAGCGGGGGCGGCAGCTGGCCGGGCGGCTGGCGACGGTGATGGGGACGACGGTGCGGTTCGTGGATCCGGTGTCCGGCGTCGAGACGGTGATCGACCCGCCCGCGCGCGTGGTGGCGCGGCGGCGTGGGATGCCTGGAGCCGCGACTGAGCCGACGCCTTGGCTGACCGGGCTGACGGTGTCGGCGTTCGCCGCGGTGCTCGTCGCCGTGGCGATGCTCGCGCTGGCGGGAACCCTCGCACGCGAGACGAGCGCGTGGATCGCGGTGGTGGCGTCGGTCGTGGTGACGGCCGGGATCGGGCCGTCGCTGTGGCTCGGGCGGCGGCTGCCGATCGTGCGGTGGGCGGTGTACGGCGCGGGCGCGGGGATCATCGCGGCGTGGTTGGGTGTGCTGGCGATCGTGCTCTGACCGGCCGATACTGGCCCGATGGCGCCCCTCGACGAGTTGCGCAAGCTGTGCCTCGCGCTGCCCGAGTCCACCGAACGGCTCAGCCACGGCGAGCCGACGTGGTTCGTGCGCGGCAAGAAGACGTTCGTGACGTTCGCGAACCACCACCACGACGACGGACGCCTGGCCTTCTGGTGCCCGGCGCCGCCCGGTGCGCAGGAGGACCTCGTGCGCACCGAGCCGGAACGATTCTTCCGCCCGCCCTATGTCGGGCACCGCGGCTGGCTCGGCGTGCGCCTCGACGTGGACGTCGACTGGGCCGAGATCGACCACATCGTGCGCGACGCCTACCGGCTGGTCGCGCCGAAGTCGCTGGCCGTGCTCCTCGGGGACTAGCCGCGCTGGGAACGCACGCCCAGCAGGACGTCTTCCCACGAAGGCACGATGGGGTGGTTCTTCTTGGGCTTCGCGCGCGGCTGGTCGTCGTCGGCGGCCTCGTCGTCGGACGGGACGCGCGGGATCTCCCGGGTGTCGTCGTCCTCCTCGTGCGGCTCGGCGGGCGCCTCGATCGCCAGCCGCTCGTCCTCGGCCGAATCCAGCGTCGGCTGCACGACGGCGTCACGCGCCGGGTCGAGGGCGCGGACCGTGCGCGGCGGGCGGTAGGAGTTGGGGTTGAGCAGCACCTCGGCGTTCTCGTCGAGGGCGTGCACGGTGCCGCCGTGGGCGCCGGGCGAGAAGGACCAGTGGGCGCGGTTGTCGGAGCGCCCGGCCTTCCACTGCAGCACGACGACCCACTTGCCGTCGTCGCCACGCCAGGAGTCCCAGCGGGCCTGGCTGTAGTCGTGGCCACGGACGCCGAACGCGTACGCGATCACCTCACCGAGCGTCTGCACGTCGGGCCCGTCTTCGCGGACAGGGTGGGCGCTCTGGGCGAGGTCGGCCGTGCGCGAGCGCTCCAGCAGTACGGGGTAGGCGTACCGTTCCACGCGCTGCGCCGAGACGCCGGCGCCGCTCGCGACCTGTTCGACGGACTCGCCGGCGCGGATTCGCGCCTGGATCTCGCGTGGCCGCATCTGGCTCTCCAACTCGATTTCGATCTGGCCCAGCCGGGCGATGTCCCCCCTAGCCGCCGCTCGCAGTGTTTCATCGGCCGGGAGCAGGAAGCGGGTACGGCTCGCCGGGTCCTCGAGCACGATGGACTTGCCGTCCTCGTGCAGCCCGACCACCCGTAGCGCCCGCATTTCTCGCCTCCCCGATCTTCACCTTTGTGGGTGCTCACGTTAGAACGGCGCGTCGGCTTGACGTGCGAGGCGCGCCGATGCATCACCCAACCGTCACCTTTTTTGGCGACGGTCTCCGTCATCCTCCCGGGCCCGCTCACCGGGAGCCCGTGGGACACGCCGACCACGTTCCGTCACGAATGAGTGGTGTTCTGTGTTCGTCGCGCAACGCACGACGGGCCCCTCCCGGAGTGAGAGGGGCCCGTCGTGTGCGGAACTCAGCGGTGCGGAGCTCAGCCCAGCCGCTCGACGACGTACTCGATGCTCTGCGTGAGCTTCGTGATGTCGTCGGGGTCGATGGCCGGGAACAGGCCGATGCGCAGCTGGTTGCGGCCCAGCTTGCGGTACGGCTCGGTGTCGACGATGCCGTTGGCGCGCAGCACCTTGGCCACAGCGGCGGCGTCGACCTCGTCGGCGAAGTCGACGGTGCCGACGACCTGCGAGCGCAGTTCCGGGTCCTTCACGAACGGCGTGGTGTAGGAGGTCTTCTCGGCCCACTCGTAGAGCCGGTTCGACGAGTCCTGCGTGCGCGCGGTCGTCCAGGCGAGCCCGCCCTGGCCGTTCATCCACTCGATCTGGTCGGCGAGCAGGAAGAGCGTGGCCACGGCCGGGGTGTTGTACGTCTGGTCCTTGCGCGAGTTGTCCAGCGCCGTGGTGAGCGACAGGAACTCGGGGATCCAGCGGTCACCGCCGCCGAGCTCGCCGATGCGCTCGACCGCGGCCGGCGACGCGAGGGCGATCCACAGGCCACCGTCGGACGCGAAGGACTTCTGCGGCGCGAAGTAGTAGACGTCGAAGTCCTCGGCCTTCACCGGCAGGCCGCCGGCGCCGGACGTCGCGTCGATCGCGACCAGCGCGCCGTCACTGCCCTCGGGGCGACGCACCGGCACCGCGACACCGGTCGAGGTTTCGTTGTGCGCCCAGCCGACGAGGTCGGCACCGGTTTCGTACGCGATGTCGGGCGCGCTGCCCGCGTCCGCCTTCACGATGATCGAGTCGGCGAGGAACGGCGCCTTGTTCGTGACGCTCGCGAACTTCGAGGAGAACTCGCCGTAGGTGAAGTGCTGCGCGCGCTCGCGCACGAGCCCGAACGCGGCGGCGTCCCAGAACGCGGTGGTGCCGCCGTTGCCGAGGATGACCTCGTAGCCCTCCGGCAGGGAGAACAGCTCGGACAGCCCCGCGCGCACGCGCCCGACCAGCGACTTCACCGGCTTCTGGCGGTGCGATGTGCCGAGGTAGGTGTGGCCGGACTCAGCCAGCTTGGCGAGCTGCTCGTCACGGACCTTGGACGGTCCGCAACCAAAGCGCCCATCGGCCGGCTTGAGGTCTTCGGGGATGCTCAACTCCGCTGCGTCGGTCATGTGGGCAGTCTCTCAGGTCGGGATGCGCCTGCTCAATGCGGTGGGGAGGTGTCCGACATGTGGAATCGGACACCCCGGCCGCTCCCGGCGAACGGGACACACCCAGGCCGGAACGCTCAGCGCCACCCGTTCTCGTCGACACCGCCCGGAATCGGCGCGGCGGGGTCGTACGGGGTGCGGGTGAAGATGAACGTCGCGAGGTCGAGGTGGTTCGCCGTGCCCGACGCGTCGCGTCCGACGATGAGGGTCTCGCCGGCGTAGTACCCGTCGAGGCCGAGCCAGGTGTCCGGGCCAGTGGACCGGAAGCGGGACGCGCGCCCGCCGCCGTTGGCGGGGTCGAGCGAGATGAGGTCCGACCCGAGCACTCGCAGGTGGTACGGCGTCGGGCCCCAGTGCCACAGGCCCGTGAGCGCGAGCAGTGCCGGGTCCACAGTGGACGGCTCCCACTCGTCGGGCAGCGCGGGCTCGAGCTCGTCGGTCATCGTGAGCAGGTCGAGGGTCAGCTGCGTGATGCCGACGCCCGCGGTGGCGTTGGTGAGGCACAGCGCGCCGGTGCCGGTGTTGGCGTCGACGAGGGACGCGGCGAGGAAGCCGGGCATCGAGCCGGTGTGGCCCGCGAGGTGGCGGCCCTCGTAGCGAACCACCATCACGCCGAGGCCGAAGCCTGTGGTCCAGACCTCGGCGTCGTCGACGGTGTTCATCGTCCGCATCTCGGCCACGGTGTCCTCGCTCAGCACGCCACCGGTGTGGCCGCCGATGAACGAGGTCCAGCGGCCGAGGTCCTTGACCGTCGACCAGAGCTGGCCGGCCGGGGCCATCGCGCCGGCGTCGGGTGAGGGCTCGGGCAGCAGGACGTCGGCGAACGGGTGCACGGCGAAGCCTTCGGCGTGCGCGCCCTGGGGGTGCGGCGTCGTTCGGGTCATGCCCAGCGGCGTGAGGATCTCCTCGCGCACGACGTCGAACCACGGCTTCCCACGCAGGCGAGCCACGAGCTCGCCCAGCACGCCGAAGCCGACGTTGGAGTAGTGGAACTTGAAGCCGGGACGCAGTTTCGTCGCGTCCTTGTCGAGGCTCGCCACGAGCGCGGCCCAGTCGCCGCCCGGCGTGCGTTCCCACCACTGGCCCGGCGACTCCGAAGTGAGGCCGGAGGTGTGCGAGAGCAGCTGCGCCACCGTCGCCGTGGCGAACGCCGTGCCGGGCAGATGCTTCTCGATCGGGTCGGTGAGCTCGAGCCGGCCCTCGTCGCGCAGGCGCAGCACGGCCGTGGCGATCATCGTCTTGGTGATCGAGCCGAGGCGGTACTGCGTGTCGTCGTCGGGGCGCGCGGAGCCGACGCGGCCGCGCGCGCCGGACCACACGAGGTTCCCGTCGCGCACCACGGCGGCGAGGAGGGACGGCGTGCGGGAGGACGCCTGCTCCCGCGCGAGCCGGCGGTACAGGGCGAGTTCGGTGGAAGCGAGCATGCGGGCCATTCTGCCCCGCGCGGGTCAGCCCAGCAGCTGCCGGTCCAGCGCCGTGGTCACGGCCGCGGTGCGGTCGGACACCCCGAGCTTGCCGAACACGCGCAGCAGGTGCGTTTTCACCGTTGCCTCGCCGATGTGCAGCGAGCGCCCGATTTCGGCGTTCGTCAGTCCCTTCGCGACCAGCCGCAGCACCTCGACCTCGCGCGCCGACAGCGGCGACGCGGGTTCCGGGTTCCGCACGCGGTTCACGAGCTTGCCCGCCACCGACGGCGCCAGCACCGTCTCGCCGCGCGCCGCCGCCCGGATCGCGCCGGCCAGCTCGGCGCGGGACGCGTCCTTGAGCAGGTACCCCGCCGCGCCCGCCTCGACGGCCCTCAGGATGTCGGCGTCGGTCTCGTACGTGGTGAGCACGACGATCCGCCGCTTCGGCGTCTCCTTGAGGATGCCGCGGATCGCGCCGACGCCGTCGAGGCCCGGCATGCGCAGGTCCATCAGCACGACGTCGGGCTGCTTCACGCGGTCGAGCGCGATGGCTTCGTGGCCCGAGCCCGCTTCGCCGACGACGGTCAGATCGGCCTCGGCCTCGAGCATCCCGCGCAGGCCTTCGCGCACCACGGGGTGGTCGTCGACCAGCATGATCGTGATCACGCGGGCACCTCCAGCTCGAGTTCCGTACCGCCGTCCGCGCCGCCGCGCAGGCTCAGCCGGCCGCCCACCTGCTCCACGCGCGAACGCATCCCGCGCAGGCCGAAGCCCTCGGTGGGCGCGTCGGGGGAGAAGCCGCGGCCGTCGTCGCGCACGCGCAACCGTACCGTTCCGTCCACAGCGGACAGCCGCACCAGCACCGAGTCCGCGCCCGAGTGCTTGCGGACGTTGGCCAGTGCCTCCTGCGCGCCGCGCAGCAGCACGACCTCGGTGGCCATGGCCAGCGGTGGCAGGGGATCGTCCACTTCGTACTCGACGTGCAGGCCGGCTTCGTCGGCGAGGCGCTCGGCCGCGCGGCGCACCGCGTCGGTGAGGGTCCCGGCCGCGAGGTCCGAAGGTGCGAGCGCCGCCACCATCGCGCGGGCCTCGGCGAGGTTCTCGCGGGCCGTGGCCGACGCCAGCGCGAGGTGCCGGCGGACCGCCACCAGGTCGGTGTCCAGTTCGGACTCGATGGCCTGCGTGAGCGTGACGATGCTGGTGAACCCCTGCGCCAGCGTGTCGTGGATTTCGCGCGCCAGGCGTTCGCGTTCGGCCGCCGTGCCGGCCTCGCGCGAGAGCCGCGAGACCTCGGCCTGGCTGTCTTCCAGCTGCCGGATGAGCTCGGCGCGCGCGGCGCTCTGCTTGATGACGTCGGTGGTGAACTTGCCGGCCAGCACGCTGAACACCACGAGGATCGCGGTCATCGGCAGCAGGATCGGCAGGCTCGGGTTCTCCCAGCCGCCACGGACGACGGCGGCCACCGGGTCCAGCAGGATCAGCACCGTCGTGAGCACGATGCCCGGGCGGATCTCCTGCAGCATGAACAGCATCGGGCACGCCATGAACAGGATGAACGAGGCCGTGGTGTCCGAGAAGATCGCCGTGGCCACGAGCACGACCAGCACACTTGTCGCGACAATGCGGGGCACGGGGTTGTCGTCGGTGCGTACGATCCGGCGCCCGGCAGCGAAATAGCTGAGCAGCAGCGCCGCGAGCGCCGTCTCCGCGACCACCTTCTCCGCCAGGGAGACGTCGTCGAAGAGCACCAGGAGGGCGGTCGCCAGGTAGACGACCGCGAACAGCACCTCCCAGACCCAGAACGAGCGCTCCCACGCGTCGTCCGGGGCGCTCACTTCGGTTCGTTCGTCCACCGGAACGTGACCGCGCGAGCACGAGCCCAGCCACGCACCAGGCGCCGAGCACCAGCGCCACCGTCGGAAGTTCCCATGACCCCGCCATCTCCTGACTCGCGGCCGCCTCCGGGAGGAAGACCGACCGGAAACCCTGGCAGATCCATTTCAGCGGGAAGAAGGACGCGATGTCGACCATGATCTTCGGCAGGTGCGTGATCGGCGTGACGAACACACCCGAGATGAACTGCAGTACCAGGTAGACCAATTGCACCACGGCCACCGTGCCGTTGGCCGTGCGGGTGAGCGAGCTGATCGAGATGCCGAGCAGCGTCGAGGAGATCACGCCGAGCAGCATCACCCAGACCAGCGTGGCCCACTTCTCGCCGTCGGTTGGCAGCTTCAGCCCGAACAGCAGCATCGCGACCGCGGACATGATCACCGTCTGCGCCACGCTCGTCACGAGCACCATGATCATCTTGCCGATGAAGTACGACGCGGCGGGCATCGGCGTGCCGTGCAGGCGTTTGAGCGCGCCCACCTCGCGGTCGGCCGCGATCCCGATGCCGACGCTGTTGAACGACGTCGACACGATGCCCGCGCCGATCATGCTCGCGGCGAGCAGCTGGCCCGACGAGACGCCGGCCTGTCCGGTCGGTCCGTCCAGAATGGACCCGAGCAGGATCATCAGCACCGCGGGCAGGGAGAAGGTGAAGACCACCTGCTCCTTGTTGCGGAAGAACTGCCGCAGCTCGAAACTGCCTCGCGCGGCGCCGAGGGTGAAGGTGCCCGGGAGGGCGAGTGCGGTGCTCACGATTTCTCCCCGATCAGTTCAAGGTAGATGTCCTCCAGGCTGGGGCGCGTCACGGTGAGGCCGGTGAGCTCCCTCGTCCCACCGGACACCTGCATGACGAGTTTCGTCGGGTACGCGGTGCGTTCCTCGTGCTCCCCGGTTTCGTCGCTCCACCGCACGATCGCCTCCGCCTGGCCGCGGCCGCCGAGCGTTTCGGGGGTCCCCTGGGCGACCACGCTGCCTTCGGCGATCACCACGAGCCGATCGGCCAGCGCCTCCACCTCGTCGAGGTAGTGCGAGGTCAGCAGGATCGTGGTGCCCTCCTTCGCGAGACCTTCGATCAGGCCCCAGAACTGCCGCCGCGCCTCTGGGTCGAAACCCGTGGTGGGCTCGTCGAGGAAGAGCAGCTCGGGCCGGCCGATGATGCCGAGCGCCACGTCGACGCGACGGCGCTGCCCGCCCGAAAGCGACTTCACGCGGGCGCCGGCCTTCTCGGTGAGCCCGACCTGGTCGATCACCGCCTCCGGGTCTCGCGGGTTGGGGTAGTACTTCGCGAAGTGCCGCACGGTTTCCGTGACGGTCAGTTCGGCCGCGTCGGTCGCGGTCTGCAGCACGATGCCGAGGCGGGAGCGCCATACGCGCCCGGCCTTGCCGGGGTCTTCGCCGAGCACATCGGCTTCGCCGGACGTGCGCTGCCGATGTCCTTCGAGGATCTCGACGGTCGTGGTCTTGCCCGCGCCGTTGGGCCCCAGAAGCGCGAACACCTCACCGTGGTGGATGTCGAGGTCGAGGCCACCCACGGCGACGCGGCCGGGGTACTCCTTGCGCAGTCCGCGCACCCTCACTGCTGTGGTCATGGGTCAATCCTGCGGCCACGCACCGTCGCCGCGGGACGTCCGGCCAGTGGAATCCGGCTGTCCACCGAACGGTGGACAAGAGCCGGTGTTTCCCGTGGAACCAGCGAAAACGCCGTTGCGAACCCCGAAAATCACCCGCTGCACGAACGCCCGGCAGCGGCAACCGCCGCCGAGGTGAACCGCCACTATTGACAAATTGCCTAACATGACAGAATGTCTCACAAGCAGGTGACCGCCAGTGACGGTGTCCGCCTCTCGGTCCGCGTGACCGGCGCCGCGGACGGACCCACGGTCGTGCTCGTCCACGGCTACCCGGACAACGGCTCGATGTGGGACGGCGTGGCCGCCGAGCTCGGCCGTCGCCACCGCGTCGTGGTTTACGACGTGCGCGGTGCGGGCGAGTCCGACAAGCCGAAGGCGCGCAGCGCGTATCGCCTCGACCAGCTCGCCTCCGACCTCGTCGCGGTCATCGACGCCGTGCAACCGACCGGCAAGGTCCACCTGCTCGCCCACGACTGGGGCTCGATCCAGACCTGGCACGCGGTCACCGGCGACGAGCTGCGCGGGCGGATCGCGTCGTACACGTCGATCTCCGGCCCGAGCCTCGACCACGCCGGCGCGTGGTTCCGCGCGCAGCTGCGGCGGCCGTCGGGTCTGCCGCGTGCACTGAGGCAATTCCTGCACTCGTACTACATCCTGCTCTTCCAGCTCCCGCTCGTGCCGGAGCTGGGCTGGCGCTCGGGGATCGTGCCCGCGTTGATCCGCCGGCTGGACCCGGCCGCGGGAAACGTCTCGACGGCCGACGCCGTGCACGGCCTGAAGCTCTACCGCGCCAACATGTTCACGCGCCTGTCCCGGCCCGCGCCGCGTTCGGCCGACGTGCCGGTGCAGGTGCTCGCGCCGACCGGCGACGCGTTCGTGACCACGCCGCTGCAGACGGAGATCTCGCGCTGGGTGCCGGACCTGCGCGTGCGGCGGCTCACGGGTTCGCACTGGATCGCGCGCAGCAACCCGGACGTCATCGCCTCGGCTACGGCGGAGCTGATCGACCACGTCGAGGGCGGCGAGGAGAGCCGGGCGTTGAAACGCGCTCGCGTCGGCGACGCCGGGCGTGGCCGCTTCGCCAACCAGCTCGTGGTCGTCACCGGGGCCGGCAGCGGCATCGGGCGGGCGACCGCGCTGGCGTTCGCCGACGAAGGTGCCGACGTGATCGTCACCGACCTGGACAAGGTCGCGGCGACGGAGACGGCGAAGCTGGCGCGGGACAAGGGCGTCGAAGCCGGTGAGTACACAGTGGACGCTGCCGACGGCGACGCGATGGCCCGGTTCGCCGAGCAGGTGCGCGCGGAGTTCGGGGTGCCCGACATCGTGGTGAACAACGCCGGGATCGGGATGTCCGGGCCGTTTCTGGACACGTCGCTCGCCGACTGGGAGAAGGTCGTGGACGTGAACCTGTGGGGCGTGATCCACGGGTGCCGCGCGTTCGCGCCGATGATGGTCGAGCGCGCCGAGGGCGGGCAGATCGTGAACCTCGCGTCGGCCGCCGCGTACCTGCCGTCGAAGGTGCTCACGGCGTACGGGACGACGAAGGCCGCGGTGCTCGCGCTGAGCGTCGGGCTGCGGGCGGAGCTGGCGGGTGACGGCATCGGCGTCACGGCGATCTGCCCGGGTCTGGTGAACACCAACATCACCAGCACCACGCGATTCGTCGGCGTCGCGCCGGACGAGGAAGCGCGGCGGCAGAAGGCGTCGACGAAGCTCTACGCGCGGCGCGGCTTCGGCCCGGAGAAGGTGGCGCGCGACATCCTGCGGGCCGTCGAGCGCGACCGCGCGATCCAGCCGTCGACTCCTGAAGCGAAGGTCGCGCTGGTCCTGTCGCGCCTGACGCCCGGCCTGCTGCGCGCGGCGGCGAAACTGGACGTCACGCCATGAGCCGCCCGCGCCGGATGACCCCGCAGGCCCGGCGCGACGACCTGATCGCCGCCGCGCTGGACCTGTTCGGCAGCCGCGCGCCGGAGCTGGTGACGGTGGACGACATCGTCGCGCGCGCCGAGGTGTCGCGGCCGCTGTTCTACCGCTACTTCCCGAGCCTGCGCGAGCTGCAGGTCGAGGCGCTGCGCACGGTGACCGACGGCCTCGTCGACGGCCTCGCGCACCTCGAGAAGGGGCCACCGGAGGACCGGCTGCGTACAGCCGTGCGGGGGCTCATCGACGTGGCCGACCACTACCGCGCGGGCTACGTCGCCTTGCTGCGCAGCGGTTCCGTGATCGCGACCTCGGAGACGGACGCGGCCATCGACGAGGTGCGCAACCGGTCCGTGGAGCTGATCCTCGACGCGCTGGGCCTGGCCGAGCCGTCGCCGCTGGTGCTGCTCACGCTGCGGTGCTGGACCGCCGTGGTCGAGGGCGCGCTGCTGTCGTGGCTTCAGGAACGCGACGTGCCCCGCGAAATCCTCGACGGCTGGCTCGTCGACCAGCTCACGGCGATGCTCACCACGACCGCCGCCCACGACCCGGCGCGCGTTTCCCCGTGAAACGCCGTGAAGGGCACCTCGAGAGTCCTCGAAATGCCCTTCACGCCAAGCGCCGGTCAGTGCTTGGTGACGGTTTCCCAGCCCTCGACGTCCTCGGGCTTGCGGGGCTCCGGGCCCACGTACTTCGCCGACGGGCGCACGAGGCGGCCGGTCTGCTTCTGCTCCAGGATGTGCGCCGCCCAGCCGGCGGTGCGCGCGGAGGAGAACATCGCCGGCATCATGTGCGGCGGCACCTTCGCGAAGTCCAGGATCACGGCGGCCCAGAACTCCACGTTCGTCTCGATCGGGTGGTCCGGGCGGCGCTCGCGCAGCTCGGTCAGCGCGGCCTGCTCCAGCGCCGCGGCGACCTCGTAGCGCTCGGAGCCGAGCTCCTGGCAGGTGCGGCGCAGCACGCGGGCGCGCGGGTCCTCCGCGCGGTACACGCGGTGGCCGAAGCCCATCAGGCGCTCCTTGCGGTCGAGGATGCCCTTGACCAGGCCTGCGGCGTCACCGGTCCGCTCGACCTCTTCGATCATCGGCAGCACGCGCGCGGGCGCCCCACCGTGCAGCGGGCCCGACATCGCGCCGATGGCACCCGAGAGCGCGGCGGCCACGTCGGCACCGGTCGACGCGATCACGCGCGCGGTGAAGGTCGACGCGTTGAGGCCGTGCTCGGCGGCGGAGACCCAGTACGCGTCGAGCGCCTTCACGTGGGCCGGGTCCGGCTCGCCGCGCCAGCGCACCATGAAGCGCTCGGTGATCGTCGAGGCCTCGTCGACCTTCGACTCCGGCACGGCCGGCTGCGAAATGCCGCGCGCGGACTGCGCGATGTAGGACAGCGCCATCACCGACGCGCGCGCGAGCTGGTCGCGAGCCTGCTCGTCGGTGATGTCGAGCAGCGGTTCGTAACCCCAGATCGGCGCCAGCATCGGCAGCGCCGCCTGTACGTCCACGCGCACGTCGCCCGTGTGCACCGGGAGCGGGAACGGCTCGGCGGGCGGGAGCCCGTTGCCGAACCGGCCGTCGACGAGAAGGCCCCACACGTCCCCGAAGCTCACCTTGCCGGCGAGGTCCTCGATGTCGACACCGCGGTACCGCAGCGCGCCGCCGTCCCGGTCGGGTTCGGCGATTTCGGTGCGGAACGCCACCACGCCTTCGAGGCCGGGGCGGAAGCCGTCGTCGGCTTGGTCGGAGTTCGTCTGCTTGATGGTGGAGGTAGTCACTTCGCGAACCTTTCGATGCGCATTTCCCCGGCTTTGTCTGACCACTCGCGCTGACGGGATACACGCAACTCGGCGCGCCTCATCGCACGGTTGGACAAACTTTGCTCCTCCGCCGAGCCGTGGGCAATGAAAGATGTGGTGGTTTCGGTCACGATTCCGAGAACGATTCAGTCCAGGAAGGCGTGTCGCGGCAAGTTCTTCGGCAACGGGCTGTGACCGAGCCCGAAGACGGGCGGTGTACCGGAGGTAAATCCTGTGTTTCCGAACCCGGCGACGCGGCGGGCCGGTGATACACCTGTCGCATGCACCTGAGCCCGCAGGAACGCGACAAGCTGCTGGTCCACGTCGCCGCCGATGTCGCGCGCCGCAGGCTCGACCGCGGCGTGCTGCTCAACTACCCCGAGGCCGTCGCGCTGATCACCGACCACGTGCTCGAAGGGGCGCGCGACGGGCTTTCCGTAAGCGAGCTCGCATCGAGCGGCCGCAGCGTGCTCTCGCGTGCGCAGGTGCTTTCCGGAGTGCCCGAAATGGTCGACTCCGTGCAGGTGGAGGCCACTTTCCCGGACGGGACGAAACTCGTCACCGTGCACGACCCGATCGTCTAGGAGAAGCGCGTGCGGCCAGGCGAGATCATTCCCGGCGACGAGCCCGTGGAGCTGAACCCCGGACGGGAGAGGGTGCGGCTGCTCGTGCGCAACCTCGGTGACCGGCCCGTGCAGGTCGGTTCGCATTACCACTTCGCGGCGGTGAACCCGGGGCTGGAGTTCGACCGCGAAGCCGCGCGCGGGCACCGGCTCGACGTTCCGGCCGGGACGTCGGTGCGGTTCGAGCCGGGCGTGGAGCGAGAAGTCGATCTTGTTCCGCTGGGGGGAAACCGGCGGGTGCCTGGGTTGCGTGCCGAATGGCGGCTTGTCGAAGGCGCTGGAGAGTTCTGAAATGCCCCGAATCGATCGTGAGCGTTATGCGGAATTGTTCGGTCCGACCACCGGTGATCGGATCCGGCTGGCCGACACGGACCTGCTCATCGAGGTGACCGAAGACCGGTCGGCGGGTTCGTCGGGTTCCGGCGACGAGGTGCTCTTCGGTGGCGGCAAGGTCATCCGCGAGTCGATGGGCCAGGGCATGGCCACGCGCGCGGAAGGGGCCCCCGACCTGGTCATCACCGGCGCCGTGATCCTTGACCACTGGGGTGTCGTGAAGGCCGACGTCGGCGTGCGCGACGGGCGGATCGTAGGCATCGGCAAGGCCGGCAACCCCGACACGATGGACGGTGTCGACCCGGCGCTCGTGATCGGTCCGGCCACGGAAGTCCTGTCGGGCAACGGGAAAATCCTCACCGCCGGCGGCATCGACTGCCACGTGCACTTCGTCTGCCCGCAGCTCGTGGACACCGCGCTCGCCGCCGGCCTGACCACGCTCGTGGGTGGCGGCACCGGGCCGAACGAGGGCACCAAGGCCACCACCGTCACGCCCGGCGCGTGGAACCTCGGCCGCATGCTGTCCGCAATGGACGGTTACCCGGTCAACGTCCTGCTGCTGGGCAAGGGCAACACCGTGCGCCACGAGGCTCTGCGCGAGCAGCTGGCCGGCGGTGCCGGCGGGTTCAAGCTGCACGAGGACTGGGGCAGTACGCCCGCCGCCATCGACGCGTGCCTCACCGTGGCCGACGAGTCCGGCGTGCAGGTGGCCATCCACACCGACACGCTGAACGAGGCCGGCTTCCTCGAGTCCACTGTGGAGGCGATCCGCGGCCGCTCGATCAACGCCTACCACACCGAAGGCGCCGGCGGCGGCCACGCGCCGGACATCATCCAGGTCGTCTCGCTGCCGCACATCCTGCCGTCCTCGACCAACCCGACGCGCCCGCACACCGTCAACACACTCGACGAGCACCTCGACATGCTCGTGGTCTGCCACCACCTCAACCCGTCGGTGCCCGAGGACCTGGCGTTCGCCGAGAGCCGGATCCGGCCGAGCACCATCGCCGCCGAGGACGTGCTGCACGACCTCGGCGCCATCTCGATGATGAGCTCCGACTCGCAGGCCATGGGCCGCATCGGCGAGGTGATCATCCGGACCTGGCAGACCGCGCACGTGATGAAACGCCGCCGCGGCGCCCTGCCCGGCGACGGCGCGGCCGACAACCTACGCGCGCGTCGTTATGTCGCCAAGTACACGATCAACCCCGCCATCGCCCACGGCATGGACGCCGAGATCGGCTCGGTGGAGGTCGGCAAGCTCGCGGACCTCGTGCTGTGGGAACCGAAGTTCTTCGGCGTGCGCCCGCACGTGGTGCTCAAGGGCGGCTTCCCGGCGTGGGCGGCGATGGGGGACGCGAACGCGTCGATCCCCACTCCGCAGCCGGTGCTGGCGCGGCCGATGTTCGGGGCCGTGCCCCGGGTGGCCGCCGCGTCGAGTCTCCATTTCGTGGCGCCGGAGGCGCTCAGTTCAGGACTGGTCGAGACGTTCGGCATCAACCGGCCGCTGGTCGCCGTCGCGAACACGCGGGCGCGGACCAAAGCCGACATGGTGCTCAACGACGCGACCCCGGACGTGCGCGTGGAGCCCGACAGCTTCGCAGTGCTCGTGGACGGTGAGCTGATCGAGCCGATGCCGGTGGCGGAGCTGCCGATGGCCCAACGGTACTTCTTGTTCTGATGGAGCTTCTTTGATGGACTCAGTCGCGCTGATTCTCGCCGACTCCCGGTTCCCCGGGGGCGGCCACGTGCACTCCGGCGGCCTGGAGGAAGCCGTGAGCCGCAAGCTTGTGACGACCGAGGCCGACCTGCCGGGCTTCCTGCTCAGCCGCCTGCGCACGGCGGGCGCTCTGTCAGCCGCGTTCGCCGCGGCCTCGGCCCACGCCGCCGGCCGTGGCGTCCATAGCGGACATTGGCAGCGACTGGACCAGGAGCTCGACGCGCGCACGCCCTCTCTGGCCCAACGCGTGTCGTCGCGGGCCCAGGGCCGTGGCACCGCTCGGGCCGGGGCCGTCGCGTGGCCGTCGCCGGTGCTGACCGCGCTGCTCGCCGAGACGCCGCGGCCGCACCACCCGATCGTCTGCGGAGCGCTGGTGGGCATCGCCGGTGGCGAGCCGGCCGAGGCCGCGGCGGCCGTGGCGTACCTGGCCGTGAGCGGGCCGGCGAGCGCGGCCGTGCGGCTGCTGGGGCTCGACCCGTTCGCCGTCAACGCCGTGGTGGCCCGGCTCGGCGCCGAGCTGCGCGCCGTAGCCGGGGCCGCCGCCGACGTCGCCGGGCTGGACCCGTCGGACCTGCCCGCGCCGGGCTCACCCGCATTGGACCTGTTCGCCGAGGCGCATGCCCGGCACCACGAGGAAGAGGTGCGTCTCTTTGCCAGCTGAACACGGCCACGGTCATGGTCACGGTCACACCCATCCGGTCAGCTTCGATCCGACGGAGACCGAACCGGACCACTACGAACCGGCCCCGACGGCCGGGCGCGCTTACCGCATCGGCATCGGCGGTCCCGTCGGCAGCGGCAAGACGGCGCTGACGGCGGCGCTGTGCCGCGCGCTCGGTGGTGAGCTCAACCTGGCCGTGGTCACCAACGACATCTACACCACCGAAGACGCCGACTTCCTTCGCAAGGCCGGCGTGCTCGCGCCCGAGCGCATCGCGGCCGTGCAGACCGGCGCCTGCCCGCACACCGCGATCCGCGACGACATCACCGCCAATCTCGACGCCGTCGAGCAGCTGGAGGAGCGCTTCCCCGGGCTGGACCTGGTCATCATCGAGAGCGGCGGCGACAACCTCACCGCCGTGTTCAGCCGCGGCCTCGCCGACAGCCAGGTGTTCGTGGTCGACGTCGCGGGCGGCGACAAGGTGCCGCGCAAGGGCGGCCCGGGCGTGACGACGGCCGACCTGCTGGTGATCAACAAGATCGACATCGCCCACCTCGTCGGCGCGGACCTCGCCGTGATGACGTCCGACGCGCACCGCATGCGTGGCGACCTGCCGGTCATCGCGCAGTCGCTCGTGGACACGCCGGACGCGCACGCCGTCGCGCAGTGGGTGCGGTCGGTGCTGCCGGTGCGCGCGGGGTGAAGGCCCACGCGCGGGTGGTCGCGTGCTTCGAGGACGGCCGCACGGTGCTGCGTGAGCTGCGCTCGATGGCGCCGCTGACGTTGTTCCCGCGCCGCCGCACCGGGCGGGAAGCCGTGGTGCACCTCGTCAGTTCGGCCACCGCGCCGCTGGGCGGCGACGAGCTGCTGCTCGACGTCCACGTCGGGCCCGGCGCGGTGCTGCGGCTGTCCGGGGTGGCCGCGACGCTCGCGTTGCCGGGGCCGTCCGGCGGCCGCAGTTCGTCCACTGTGGACATCGAGGTGGCCGACGGCGGTTCGCTGGCCTACCTGCCCGAGCCGACGGTCGTCACCGCCCGCGCGGACCACGTGGCCGTGCTGCGCGCGAGGCTGGGGGAAAATTCCCGTTTCCACACGCGGGAAGTCCTGGTACTGGGCCGCGCGGGCGAACGGCCCGGCCGGCTCACCACGTCCACGCACGTGCTCCGCGGCGGAGTGCCGCTGCTGCGCCAGACGCAGACGATCGGCGACCTCGCGCTGGACGGCGGACTGGCCGTGCTGGCGGGCAGGCGGGTGCTCGCGACGGACCTCGAGGTGGGTTTTCCCGCGCGTCCCACGGCTTCGGGCGACTGGTGGGCGCGCACCTCACCGGCCGCCGGGGTCACGCTCACCACGGCGCTGGCGGAAGACGCCGTGGTTGCCTTGCGACTGTTGCCTTGAAACGCTTGGGCTGCTAAAACTTCGTGCCCAGCCAGCGCACGTCGACCGGGAACGCCGACACGGTGTTCCAGCGAGGGGAAGCCCTGCCAGTCCACGTCGGTACCGAGCGCGCGGCGGCGTCCGCGCTGTGTCGTGCACGCCGGACCGCGGATCGGCGCGTGCCGCCGTGACGCACCGGTGCAGAACAGCGTTCAAGCGCGAGGTGCAGGGACGATTCCCAGGCGTGGCAACGACTTAGCTTTCGGTGATCGCCTGTGATGGGGCCTGCGCGAGCCGGTGTTCCGCTGCTCGATACCGTGATCGCCGCGGGTTCGACGGCGCGACCGGCCGCCGGACCGTGCGCGTGGGCCACGTTTCGTGAGTGCTCGGCGGAGTGGCCACCGCGATTACCGGAATTAATTTTCGAGCGCTCCCGCGTCCGTTCGATCGGTAATTGGGATTTTCACAAGATGGACGCCGGTGTCGCCTCTGGGCGGCGCGCGGCGGGAAGGAGGGCCGGTGGCCCGTACCTACGGTGGCGTCCCGCCGGAGCAGAGACGCGCCGAGCGCCGGGAGCGGCTGCTGACGGCCGCACTGGAGCTGTTCACCTCGACGGGCTTCCGGCAGGCGAAGATCACCCAGTTGTGTACTCGTGCCGGGGTGTCCACCCGGAACTTCTACGAGGAGTTCGGCAGCAAGGAAGAGGTGCTGCGGACCCTGCACGACCGGATCAACTCGCTCGCGCTCACGCACGTCTCCGCCGCGCTGGAGGAGGTCAGGGACGCCGATGCGATGACGCGCATCGCGAAGCTGCTCGACGTCTTCGTCGCCACTGTGACGATCGACCCGCGCATGCCACGGCTGAACTACGTCGAGGCCGTGGGCGTGAGCCCGGAGCTGGAGGCGCAGCACCAGGTGTGGGTGGACCGCTGGGCGACGTTCATCGAGACGGAGGCGCGCCGCGCGGCCGAAGCCGGCGTCGCGCCGGATCGGGACTACCGGCTCACGGCGATCGCGCTCGTCGGCGCCGCCACGGGCCTGCTGAGGGAGTGGCAGGCGCACGAACCGCCGTTGCCGGTCGAGGACGTCGGCACCGAGCTGCGGGGGTTGATGCTGGCGGCGATCACACGAGCTTGATCGATTCGGGACCACGGGGTTAACCACGGGTTACGCCGCCCGGTCCGGTGAGGGTGGCAGGAGTCACCGTTCGGTGGGTTTCGCCGCAGCTGGGGAGCCAATACCGTCTCCGGATACCGATGAGTCGACACCCTCACCAGGGGTACGGAGGTTGGGGCCCATGATGCCGGAGACCGACGAGGTGGCCGACGTAGCCGACGCGGTGGTCCGGCTGCCTGGGATGCGGGTGGCCTACGACGGCGCTCCGTTCGACGAGACGGCGCTCGCGGCCACCTGGACCGAGCAACTGCAGAACTGGCTGGGCCAGGCGATCTCCGAAGGCGTCGCCGAACCCAACGCGATGGTGCTCGCCACGGCCGATCAGGAGGGGCACCCCTCGTCGCGCACGGTCCTGTGCAAGGGGCTGGACGAGCGGGGTGTGGTGTTCTACACGAATTACACGTCGGCGAAGAGCCATGACCTCACGGCGACGCGGTATGCGTCGGCCACGTTCCCCTGGTACTCGCTGCAGCGGCAGGTGACGGTGCGCGGTGAGGTGGAGAAGGTGGGTTCCGCGGAGACGGCTGAGTATTGGGCGCAGCGGCCGCGAGGGTCTCAGCTGGGGGCCTGGGCCTCGCCGCAGTCGCGGATCGTCGACGGCCGGCGGGCGTTGGAGAACGCGCTGCGGGGGATCGAGCGTCGGTTCGGGGATGTGGAGCACATTCCGGCGCCGCCGCATTGGGGTGGGTGGCGGATTCGGCCTGACTTTGTCGAGTTCTGGCAGGGGCGGGAGGACCGGATGCATGACCGGTTGAGGTTCAGGCGGACGGATGATGGGTGGCAGGTGGAGAGGTTGGCTCCCTGATCTGTCGGTTCTGTGGCTGAGTGGGTGCGTGGCTGCTGGTTGCTTCGCGCGGGGATCGAGGTGCAGGGGCGGGTCTGGGTGCATGGGTGAGTTGGGTGCATCGGTGGCCGTTGGTAGGTGGGGTTGGCTGCGGTTTCGAGGTGGGTGAGTTTCACTGAGGGGCTGGTGAAAGCGGCATTTCGGACGTGTGCCCGGCGATCAAAATCACCCGCGGGGCGATAGTTAGCGCGGCTAAGATAGTGAGTCGTGAGTTCTGATCCGGGGGCGGCGCGCCCTCGTCGGGGGGCGCGCGGAGTCCTCGGGCGCATCGTGGTCGATACGCGGCCGTTGAAGATTCCGGCGTTCCGGCGGTTGTGGATGTCGACGGCGGTGACCGCGGTCGGGTCGCAGCTGACGGCGGTGGCGGTGCCGAAGCAGGTGTTCGACCTGACCGGGTCGTCCGGGTATGTGGGGCTGACCGGGGCCGTCGCGCTGGTGCCGCTGCTCGTGTTCGGGTTGTGGGGCGGGGCGATCGCCGATGCGGTGGACCGGCGGAAGCTGCTGCTGGTCACGAACATCGGTGTGGCGATCTCGTCCGCGCTGCTGTGGTTGCAGGCCTTCGCGAATTTCCGCTCCGTGACGCTGGTGCTGGTGTTGCTGGCGGCCAACCAGGCGTTCTTCGCGATCAACATGCCCACGCGCGGCGCCGTCGTCGCGCGGCTGGTGCCGCCTGAACTGCTGCCGTCGGCCAATGCGCTGAACACGACGATGTCGACGTTCGGCGCGGTGTTCGGGCCGCTGTTCGGTGGGGCGCTGATCCCCGTGATCGGCCTGTCGACGCTGTACCTCGTCGACGTGTGCGCGTTGCTGATCACGCTCATCTCCGTGTGGCGGCTGCCGCCGATCCCACCGCTGAACGGGCCGTCGCGGCGGGCGGGGTTCGGCGATGTGGTCGACGGATTCCGCTACCTGGCCACGCAGAAGGTGCTGCTGGCGTCGTTCGTCGCCGACATCATCGCGATGGTCGCCGGCATGCCGCGCGCGCTGATCCCGGAGATGGCCGAGCGCACGTTCGGCGACCCGCCGGGCGGCGGTCCGGCGCTGGGCCTGCTCTACGCGGCCCTCCCGGCCGGCGCGATGCTGATCGGCCTGTTCTCCGGCTGGCTGCACCGCGTTTCGCGGCAGGGTGTGGCCGTCGTGGTCTCGATCTGCCTGTGGGGCGCGGCGGTCGCGGCGTTCGGGCTCGCGCACTCACTGTGGCTCGCGGTGATCTTCATGGCGCTGGCCGGCGGCGCCGACATGGTCAGCTCCGTCTACCGCCAGGCCATCCTGCAGACCGCCACCACCGATGAGATGCGCGGCCGCCTCCAGGGCGTGTTCACGGTCGTCGTCGCGGGCGGGCCGCGGCTGGCCGACCTGACGCACGGCTGGGCCGGCGCCGCGTGGGGCACCGAGGCCGCCGCGACGGGCGGTGGGCTGCTGGTGATCGTGCTGGTGCTCGCGGCGATGCTGGTCCTGCCCGCGTTCTGGCGCTACCGCGCGCCCACGGCAGAGGCCAAGCCCGAGCCGGTCGCGGCGAAGGACGCCGAACCGGTCGCGGGGGACTAGTCCGAACGGCCTAGCATGCCGGGCATGCGTGTTTACCCGGTCGCCCTGTTGCTCACCGCCGCCGCGCTCACCGCCTGCTCCTCGGGTGAGCAGCAGGCCGCCCCGCCGAAACCGTCTTCCACGAAGCCCGCGCCGCCGGGGTCGACGTGCTCGCTGCTCTCGGCAAGTGAGGTCGGCAGCGCCATCAAGATCCCCGGCGTCACCTCGAAGGCCGGCCCGAACCAGGAGAACGCCGCCAACGGGGGCAAGGCCACGAGCTGCGAATACCTCGTCGGCGACAAGCAGGCCGGCGCGCTGGCTGTGACCCGCTACGAGGGCCGCCAGGCCGACCCGGCCGAGATGGTCGCGGCGATCAAGAAGGCCAAGCCGGGCGCCGTCGACGTGCCGGGCTTCGCCAACGGCGCCGTGTACTACGTCGACGAGCAGAAGACCGCGACGCTGGCCACGGCCAAGATCGCCAAGGGCGTGCCCGTGCTCGTCAACTACACCGGTCCGGTGAAGATGACCCAGCAGATGATGGTTCCGCTGGTCAAAACGGCTGTCACCGCCGTCTGACTTTCGCTGGACTGCCGGACAAGGCAGACTATTCGCCCATGACGGACGTTAGAGCGGACGGTCCGCAGGTGGGTGGACCGGGTCTCCGGCGCGTGATGGGGCCGAAGCTCCTGTTGTTCTTCGTGGTCGGCGACATCATCGGTACGGGGATCTACGCGCTGACCGGCCAGGTTGCCGGCCGGGTCGGCGGTGCGCTGTGGCTGCCGTTCCTGCTGGCGTTCGTGGTCGCGTTCATGACCGCGTTCAGCTACCTGGAGCTGGTCGGCAAGTACCCACGGGCCGCGGGCGCCGCGCTGTACACGAACAAGGCGTTCGGGGTGCCGTTCCTGACGTTCATGGTCGCGTTCGCGGTGATGTGCTCCGGCATCACGTCGGCGTCGTCGGCCGCGGTCGCGTTCGGTGCGACGTACCTGGCGGCGTTCGTGAAGCTGCCGATGGTGCTGGTCGGGATCGTGTTCGTGATCGCGCTGGGACTGATCAACTTTCGCGGCGTGGGCGAATCGGTGAAGGCCAACGCGGTGCTCACCTGCATCGAACTGTCCGGTCTGCTGATCATCATCGGTGTCGGCGTGTGGGCCGTGATCAACGGCAACGGCGAACCGTCGCGGCTGGTCGAGATCAACACCGCCGACAAGACGTGGCTGGTGGCGATCACGTCGGCCACCTCGCTGGCCTTCTTCGCCATGGTCGGCTTCGAGGACTCCGTGAACATGGCCGAGGAATGCCACGACCCGGTGCGCATCTTCCCGAAGGCCATGCTCTGGGGCATGGTCGTCGCCGCGACGATCTACGTGCTGGTCTCCATCACGTCCTCGCTGCTCGTCCCGGCCGACGACCTGGCCGCGGCCAAGAGCAGCGCGCTGCTCACCGTGCTCGACGTCGGCGCCCCGGGCTTCCCGCGCGAAGTCTTCTCGGCCATCGGCCTGTTCGCGGTCATCAACTCGGCGCTGATCAACATGCTCATGGCCAGCCGCCTGCTCTACGGCCTGGCCAACGAGCGCGTGCTGCCGTCGGTCTTCGGCCGCGTGCACCCGACGCGCCGCACTCCGTGGGTGTCGATCATCTTCACGAGCGCCATCGCGATCCTCCTGGTGTCCTTTGTGGACATCAGTGCGCTCGGCGGGACCACGGCGTTGCTGCTGCTGGTCGTGTTCGCCATCGTCAACGTTGCGCTGCTCGTGCTGCGCAAGGACAAGGTCGAGCACAAGCACTTCCGCGCGCCCACGGCGATCCCCGTGCTGGCCGCGATCTTCTGCCTCTACCTCGTGAGCCCACTGTCGGGCCGGCCGGCGAGCGACTACACCGTGGGTGCCATCCTGCTCGGGGTGGGTGTGGTGCTGTGGTTCGTGAACTGGCTGGTCAAGCGGGGTCTTGACCGGCGCGACGTCAAGCGTGAGCCGGTCGGCTGAGCTGTTCGAAGTCTGTGCGGTCGTGGGCGGCGAAGATGGTGACGTCGCTCGTCAGCCGCAGCTCGCGGAGGCGCTGTTGGTTCTCCAGGCGTTGCGCGGGCACAGTCTGCACGAGGCGTTCGAACAGGGCCAGGCCCGGCGGGATGACGCCCGGTGAGTCGATCTCCGAGTGGTAGAAGTACGCGTCCCCGGCGTTGAGAAGCCATCCGGTGTCCGTGTGCACGGCGACGCCGGCGTGGCCGAGGGTGTGGCCGGCCAGGGGGATCAGGGCGACGTCGGGGAGGATTTCCGTCACCGCGGAGAAGCCGAACCAGTCGTCGCCGGCGTCCTCATGGGGAGTCCACTGTGGACCGTGGGCGAACTGCACCTGCCGGTAGCGCTTGTTCCCCGCGTGGTAGGCGGCGAGCTCGGCCGCGTAGACGTGCACGCGGGCCTGCGGGAAGTCGACGAGGCCACCCGCGTGGTCGAGGTCGAGGTGGGTCAGCACGATGTCGCGCACGTCGGCCGGGTCGAAGCCGAGGGCGCGGATCTGGCTCACGGCGGTTTCCTCGGCGCGGGAAACGGGCTTCGACAGGGTGAGGAACCGGCGGCCCAGCCAGCGTTCCGGGTCGGCGACGGCGGGCGTGCCCATGCCCGTCTCGATCAGCACGAGGCCGGTGGCGGTCTCGAGCAGCAGGCAGTGGCACACGAGGGTGGCGTGCCGGAACAGGCCGGGGCGGCCGTCGACGAGCCGGCCGCCGATGGGGGTCATGGTGCCGCAGTTCAGGTGGTGCACGCGCATCAGGCGAACTCCCTCTCGACGGTGGTGTGCAGGTGGGCGGCGATGTCGCGCAGGGGCGTGACGTCGCGGCGGGTCTTGGCGAACAGCAGCGCGCCTTCGATCGACGCGAGCACCACCGTGGCCAAGGAGGCAGCGCGGTCAACCGCAAGACCCTGGGCGGTGAAGTATCCGGTCAGCCGCGTGTGCCAGCCGGCGTAACCGTCCTGGCAGGCCTCGCGGATCGGTTCGCTCTCCGCGGCGGCCTCCAGTGCGACTGTTGCAAGTGGACACCCGCGCCGGAAGCCGGACTCGGTGAGCGAGGCGGCCAGTGCGTCGACCACCGCGTCGATCGCCGAAGCCGGGTTCGGCGCGGCCGTGACCACGGCGGTCAGCACGTCGGCCACCCGTTCGCTCGACAGCCGCACGGCCTCGGCCGCCAGCTGCTCCTTGCCGCCGGGGAAGTGGAAGTACAGCGAGCCCTTCGGGGCGCCGCCCGCGGCGACGAGCTGCGTGAGGCCGGTGGCGTGGTAACCCTGCGCCTGGAACAGTTCGGCGGCGGAGTCGAGCATGCGGCGGCGGGAGTCGGTGCGGCGGACCATGTGGCTCACCGTAGCTCGAACTATGACGACCGGTCTAGTTAGTTTGACCGGCCGCAGCCACGTGGTGTCCGCCGGTAATGTCTGCGGCATGGCCAACCCCACCGGAGAGCAGTTCGAAATCACCCGCGGCAACGCGCGCGCCATCGTCACCGAGATCGGTGCCGGCCTGCGTGCGTTCGAGGTCGGCGGCGTGCCCTACGTCGAGGAGTTCGCGGCCGACGAGATGCCGCCGAAGGGCCTCGGGCAGGTACTGCTCCCGTGGCCGAACCGCACGAAGGGCGGCGAGTGGGAGTTCCAGGGCGAGAAGCAGCAGCTGGAGATCACGGAAGCCGCGCGCGGCAACGCGATCCACGGCCTCACGCGCCACAAGGAGTGGGAGCTGCTGGAGCACGCGGAGTCGTCGATCACGCTCGCGGTCGACGTCGAGGTGCAGCCAGGCTGGCCGGTGCCGTTGCGCGCCACCATCACCTACGAACTGCAGCCACGCGAGCTCACGATCACGCACGAGATCCGCAACGAGGGTGAGCAACCCATCGGCGTCGGCGTGGGCACGCACCCGTACTTCCGCATCGGCGACGTGCCGACCGACGAGCTCACGCTCACGCTGCCGGCTTCGCGCGTGCGCCCGTACGTCGGTGACCAGCAGATGCCGTACGCGGACGAGCAGGATGTCGCGGACACCGAATACGACTTCCGCGGCGGCCGGGTGCTCGCGGGCGTCGACCTCGACACCGCGTTCGGCTCGCTTTCCCTGGCCGACGACGGCACGCACCACCACGTGCTCTCCCACGAGGACCAGCGGCTGGTGGTCTGGACCGGGCCCGACTTCCGCTGGGTGCAGGTGTTCACGCCCGACGACCTGACCGGCCGCGGCCGCGCCGTCGCGCTCGAGCCGATGACCTGCCCTGCCGACGCGCTCAACACCGGCACGGACCTGATCGAGCTGGAGCCCGCGACGTCGTGGACCGGCAGTTGGGGCATCCGCGTTCCGTGACCGTGTCGCCCGAGCTGCTGACCGAGGCCGACGCCGGTGAGCTGCTCACGCTGCAGCGCGCCGCGTACCTCAGCGAGGCCCGCGCGCACGACAACTTCGAGCTTCCGCCGCTGGTGGAGCCGTTGGAGAGCGTGCGCGCGGCGCTCGCCGACCCGTCGCTGCCGGTGTGGGGCGTGCGCGCCGGCTCGCGGCTGATCGCGACGGTGCGGGTCCGGGCGAACGGTGACGTCGGTGAAGTCGGGCGGCTGGCCGTGGCGCCGCATCGGCAGGGCGAGGGCCTCGGCACGGCGTTGCTGCTCGCGGCGGAAGAGCTTGCCCCCGCTGAGGTCACGCGGTTCCGGCTGTTCACCGGCGAACGTTCCGCCGGGCCGCTGCGGCTGTACGCGAAGCTGGGCTACCGCGAGACCCACCGCAGCCCCGAGGCCAACTACGAGCTCATCCACCTGGAGAAACCCCGCGAGCGGGCACCCGCGGCAATTCGTTAGCGTGTCAAACTATGGCTTCTAAGGCGATTGTGGGGGGCTACGTCGTCCCCGTCGGTTCGGCTCCCATCGAAGACGGCACCGTGCTCATCGAAGACGGCCGGATCGTCCAGGTCGGCGCCGCCGCCGACGTGGACGTGCCGGAGGACGCCGAGCTCGTCGACGCGTCCGGCAGCTGGGTCCTGCCCGGCTTCATCGACGCGCACGCGCACCTCGGCGTCCACGAGGACGGCGAAGGCTGGGCCGGCAACGACACCAACGAGATGACCGACCCGAACGGCGCGCGCTTCCGCGCGGTCGACGGCATCGACCCGTACGAGCCGGGCTTCGACGACGCGCTGGCCGGCGGCGTCACGAGCGTGGTGATCAAGCCGGGGTCGGGCAACCCGATCGGTGGCCAGACCATCGGCGTGAAGACGTGGGGCCGCAGCATCCTGGACATGACGTTCGCCGAGCAGGTGAGCGTGAAGAGCGCCCTGGGCGAGAACCCGAAGCGCGTGTACGGCGACAAGAAGCAGACGCCGTCGACCCGCCTCGGCGTGGCCGCGATCCTGCGTGAGGCGTTCACGAAGGCCCGCAACTACCAGGCCAAGCGCGAGCACGCCCTCGCGGAAGGCAAGCCGCACGAGGTCGACCTGACGCACGAGACGCTGTCGAAGGTCCTCGACGGCGAGCTGTACTGGGACCAGCACGTGCACCGCGCCGACGACATGGTCACGGCCATCCGGCTGGCCGACGAGTTCGGCTACAAGCTCGTGATCAACCACGGCACCGAGGGCCACCTCATCGCCGACCTGCTGGCCGAACGCGGCGTGCCCGTCATCCTGGGCCCCCTGTTCACCACCAAGTCCAAGGTCGAGCTGCGCAACCGATCCCTTCGCTCGGCCGGCATCCTGGCGCGCGCGGGTGTGAAGATCGCCATCACCACCGACCACCCCGTGGTGCCGATCAACTTCCTCGTCTACCAGGCCGCCCTCGCCGTGAAGGACGGCCTGGACCCCGAGACGGCGCTGCGCTCGCTCACCGTGCACCCGGCCGAGATGCTCGGCCTGGACGACCGCATCGGCTCCCTGGCCCCCGGCCTCGACGCCGACGTGGTCCTCTGGTCGGGCGACCCGCTGGACGTCATGAACCGCGCCCTGCGCGTCTTCATCCGGGGCCGCGAGGTCTACCACTACGACGAGTCCACGGGCGAGGGCGTCGCGGCGGACCGCCGGTACCGCGAAACCCGCTGACGCACCACCGCTTGGGGCGCCGAGGGTTCGGTGCCTCAAGCGGTGAGCGTGGTGAGGTCGATCTTCGCGGGATCGACGATCCAGTAGAACGGGATGCCGGCGGCGACAGCACGAGGCGCCTCTCGGGCAGCTCGGTGTATCCGGGCTCGGTCTCGCCGCGCGCCAGGCAGGTCTCGATCGTGAGCAGCCGCCGGGGCGTCGCGTAAGAGGTCATCTTGGACACGCTGCGTGACTGTGAGCCGAGTACGTGCTGGGTCACGATCCGTCAGGCTGCCTTCAGCGCCCTCGCGATCAGCATCCGCTGGATCTGGTTCGTCCCCTCGAAGATCTGGGGCACCTTCGCCTCGCGCATGTAGCGCTCGACCGGGAAGTCGCGCGTGTAGCCGGCGCCGCCGAGGACCTGGACGGCGTCGGTGGTCACCTGCATGGCGCCGTCGGTGGCGACGAGTTTCGCGATGGACGACTGGCGCTGGAAGTCGAGGCCGCGGTCGCGGCGGCGGGCGGCGTCGAGGTAAGTCGCGCGGGCGGATTCGACGGTGGCGGCCATGTCGGCGAGCAGGAACTCCAGGCCCTGGAACTCGATGATGGGCCTGCCGAACTGGGTGCGGCCCTTGGCGTAGGCCACGGCCTCGTCCAGCGCGGCCTGTGCCAGGCCCACGGCACACGCGGCGATGCCGAGGCGGCCGGAGCTCAGGGACGACAGGGCGATCTTCAGGCCGGAACCCTCGTCGCCGATCCGGCGGGAGACCGGCACCCGCGCGTTGTCGAAGATCATCTGCGCGGTCGGGGAGCCCGTGAGGCCCATCTTGCGTTCGCGAGGAGCCGCGGACAGACCGGAAGTGGCGGCGTCGACGAGCAGGCACGAGATGCCGTGGCCGCCGTCGTCGCTCGTGCGGGCCATGGTGGTGTAGAAGTCGGCGGCGCCGGCGTGGGTGATCCAGGCCTTGGTGCCGTTGACCACGTAGTCGTCGCCGTCGCGGCGGGCGCGGGTCGACAAAGCGGCCGCGTCGGAGCCGGCCTGCGTTTCCGACAGGGCGTACGCGCCCAGCAGCGCGCCGCCGAGCATGTCCGGCAGCCAGCGTGAGCGCTGCTCGTCGGTGCCGTGGTGGGCCAGCGCGTAGCAGGACATCGTGTGCACCGACAGCCCCACGCCGACGGTCATCCACGCGGCGGCGATCTCCTCCAGCGCCTGCAGGTACACCTCGTACGGCAGGTCGGAGCCACCCCAGCGCTCGGCGTAGGGCAGCCCCAGCAGCCCGGACTTGCCCAGCAGCGTGAACGCGTCGCGCGGGAACTCCTCGGCCTCCTCGGCCGCCGCGGCGCGGGGCTTCAACTCGTCGCGCGCGATCTCCCTGACCAGCGCGAGCAGGTCCTCGGCCTCGGGGGTGGGCAGCAAACGTTCCGCCGGCATGGCTCCTCCAGTGGCAGGAGTACTGAAAACAGTACTGGGGGCCGTTTGAGAGTACCGTACGGAGGTGGGAGCTGTCCTGACTTCATGAGGGATAGTGACGCGATCAGGAAAGCTGGTGGCCCCCGATGGCAGTACCGTCTGACCCCGAAGCCCGACGACGCCCGACGGCGCGGCAGCAGGCGTTGCTCGCCGAGCTCGAGGCGCTGTTCCTGGCGGAGGGTTTCGCCGGCTTCACGCTCGACGACCTGGCCGCCCGCCTGCGCTGCTCCAAGTCGACCCTCTACGCGCTCGCCCCCAGCAAGGAGCAGCTGGCGGTGAAGGTCGTCGCCCACTTCTTCAGGGGCGCCGCGAAGCGCATCGAGACCCGCATCGAGGGCATCGACGACGCGCGCAAGCTGATCGGGGAGTACCTCGCCGGTGTCTCGGAGCACCTGAACCGCGCGTCGCCCGCCTTCATGACCGACATCGCGCAGTTCGAGCCGGCCCGCGACAGCTACCAGCTCAACAGCCGCGCCGCCGCCCGCCGCATCCGCGCGTTCATCGACAAGGGTGTGGCCGACGGTGTGTTCCGCGACGTGCACGCCCGCCTCGTCGCCGAGATGACGGGCCTGATCGTCGAGGGCATCCAGACCGGCGTGCTCGGGCGCCGCACCGACGTGTCCGACGCCGAGGCGTTCACCGCGCTCGGCGAGCTCCTCCTCGGTGGGTTGAACAAGGACTGAGGACAGGATTTGTCACGAACAGGTCCTCTACACTCGCGCTCGTGATCGTGGTGGGTGGAGAGGCGCTGGTCGACCTCGTTCCGGGTGAACTGCTGGACTCCAATGTGGACGGTGGGCTGCGGGCATTGCTGCCCCGGTTGGGCGGCGGGCCCTACAACGTCGCGCTGGCCGCCGCGCGGCTCGGTGTGCCGGCGTCGTTCCTGTCGCGCGTGTCCACCGACCGGTTCGGTGTCGCGCTCGTCGACCGGCTCGTCGACTCCGGCGTGGACACCACGCTGCTGCAGCGCGGCGACGAGCCGACCACGCTCGCCGTGGTGGCACTGGACCAAACGAGTGCCGCCCGTTACACCTTCTACGTCGAGGGCACGGCCGACCGGCTCGTGACCGACCCGGGCACGCTGCCCGACGACGCCACCGCGCTTTCGCTCGGCACGCTCGGCCTGGTGCTGGAGCCGGGCGCCAGCGCGTACGAAGCGATGCTGCGCCGCGAGGCCGCGCGCGGCACGCTCACCGCGCTCGACCCGAACATCCGCGAGGCGCTCATCGCCGACCCGGCCGCCTACCGCGCACGGTTCGCGTCGTGGCTTCCCGATGTCCGGTTGCTGAAGATCTCCGACGACGATGCGGCGTGGCTCACCGAAGGAGCCGATCCGGTGGCGGCCGCGAAGACGTGGGTCGAGTCCGGTGTGGACGCGGTTGTGCTGACCCGCGGCGCCGAAGGGCTGTCCGTGATCACCGCCGCAGGTGAGCTGGCCCACGTGCCTTCGCGGCGGGTGCCGGTGGTCGACACGATCGGGGCGGGCGACACCGTGCAGGGCGCGCTGCTGGCGTGGCTGCACACCCGCGAGGTCCGTGACCTGGCCGCACTCGACGCCGACGCGTGGCGCGAGGCTCTCGGCTACGCCGCGAAAGCGGCCTCGATCACCGTCTCGCGCAGCGGCGCGGAGCCGCCGACGGCGCGGGAAATGGCTTCCACCGTGTGAACCTGGTCCCAAAGGGGCTATTGAGGGCAACGCAGCGGCTGCGCGCACACCCTTATTTCGACTAGCGTAGGGGGGAATTCATACCCCAGCGGGGCGGTGTGCAGCGAGGCGCGTGTTTCCTCGCGTGAACACGTGGCTACCTGTGGAACGTACAGGCGCCGCCGGCCCGTGCCAACGTGAGAGGGACCTGCATGTCCGACGCGACGAATGCGGGGCAGTCCGGCGGCGAAACCGCGACGCTGCGCCTGCCGAGTGGCGAGCACGAATTCAAGGTCGTCCAGCCGGTGGAGGGCGCACCCGGGATCGAGCTGGGGAAGCTGCTCGCGCAGACGGGGTACATCACTTACGACCCCGGTTTCGTGAACACCGGTGCCGCGTCGTCGGCCATCACCTACATCGACGGTGATGCGGGCATCCTGCGCTACCGCGGGTACCCGATCGAGCAGCTCGCCGAGAAGTCCAGCTTCATCGAGGTGTCCTACCTGCTCATCTACGGTGAGCTGCCCACCGAGGCCCAGCTCGCCGACTTCACCGAGAAGATCCAGCGCCACACGCTGCTGCACGAGGACCTCAAGGCCTTCTTCTCGGGCTTCCCGCGCGACGCGCACCCGATGCCCGTGCTCTCGAGCGCGGTCTCGGCGTTGTCGACCTTCTACCAGGACTCGCTGAACCCCTTCGACGAGCCCAACGTGGAGCTGTCCACCATCCGCCTGCTCGCGAAGGTGCCGACCCTGGCTGCCTACGCGTACAAGAAGTCCGTGGGCCAGCCGCTGCTGTACCCGGACAACTCTCTGGGCCTGGTGGAGAACTTCCTGCGGATGACCTTCGGCTTCCCCGCGGAGCCGTACGAGGTGGACCCGGCCGTCGCCAAGGCGCTCGACCTGCTGTTCATCCTGCACGCCGACCACGAGCAAAACTGCTCGACGTCGACGGTGCGTCTGGTCGGCTCGTCGGAGGCGAACCTGTTCGCCAGCATCTCGGCGGGCATCAACGCCCTGTTCGGCCCGCTTCACGGCGGTGCCAACGCGGCCGTTCTCGACATGCTCGAGGGCATTCGCGACGAGGGCGGCGACGTCGCCTCGTTCGTGAACCGCGTGAAGAACAAGGAAAAGGGTGTCAAGCTCATGGGCTTCGGGCACCGGGTCTACAAGAACTACGACCCGCGCGCGAAGATCATCAAGAACACCGCCGACGAGATCCTCGGCAAGATCGCGGGCGGCGACCAGCTGCTCGACATCGCCAAGAAGCTCGAGGAGACGGCGCTTTCCGACGACTACTTCGTCGAGCGCAAGCTGTACCCGAACGTGGACTTCTACACCGGCCTCATCTACCGGGCGCTCGGGTTCCCGACGAAGTTCTTCACCGTGCTCTTTGCGCTGGGCCGGCTCCCTGGCTGGATCGCGCACTGGCGCGAGATGATCAACGACCCGCAGACCAAGATCGGGCGCCCGCGCCAGATCTACACCGGTCACGCGTCGCGCGACTACAAGTCGATCTCGGAGCGCTGAGTTCCCGCTCTGAACTGTTCTGAACGCCCCGCCGTGCAGCCGCACGGCGGGGCGTTTAGCGTTGGCGGGTATGACGAGCGTGCTGTGGTTCCGGCGAGACCTGCGGCTCGGCGACCACGCGGCGCTGCTGGCGGCCGCGGAGGCCGGCGAGCCGGTGTTGGCGTTGTACGTGCTCGACGAGAAGCTGCTGAAGCCGTCGGGCGCGCCGCGACGGGCGTTTCTGTTGGGGTGTCTGGAATCGCTGGACGTCGCGCTGGACGGCCGGCTGATGGTGGTCCACGGCGATCCGGTGCGGGAAGTCGTGCGGGTGGCGCGGTCGGTGGGTGCTTCGGCGGTGCACGTCAGCGCCGATGCCGGTCCTTATGGCCGGCGCCGTGACACTGCCGTGGCGGAAGTCTTGGCGGAGCACGATATTTCGTGGGTGGTCACCGGGTCGCCCTACGCGGTGGCGCCGGGGCGGGTGACCAAACCGGACGGTGATCCGTACCGGGTTTTCACGCCGTTTCACCGCGCGTGGACCCGGCACGGCTGGCGGCAGCCGGCGGACACGGGTGCGTCCCTTGTGGACTGGGTGACGCCTGCTGAGTCGCGGAAGCTCCCTTCACTTCCGGATCTCGGGGAGATGGCGTTGCCTGCGCCCGGCGAACCGGCGGCACTCACGGCTTGGCACGATTTCCTGGACGCGGGCGTGCGTTCCTACGCCACCGACCGCGACCGCCCCGACCGTCCGGGCACCACGCGGATGTCGCCCTACCTGCGCTGGGGTGCCATCCACCCGCGCACGATGCTCGCCGACCTGTCGGGTGATTCCAGCGACGGCGCCCAGGCGCTGCGCTCGGAGCTGTGCTGGCGCGAGTTCCACGCAGACGTTCTCTGGCACCGCCCGGAAACCGCCCGCGAGAACTACGACTCCCGGTTCGACCGCATGGACCACGACTCCGATTCGGACGCGTTCGACGCGTGGTGCGCCGGCCGCACCGGTTACCCGATCGTCGACGCCGGCATGCGCCAGTTGCTGGCCGAGGGCTGGATGCACAACCGGGTGCGGATGGTCGTCGCGAGCTTCCTCGTGAAGGACTTGCACTTGCCCTGGTGGTGGGGCGCGCGGCACTTCATGCGTCATCTGGTGGACGGCGACCTCGCGTCCAACCAGCTGAACTGGCAGTGGGTCGCGGGCTCGGGTACCGACGCGGCGCCTTACTTCCGCGTCTTCAACCCGACCACGCAGGGGGAGAAGTTCGATCCCGACGGGGATTATGTGCGGCGTTATGTGCCGGAGCTGCGTGGAGTGGCGGGGAAAGCGGTGCACAAGCTGAAGGAGCGGCCGCCGGGCTATCCGGAGCCGTTGGTGGATCACGCGCACGAGCGGCAGGTGGCGTTGCAGCGCTACGGAGCCATCACGGGGTCCTGAGGTCCTCAGTGGACGGCCCGGACCCCTGGACCGGGCCGTCCACTCGGATCACAGGCCCGCGATGGCGAGCGCGAGCTTCTGCACGATCTCCGGCTGGCCGTCGAAGTCCTTGTCGGTCGTGTTGATCGAGTAGACGACGCGGCGCTGCAGATCGCGGGTGGCCCAGATGCCGTTGGTGTAGCCGTAGCGGCTGCCGGTCTTGCCCCAGACGGTGACGCCGTTGACGGTTTCGGTCATGAGGCCCTGGCTGTAGATCGCGGGGTCGTCGGTACCGAAGGTGGTCACGGCCGGCACGGTGAACATGCGCTGCAGTACCGGTTTCGGCACGAGCCGGCCCTGGAAGAGGGCGATCAGGAACTTGTCGAGGTCGCCGGTGGTGGAGATCATCTCGCCCGCGGCCCAGGGGATGGACTGGTTCATGCGGGTCAGGTCCACGAGCTGTCCGTTCACGAGCTGGTAGCCGTGGGCGTAGGGCGCGGGCAGGTTCGGGTCGTTGCCGGGCACGGAGGTGTCGCGCAGGCCGAGCGGGCGCAGGATGCGGTCGCGCACCTCGTCGCCGTAAGAGTGGTGCGTGAGCTTCTCGACGAGCAGCCCGGCGACGAGGTAGTTGGTGTTCGTGTACTGCTGGCTCGTACCGGGTGCGAAGACCAAATCGTGCTGGAACGCCGTGGCCAGCACCTGCTGCGGGGTGAAGACGGTGTAGCGGTGGTCGAGGATCCACTGTGGATCCTCGGGCAGGTCGACGCCGGGCAGGCCGCTGGTGTGGTTGAGCAGCTGCGCCACGGTGATCCGCGGGTAGTTCGCGGGCAGCAGGCCCGGCAGGTAGCGCTGCACGGGCGCGTCGAGGTCGAGGCGGTGCTCGGCGGCGAGTTGCAGCACGACGACGGCCGTGAACGTCTTGGTGATGCTGCCGATGCGGAAGTGCGCGTTCGCCGGGACGGGTGCCCCGGTGCTCAGGTCGGCTGTCCCGGAGACGCCGCTCCACGCGCCGGCCGAGCCGCGGACCTGCACGAGCGCGCCGGTGGCCTGGGCGTTGGGCAGGCCGGCGATGGCGCCCGCCAGCGAGGCCGGGTTCATCGGCGGCAGCGTGGACCGCGCCGGCGCTGAATGTCCCGGCGCTGAATGTCCCGGCGCGGCGGGCTCGGCGAGCGCGGCCGGGTTCACGGCGGCGGTGAGCAGGAGGGCGGCGCTCGCGGCCGCGGCGATGCGGATCAGCGGGTTTCTCTTCATGACAGCGAGTCTTTCGACTCGCGAACGACCTGCCATCGGGGAGAAACCCGGGCTCGGCTACCTAAGGGTCAGCTGCGCAGGGTCATTCGTGCACTGTCAGCCGCGCAGGGCCTCGAGCAGCTTCAGCCGGCTGCCCACGCGCAGCACACCGTTGCGGTAGATCCGCGCCCCGACCCACGTCACGAGGGCGATCAGCACCGCCGTCAGCACCAGTGACAGCACGATCTCCCACAGCTGAGCTGAGCCCGTGGCAATGCGAGCCGGCATCAGGACCGGCGACAGCAACGGGATGAGCGAGAGGATCTTCGTCGCCGCGCCGTCGGGCGACTGAGTGAGGAGGTTGATGCCCGCGATGAACCCGATGACGAGCGCGATGTTCACCGGCGCCACCACCGTCTGCGTGTCTTCCTGGCGCGAGACGAGCGAGCCCGCTGCGCCGTAGATCATGGCGTAGAGCAGGAAACCGAGCAGGTACCACACGACGCCCCACACCACGGCGCCCACGGCGATGCCCGAGATCGACCCCAGGACACCCGTTCCCAGCGCCGCGAGGAGCCCGACCACGGCGAGGATCCCGAGCTGCGCCAGCCCGACCAGCCCGAGGCCGATCACCTTGCCCAGCAACAGGTGCCACGGCCGCACGGCCGCCAGCAGGATCTCCACGACCCGGCTCGACTTCTCCTCGACCACGCCCTGAGCCACGAGCATCCCGTACGTGATGATGCTCAGGTACAGCAGCACCGCCACGACCACGCCGACCACGAGCTTCTGCCCGGCCCGCGGATCGCGTTGCTCCAGCGGCAACACGTCGACGTGGGCCGCGGACACCGCCTGGTGCACGGCGACCGGGTCGAGGTGCGCGGCCGACAGCTGCGCGTCGAGCACCTGCTGCTGCACGATCCCGTCGAGGGTGTGCTGCAGCGTCGGGTCCACTGTGGACTTCACGGTGACCCGCAGCCTCGAGGCGCTGCCGGACACGAGCGCGTCGACGTCGCCGCTGCGCACCTGCGCGAGCCCGTCCTGTTCGGACGCGACGGTGACCACGTCGATCGTCTCGCCGCCGGCCTTCCCGGCGAGCTGCAGCTGCTGCGCGATCCCTTGTGCCTGACCGGTCAGCGCGACCTTGGTCGTGGTGGCGGACCCGAGGAGAAACGCCTGCAGTGCCACATATCCGACAAGCAGCAGCAACAACACCGCCGTGCTGACCACGAACGCTCGCGTGCGCAGCCGCGTGTTCACCTCGCGTTTTGCCACGAGCCGCACGGCCCGCGCGGCGCTGATGCGGCTCACGTCGGGCCTCCCTGGGCGACGGCGTCGCGGAACAGTTCGGTCAGCGATCGCCGCTGCCGGCTGAACTCCGTGACCGGCCCGGTGGCCAGCGCGGCGGCGAGCACGGCCTGGTCATCGGCGCTCGACGCCAGCTCCAGCACCGTCGTGGCGCCGGAAGACTCGACCACGCGCGCGCCGGGCACGGTCGACGCCCAACCGGGCCGTGCGCCCGGCGCCGTGACCACGAGCCGGCTGCCGGCGCCGCGCGTGAGGTCCTCGACCGTGCCGACGGCGACCATGCGCCCGTCGCGGATGATCCCGACGCGATCGCACAGGCGCTCGACCAGGTCGAGCTGGTGGCTGGAGAACACCACGGGCACGCCGGCGGCCGCCTTCTCGCGCAGCACCACGCTCATCACGTCGACGGCGATCGGGTCGAGGCCGGAGAACGGCTCGTCGAGCACCAGCACGTCGGGGTCGTGCACGAGTGCGGCCGCGAGCTGCACGCGCTGCTGGTTGCCGAGGCTGAGCTTCTGCACCTCGTCCTTGCGGCGCTCGCCCAGCCCGAGCCGCGCGAGCCACAGCTCGGTGGCGCGGTGGGCGTCGTTGGTGCTCAGGCCGTGGAGCTCCGCGAGGAACACGAGCTGGTCGAGCACCTTCATCTTCGGGTACAAACCGCGCTCCTCGGGCATGTACCCGATGCGCGTGCGGGTTTCGTGCGTCACCGGCTCGCCCGCGAACCGGACCTCGCCGGAGTCGGCCGCGAGCACGCCGAGCGCGATGCGCATGGTGGTGGTCTTGCCGGCCCCGTTGCTGCCGACGAAGCCGAACAGCTCACCCGGCCGCACGTCGAACGTCACGCCGTCGAGGGCGAGCTTGCGGCTGTAGCGCTTGGAGATCGCGTCGATCTCGAGTGCTCCTCCGGGCAAAACCGCCCCCTCTCCGAACACCTGTGTGGACAGTGGTGAGCCCGCGCCGCCAACTCTAGCGAACGGCGCGGGTCCTCTCCCGGTGTTCAGGACAGTCCGGCCAGTGCCTTCTCCACGAGCTCCGCCACGCGGGCGCGCGCGGCGTCGGCCTCGGCGGGGACGAGCGACAGGCGGGTGCGGCGTTCGAGCACGTCTTCGACGTCCAGCGCGCCCTCGTGGCGGACGGCCCAGACGACCTCGGCGGCGGTGATCTGGGTGCCGTCGAACAGCGGGGCGGCGAACGTCCGGTCGACCTCGCCGAGGGCGGCGACGCGGGGAGCTTCCGCGCCGTACTTGGCGATCAGGCGGGCCGGGGCGTCCACAAGGGACAGTCGGGCGCGTGGTGCGGCACCCAGCAACGGCAACCGCGAGGTGCGCGACGGCCCGGCGTGCAGGCCCGAGTGCATCAGCGCGGCGTCGACGGCATCCTCGGCCATGCGCCGGTAGGTGGTGAGCTTGCCGCCGACCACGGTGAGCGCGCCGTCGGTGCCGGTGACCACGGCGTGTTTGCGGGAGAGATCGGCGCTGCTGCCGGCGGAGCCGGCGACCAGGGGACGCAGACCGGCGTAGGAGCCGATCACGTCGGCACGGGACAGCGGCCGGGCGAGCACTGAAGACGCCACGGACAACAGGAAGTCCATATCGGACTCCGGCACCTCGGGCACCGGCGGAAGTTCACCCTCGATGGGCTCGTCGGTGAGTCCCAAGTAGACGCGGCCGTCGACCTGCGGGAGCAGGAAGACGAACCGGTTGCTCTCTCCGGGCACAGCGACGTTCACCGACGTCCCGCCCACCGCGGCGGCGGCCGGCGAGAGGACCAAGTGCGAACCGCGCGACGGCCGCAGCCGCACGGCGTCGGTGAGCGTGCCCGCCCAGACGCCGGTCGCGTTGACGACCTGGCGGGCGTGAAGGTCGTACTCGGCCGAGCCTTCACGCACGCGCACGCCGGTGCCCGAAAGCGACACGGCTTCCAGGTGCGTGAGGATCCGGGCGCCCAGCATCGCGGCCGTGCGGGCGAGGTTCACGACCAGGCGCGCGTCGTCGACGAGGGCGCCGTCGTAGGCGAGCAACGCGCCGCGCAGACCGGCGGGCGCGAGGCCCGGGGCCAGCGCGACAGCCTCGGCCACCGGGATCTGCCGGGGCCTCGGCAGCACCGACGACGGCGTGCGCGCGGCCCGGCGCAGCGCGTCACCCGCGCGCAGGCCGGTGGCGATCACGGCCTGCTGCGCGCGGGAAGTGCTGGGGTACAGGGGGAACAGCTGCGGCATCGCGCGCGTGAGGTGCGGCGCCGTGCGCGTCATCAGGATCCCGCGCTCGACAGCGCTTTCGTGCGCGAGGCCGAACTCGCCCTTCGCGAGGTAGCGCAGGCCGCCGTGCACGAGCTTGCTGGACCAGCGTGACGTGCCGAACGCCAGGTCGTGGGCCTCGACCAGTGCGACCGACAGTCCGCGGGCCGCCGCGTCGAGCGCGATGCCCGCGCCGGTGACGCCGCCGCCGACCACTATGACGTCGACTCGCTCACCGTTCGTGAGCCGGTCCAGCTCACGTTCGCGCCGGCGTGCGTTCAGCGAGCCGGTGCTCATGCCGCCTCCGCGGGAAGGAGTGCGTCGGCGGTGTTCATGCCGCCTCCGCGTTGAGGAGTACGTCGGCGGTGTTCATGGCTTGAGGGCCGCGTCGACGAGGTACCGGAACTCGTCGAGCAACGCCCGCTCGTCGAGGTCCGCGGTGGCGGGCCGCAGCGAGAACGCGAACGACTGCACGACCAGCAGGATCGAGCGCGCTTGCGCGGTGACCTCGGCCTGGCGCACGGAACCGTCGCGGTGCCCGGCTTCGAGCAGCTGGCGCAGCACCTGTTCGGCGAAGATCTGCGTGGCCCCGAGCCGCTCCACGATGTAGGGCAGCACGAGCTCAGGATCGACGTCGAGCAGCGTGCGGAACAGCGGGTCGGCGGCCAGCGCGCTGACGCCGGCCGCCGCGATGAGCACGAGACGCTCGCGGGTGTTGGCCGCGTCGTCGCCCGCGTGGCTGGCGTGTTGGAGCAGGCCGCTGAACTCGCGCGTCATCAGCGCGGCGAGCACACTGCGCACGTCGGGGAACCGGCGGTAGACGGTCATGCGGCTCACGCGCGCGGTGCGCGCGATCTCGGCGAGCGTGGTGCGCCGGACACCGACCGCGAGCACGCACTCGCGCGCGGCGTCGAGCAGCACGTCGTCGGCAACGCGCGCTGAGGTCTGGCGGCTGCGGGCCCCCGCGAGGGCCGAGGGAGTCTCTCCCGGTGGGGAGTGACGTTTGACGTCCATATGTCACACTGTAGTCGTGAGTGATCTCATAAACCACCGTATCCGGCAGTCGTGGACCGGCGACGGCGCTGGCGCCACCTCGCTGCCCGATCGGGCGGTCCGGTGGCTCGGCCAGCGTATCGGCCCGGTGGGTGCTGATCGAGGGCGAAAGCCGGATTTCGTCCCGAACCTGACCGGTTCTGCCCTTCCCGGCCAGGCTCGCGAGGACCTTTCGGCCGTGGTCGGTGCGGAGAACGTGCTGGTCGACGCCGACTCGCGCCTCGAACGCGCCGGCGGTCTGTCCTATCTGGACCTGCTGCGCCGCCGGCTCGGCGACTCGGTGCCGGCGCCCGATGCGGTGGTGCTGCCCGCTTCGCCCGAGCAGGTGCAGGCCGTGCTCGAGGTCTGCGTGCGCCACGACGTGGGGGTCGTGCCGTTCGGCGGGGGCACGTCGGTGGTCGGCGGCGTCGCGGCGCTGCGAGGGGACAAGGCGGCCGTGATCGCGCTCGACCTGGTCCGGCTCGACGCGCTGGTGTCGGTGGACGAGCAGTCTCACCTGGCCGTGCTGCAGGCCGGCGTGCGCGGGCCCGAGGCCGAGCGGCTGCTGGGTGAGCACGGGTTCACCCTCGGCCACGTGCCGCAGTCGTTCGAGCGGGCGACCATCGGCGGGTTCGCGGCGACGCGCTCGGCCGGGCAGGCGTCGGCGGGTTACGGCCGCTTCGAGGACATGGTGGCGGGCGTGCGCGTGGCGACGCCGCAGGGCGAATGGCGGCTCGGCGTCGCACCCGCGTCGGCGGCGGGGCCGGATCTGCGGCAGCTCGCGGTGGGGAGCGAAGGCACGCTGGGCGTGATCACGGAGGTCGCGCTGCGGGTGCGGCCGGTGCCTGTCGCGCGCCGGTACGAGGGCTGGGTGATCGACGGCTGGGATCTTGGCGCTGAGGCCATGCGCGCCCTCGCCCAGAACCACGCGACGGCCGACGTCACGCGACTGTCCGATGTGGACGAGACGGCGGTGTCGTTCGCGCTGAACGCCGGCCTGAAGACTTCCGTGCTGCGGGCGTACCTGGCCGCGCGGGGTGTCAAGCACCCGTGTCTGCTGATCGTCGGTTGGGAGAGCGACGTGCGGGCCCGCCGCCACCGCACGACGCGGTTCCTGCGTCGCGCGGGCGCCCTGCGCATCGGCGCCGCGCTCGGCGAGTCGTGGCGGCACGGCCGGTTCTCGGGCCCACGCCAGCGCGATGCGTTGATGGACCTCGGGGTGTGCGTCGAGACCGTGGAGACCGCCGCGTACTGGTCGAACCTGGACGACCTGCACGACGCCGTGCGGGCCGCGCTGGTGGCTTCGCTGGGCCGCGCGATCGTGATGTGCCACGTTTCGCACGTGTACGAAACGGGCGCCTCGCTGTACTTCACGGTCCTCACCTCCCGCGACGACGCGGACCCCGTCGGCCAGTGGCAGCGCGCGAAGCACGCCGCGTCGGAGGCGATCGTCGGCCTTGGAACGATCACCCACCACCACGCCGTGGGTGTCGACCACGCGCCTTACTTGGAGCCCGAGATCGGCTCGCTGGGGCTGTCCGTGTTGCGCGCCGCGAAGTCCGCTGTCGACCCGACGGGGATCTTGAACCCGGGAAAGCTGCTGGGCTGAGCGTGGTGGCGGAGACGTGGGACAACGGCCGGCACGTGCGGCTGTCCCGCGAGCCGACCGGGTTCCTCGCCGTCCGGGCGGTTCCCGACCCGCGCGTCAGGTGAAGATCTGCTCCGGCTCCACAACCGTGCACTTCAGGCCGTGCTCACCGGCCGGGTCGCCGAGGAGGAGGGCGGCTTCGGACTGGGGGACGTCGGCGACGCGCACGGGCCGGCTGTCGACCAGCAGCGGGTAGCGGACGGCCGATGCGCCGACGTAGGCGTGGACGTTCGGCACCGGGGCCCCGTCCAGCTCGATCGAATGGTCGTCCAGCTGCGCGAGGTGATACCGGGTGCCACGGCCTTCGCAGACGTCCAGCACCGCGCGTTGCTCCGGAGTGACGAACCACAGGAAGTGGTACTCGACCCCAGGCAGCATGGTGAGGGTGGCGGGGCGCTGGTCGTCGACCTTGCGCAGGCCTGACGCCCATACCGCGGCCAACCCCCTGCACCGCACGCGGGCGGCCACGACGGGACCGGTCAGGCCGAGTTCGTCACGCAACCAGGTGATCTTCGACGGGCACGCGTTGGACCCGTACGCCAAAACGGGCAGCCGGTCGCGCCAGCCGGCCGGCGCGGTGTCCAGCGACCACCCGGCGCCGTCAAGGTGGACGAACGACGTACCCGGCCGTCCCCCGGGGTAGGGGACGGCCGGGTAGTCGGCGTCGGTGAAGAGCCTCAGAACTCCACCACGCTGCGCAGGACGTCGCCGTGGTGCATGCGCTCGAAGGCCTGCTCCACGTCGCCGACGCCGATGCGCTCGGTCACGAACTTGTCCAGCGGCAGGCGGCCCTGCAGGTACAGGTCCACGAGCATGGGGAAGTCGCGCGAGGGCAGGCAGTCGCCGTACCAGGACGACTTCAGCGAGCCGCCGCGGCCGAAGAAGTCGATGAGGGGCAGGTCGTTGAGGCGCATGTCCGGCGTCGGCACGCCGACCAGCACGACGGTGCCCGCGAGGTCGCGGCCGTAGAAGGCCTGCTTCCACGTCTCGGGCCGGCCGACGGCGTCGATGACCACGTCGGGGCCGAACGAGTGCGTGGCGTCCTGCATGGCCGCCACCACCGCGTCCTGGCTGAGGCCCTTGCTGTTCACGGTGTGCGTGGCGCCGAAGCCCTTGGCCCACTCGAGCTTCCGGTCGTCGGTGTCGATGGCGATGATCGTGGTCGCGCCCGCGAGGTTGGCGCCGGCGATGGCCGCGTCGCCCACGCCGCCGCAGCCGATCACGGCCACGGAGTCACCGCGCGTCACGGCGCCGGTGTTGATGGCCGCGCCGAGGCCCGCCATCACGCCGCAGCCGAGAAGGCCCGCCACCGCGGGTTCCGCCCGCTCGTCCACCTTCGTGCACTGTCCACTGTGGACGAGTGTCTTCTCGAGAAACGCCCCGATGCCCAGCGCGGGCGACAGCTTCGTGCCGTCGGTGAGCGTCATCGGCTGCTCGGCGTTGAACGTGGAGAAGCAGTACCACGGCTTGCCCCGCTTGCACGCCCGGCAGGTGCCGCAGACGGCGCGCCAGTTGAGGATCACGTAGTCGCCCGGCGCGATGTCCGTGACCCCGGCGCCGACCTTGTCGACCCGCCCCGCGGCCTCGTGGCCGAGCAGGAACGGGAAGTCGTCGTTGATCCCGCCCTCGCGGTAGTGCAGGTCGGTGTGGCAGACCCCGCAGGCCTGCACCGACACGACCGCCTCGCCCGGACCCGGGTCCGGCACCACCACGGTCTCGAGCGCCACCGGCTCGCCCTTCGCGCGGGACACGATCCCCTGGACCTCGTACGGCATGCGCTCACCCTTTCCTGCACTCTTGCTTTGCCCGGGCAGCTAATCACGGAACATGCACACGTGGCCATACCACGATGCGTCGGTTTCCACTCCTGGAAAGCCGGCTCAGGCCGGCGTCACGATGTACACCACCCCGCCCGGCCCGCTCGCCACGCTGCCGTCGGCCGTGTAGCGCTTCGTGCGCTGCCAGATCTTCTCGAACTGGTCGCGCTTGTACACGTTGCGCACGCGGGCGTCGGTGCTGGAGGCCGGGTCGTTGACGATCACGTCGCCGGCCTGGGTGAAGCCGACGACGACCATGATGTGGCCGGAGGTGCCGTAGCCGGCGCCGTCGAGCTCGTCGGAGAGGAAGGACTGCGACGTGATCACGGGGATGCCGCGGGCGATGTAGTCCTCGAGCTCGTTGAGGTCGTGCAGGCGCGTGATGTGGCCGCGCAGGCCGAGAGAGGCGGCGTACGCGGTGTTGAACGGCCAGTTGCCGGTGCCGTCGTAGGCGTAGTCGTAGGTGTTGCGCGCGGCGTAGACGACGGACGGGTCGATGTAGTTCGAAGGGATCCAGCTCATCTGCTGCGCGGTCGGCTTCTTGCCCCAGTACTCGGCGACCATCTCGGTGGACGTCGGGCTGCACCAGGCCTCACCGCCGCCGCCGTACTGCGGGAACTGTCCTTTGTGGATGTTCTGCGCGTATGCCGGCACCTTCAGCTCGATGCCCCGCGCGCGGCCCGGTTTGGTGGCCGGCACGTCGAAGCGGTCCGGGACGTTCGAGGTCACGGCGCCGAGCGTGGACACCGTCGGCGTCACCCGCGTGCCCGCCTCACGGTAGAGGCTCACGCGCAGCTGGTACGTGCGCAGCGTGACGCCCGTCTTCGTGGCCAGCGTGTCGACGTCCACCGACGCGTTGTCGTCGCTCTGACCGTCGACGCTCGTGCGCTGGATGTCGGCGTCGCCGCTGGCCCAGCGGCCCATCACGTACCAGGTCGTCTCGACGCCGGCCGACGTGCGGCCCTTCGCCTCGACCTCCAGCCACGTCTTCGCCGGCGTCTGCGCGTTCCACGACGCGATGAGCTGCGTCGCGTCGAACCCCTGCCGGAACAGCGGCGACGTCCACGAGCCGTACTCGTAGGTCTTCGTCGTGCCCAGCCCCGGCTCGGTGTGCTCGACGGTGCCCGCGGGCCGCGTGATGCGCAGCCCGTCGCGGCCCAGCGTCAGCCCGTCGAGGTGGCCCGCGTGGAAACTCCCGCCGGACCACTCGTGGTAGTTGATCGCCTCGTCGTTCGCCGGGTGCGCCGGCGCCGCGTCCGCGACCTGCGTCGCTCCTGCCGTGACCATGGCGATGGACAATAGCGTGATCAAGCTCCGCATCCGCATGCCGTGCTCCGTCCCCGAGACCCCAGTGTCAGCGAGAGATTTTCGCCGGTTGGAGTGGGTTCGTAAAGAGCCGACCAGAGTAGGGCTGCGAAATCGGTGGCGGTCGCTGGGACGATGATCGGCGACCTCGACGCCTTTCCGGTGACCATGGGCTCCCCTGGGCCGGCTAGAGCACCGCTTGCGTCTGGGTCACCTTCGCGACCAGCTTCCCCTCGTCGTCGTGGATTTCCGTCTCGACGACGACCACGCGGCGGCCCGCGT
This sequence comes from Amycolatopsis sp. NPDC051372, assembly GCF_040682095.1. Lineage (NCBI taxonomy): Bacteria > Bacillati > Actinomycetota > Actinomycetes > Pseudonocardiales > Pseudonocardiaceae > Amycolatopsis > Amycolatopsis sp. NPDC051372. The sequence goes on from NZ_JBFBAF010000018.1 coordinate 139,624, forward strand.
GCAACGGCCGGGACGACGCGACCGCATGCCCCGAACGGACGGCGCGCAGGAAGTTGGTCTTCGACTCCAAGGTCGTGGTGCCCGAAGCGCCCGAAGGGAGGTTGAGGAAGGCGCACACGGCGCCCGTCGCGTCGGCCAGGGACATGAGTACGCCGCCGTGCAGGACGCCGCCGAGGGTGCACAGCGACTCGGACCACGCCAGCCGGCTGCGGACCAGGTCGGGGGCGTGCGAGAGCGCTTCGATGCCGAGCCGGGAGGCGAACGGCATGGTCTGGTGGAACAGCGAAGTGCCCTCGGCGTCGGTCATGTCCACGACCTAACCGCAGCCGGAGGCCGCTCGTCGATTACCCGCGAGGTAATCAACCGAGCGGGTTCGTGAGCAGCAGCTCCGTGTTGTGGTCCCCGTCGGAGCCGACGCGGCCCAGGTCGACGTGGATGTCGTTGTACGAAAGCTCGCGGTAGAGCGAAGCCAGGGCGGAGGGCGTCCGCGCGGAGTAGTCCACCGCATACGGCGCGGACGCCTCGATGAGGGTGGTGAAGATCGACAGGGTGCCGTCGCCGTTGTCGGCCAGTTCGAGGATGCGCGCGTGCTGCGGGAAGTCGACGTGGGAGGCGGTGTTGATCTCCCAGAAGCTCTGCGCGGGCGTCTTGCCGACGTGCGGGGTGATCTTGTTGAGGTGCGTGTGGCCGTTGACCCATGCCACCACGTTGGGGAAGCGGTTGAGCAGCCCCACGAACGTGTCACCGTTCAGGCGCGGCTCCAGCAGGTGGCGTGAGTCGGGCAGGAGGTTGCCCATGGTGTCGCTGGTGTGGTGGCTCAACAGCACGAACAGCTCGTCGGTCACCGACTGCTTCACCTTGCGGCCGAAGAAGTCGTAGTACGTCGACGAGTTCCGCTTCAAAGTCGACTCCACCCAGTTGAACTGGCCGAGCCCGATCGAACCGTCGGCGAAACCGCCCAGCGTGGTGGTGTCGAGGCTGATGCCGGTGACGCCCGGGGCGATGCGGAACGTGTAGTAGACGTTGCGCCCGTCGGCGTTGTTCGCCGAGAAGCCGTGGCCGACCGGGCCGGGGCCGGTGTTGCCGGACTCGAGGTGCGCGGTCACGAACTCCGCTGTGGTGAACGGCCGCCGACGCGCGTCGGGGGTGACCTCGCGGATCGTGCCGGTGCCGCCGAACAGCTCGGTCAGCGGCACGCTCTTGCCGCTGTTGAGGGCCGCGCCGAGCTTCTTCGCGGTGCTCTCGTCCTTGCCGATCACCTTGTACCGGCTCGTGTACCAGGCCTCGATGCCAGGGATGTCCGGCAGCGTGCCGACCACGCTGTCGTCGTGGTTGCCGAACGTGCAGAACCACGGCACGTCCAGCCCCGGCGCGGTGAACGGCGCGATACCCGCTTCGAGCAGCCCCGGCAGCTGCGGGAAACCCTTCTTCGAGTAGTCGTCGGCGAGCGGGGTCGACGGGTTCCAGAACGCGTCGCTGCCCGAGGCCTGCACGCCTTCGTACCGGCTGGGGTCGCCGGAGTTCGGGGTGACGGCGCCGCCGTTGAGGCTGGTCAGGAACCAGTCGAGCTCCAGAAGCTCGTGGTTGTCGGTGTTGTCGCCGGTGGTCACGAGGAAGTCGAACGGCCGGCCGGTGAACGGTCCCTTCGCGACGCTGTTCACCCGCTGCACCAGCGCGCTCGTCGCGGCCGTGCCGAGGGCTTCCTGCGGCCGGTGCGCCGATCCGACGTACGGGTGCAGGTACTCGAACCGCGCGGGCGACTCGGTGTCGGTGATGTGCAGGTCGGTGAACTGCACGAACGCGCCCAGCGCCGTCTGCCGGTCGTCGCGGCCGTCCTTTGGCGCGGCGAGGTCACCGCGGACCACGAGCGGCCAGCCCGGGCCGCCGGTGAGGCGGGAGTACGTGGCCGTGCCGGGGAAGACGGCGGTGGCGACCTGTTCGAGAGTCGTGCCGGCGGTGCTGACGGTGCGCGAGACCGTGCGCTTGAGCGCCCGGTCCAGCGCGTTGGCGGTCGGGGTGCACAGCAGCAACCCCACGCCCGCGGCACCCGCCGAAGTGAAAGTCCGCCTGGTCAGCTGGGCCATCGTCGCTCCCCGGTGTCGGCTGCCCAGCACGCTGCCGGACGGCGGTGGACCTCCGGTGAACGCAACATGAATCCCGCTCACATTCACCGTGACAGTGCGGCTGACTCTGTCACAGGTACCGCGGTTCGACTACCCGACGAAGGTGGGTTCAGAAGCGAAACTTCAGCAGTAGAACGCGCACGACGTACTTGTCGCCGCGATCGCCGTGAAGAACAGCACCAGGAAGATCACCGCGGGGATCGCGGCGATGATTCCGCAGACGAGCCCGGCGATGCCCATGCCCTGTCCCGTGTAGCCGGGCTTCTGCGCCTGCACCATGCCCGCCCAGGACAGCCCGATCGCGGTGAACGCCGCGATCACGTCCCAGAACGGCACCCAGAACGTGATCAGCGCGAGGATCCCGATGATCATCCCCGCGATCGCCATGCCGCTCGTCCGTAGCGGCACGTAGCCCGGGAACGGCCCGTACGGCATGGGCTGTGGTCCCGAGTACGGCGTCGGGTACGGCCCCGAATACGGCGCGGCGTACGGCACGGGCAGCGGCGCCGAGGACTGCTGCGGAGGCTGCTGGGGCGTCGGATAACCGTCGGCGCCGTAGTACTGGCCCTCTTGGCGGGGCTGCTGCTGGTACGGATCGGTCATCGAGTGCTCCAGGTTCCGGACGTCGGGTACAAGGAGCTTATGGGGGATGCGGTAGTCGTCGGGGGCGGAATCGGCGGATTGACCACCGCGATCGGGTGGCGCGTCACGGTGCTCGAACGCGCCGCCTGCGCGATCGCGAAGGCCGTGCGCCCGGCAGCCCGGTTTTCGCTGCACCTGCCGGCGTCGCTGCCGCCGCGGCTCAGCCCGTCAACCCCGACTCCGTGACCCCGCGCACGAGGTAACGCTGCAGGAACGCGAACAGCAGCACGATCGGCAGGATCGACACCGCCGCGGCCAGGAAGAGCAGGTTCAGCTGCGGGTTCTGTGAGGTCAGCAGGCCGGACAGCGCCACCTGCACCGTCCACGAGTCCGGCGACTGCGCGATGATCAGCGGCCACAGGAACGCGTTCCAGCTGCCGATCACCGAGATCACGGCGATCGCGGCGAAGAAGCCGCGTGAGTTGGGCACCACGATGCGCCGGAACACGCCCCAGCGCGTGAGCCCGTCGACGCGCCCGGCTTCCTCCAGCTCACGCGGGAAGTCCAGGAAGTACTGGCGGAACAGGAACACGCTGAACGCGCTGAACAACCCCGGGATCACCAGGCCGCGCAGGTCCGAGAGCCAGCCCAGCGTGGACACCACGACGAAGCTCGGCACGAACGTGACCGACGTCGGGATCATCAGCGTCGCGACCACCGCGTAGAACACGGTTTTCGAGTGGAGGTAAGGGATCCGGGCGAACCCGTAGCCGGCGAGTGAGCAGATCACCAGCAGTCCCGACGTCTGCAGCGTCGCCACGATCGCGGAGTTGAGCAGGCTTCGCGCGAACGGCACGTCCTCCAAGGAGAACAGGCGCGTGAAGTTCTCCCAGTGCATCTGCCGAGGCCACAGCGTCCAGCCGGGAGCCGTGATCTCCGCGCGCGAGGCGAGACCGTTGCGCAGCAGCAGGTAGAACGGCAACAGGAACAGCACCGCCGCCACGATCAGCGACGTCCAGCGCAGCGCGGCCTTCACGACGGCGCTGTTCACGAGAGGGCACCACGGTCGAAGCGGAAGAGCCTGCCCTGCGACAATGTCACGAGCGCGATGAGCAACGCCAGCAGCACCGCGCCCGCGCTGCCGCGACCCAGATCCTGGCCGCCCGAACCCAGCGACGTGTAGTAGAGGTACACCAGCGGCGGCCGGGCGAACGGTGGATAACCGCGGGAGTCGCCCATGATGTTGTAGAACTCGTCGAACGCCTGGTACGCGTTGATCAGGTTGAGCAGCAGCACGGCCACGGACGTCGCGCGCAGCTGTGGCAGCGTGATGTGGCGGAACACCTGCCAGCCCGGCTTCGCGCCGTCGAGCCACGCGGCTTCGTAGAGCCGGCCCGGAATTCGTTGCAGTGCGGCGAGGAACAGGATCATGTAGAAGCCCAGCTGTAGCCACAGCCGCGCGGTCACCAGCACGATCCAGTACAGCGGCGGGTCCACCGTGCCCGTCCACGCCACCGGATCGGCGCCGAACAGGCCCAGCACGGTGTTCGCCAGGCCGTAGCGGACGCCGGAGAACAACGACGTCTTCCAGATCAGCGAGGCCACCACGTACGAGCAGGCGAACGGCAGGAAGAACACCGAGCGGAAGAACGCGCGCGCGAACCTCAGCTGGTGCACGCCGACCGCGAGCGCGAGCGACAGCACGAACGTGAGCGGCACGATCACCACCGCGAACACGCTGAACGTGCCGAGACTGGCCAGGAACGGCCCGTCGGTGAGCATGTGCGCGTAGTTGTCCAGCCCCACGAACACGCTCGGCGTCACTGTGTTGCGCGCGTCGAAGAACGACAGGTACACGCTCCAGCCGATCGGCAGGTACGCGAACACGGCCAGCCCGATCAGGAACGGGCCGACGAACCCCCAGAACGCCAGCGCGTCCCGGGTCTTCCGGGCTGGGGCTTTCAAAGCAGCTTCATCCGAACAGACGCTTCAGCTCGGACTGCGCGACGGTCACCGCCGCCTTCGTCTGCGCCACCGGGTCGGCGCCCTCCTTGGCGATCTTCGCGACCGCGTCGGACAGCGCGGTGTTCGCCTGCTGAGTCCACACGGGACCGCCGACGAGATGGCTGTTCTCCTTCACGAACCGCGCGACGTCGGCGGCCGGACCCGAGCGCAGCGTGTCGGCCTTGTCGATCAGGCTCTGACGCGCGGGCACGTGGAAGCCGAAGCGCGTGGCGAACTCAAGCTGGTCGGCGGTCTGGTCGATCCACAGCCACTTGACGAACGCCTTGGCCTCGGCCACGTGTTTGCTCTTCGCGTTCACCATCGCGCCGTACGCGCCCACGGGCACGGAAGGCGCGCCGCTGTTGTCCAGCTTGGGGAAGGGGAGCACGGCGAAGTCGTCGTTGAACGCGTCGCGGATCTTCGGCATGTTCCACAGCCCGGTCCACTGCATCGCGCACAGGCCGTCGATGAACGCGCCCGGGTCGGACCAGTCGGTGGTCGCACCGAGCAGCAGGGAGCTGTTGGCGTTCAACGCGCGCAGCTTGCCCAGCGCCGTGGCTGCGCGCGGGTCGTCGAAGCCGACCTCGCGGCCGCCGGGCTTGAGGTAGTCGAGCCCGGCCGACCACAGCAGCGGGCCGGTCAGCGTGGCGACGCCGCCGTCGTTGCCCACGAACAGGCCCTTCACACCGTCGCGCGAGAGCTTGCCGGCGGCGTCCACCAGCTCGTCGACGGTCTGCGGCGGCTGCACGCCGGCGGCCTGCAGCAGGCTCGGGCGGTAGAAGAGCACCTGCGTGTCGGTGGCCTGCGGGATGCCGTAGACCTTGCCTTCCACGGTCTGCGCGGCCAGTACGGCGGGGCTGAAGTCGTTCTTCACCGGACCGATGAGGTCGTCGAGGGCCACGACCTGGTTCTGCCGCACCCAGTCGATCTTCACCTGGGCCTCGAACACGTCGGGCACGGCGCTGTTCTGCAGCGCGGTCACGATCTTCGAGTCGTAGTCACCCGGGTTCCACTGCACCTTCACGGTCGCGCCCGGGTACGAGGCCGCGTAGCCGCGCACGGCGTCCTGCACGCCGTCTTCGCCGTACGCGTGGTACCACTGCTGCAGTGTCACCTTCGCGGCCGGTTTCGACGGCGGCGGTCCGGCCGACATCGCCGTGGACGGCGGCGGATCGCCCGGGCGCCCGGTGTTCGAACCACACGCGGCCGCGACCGCGCCCACTGCCGCCGTTCCCGCGAGGGTCAGGAACGACCTTCTGCTGCGTGACTGCATCCCAGTATTTCCTCCGACGCGCTCCGACGCCTGCCTTGAGAGCGCAAGACTCTCTCAAGACAGGCGCCGGACGTTCCGCGACTCGCCGGAGAATTACCCGTTAGAGCCGTGAGATGTCGAGCTTTCCCTCTGAGTAGGACGCGCGGATGCGCTTCTTGTCGAACTTGCCGACGCTGGTCTTGGGCACTTCGTCCACGAAGGTCCAGTTCTCCGGCAGCTGCCACTTCGCGACCTTGTCGGTCAGGTAGTCGCGCAGCTGTTCGGCCGTCACGCTCTGGCCTTCCTTCACCACGACGGCCACCAGCGGGCGCTCGTCCCACTTCTCGTCGGGGATGCCGACCACGGCCGCCTCGGCGACGGCCGGGTGGCCCATGACCTGGTTCTCCAGGTCGACCGACGAGATCCACTCGCCGCCGGACTTGATCACGTCCTTGGCTCGGTCGGTGAGGGTGAGGTAGCCGTCGGGGCTGATCTTGCCGACGTCACCCGTGCGCAGCCAGCCGTCGTGGAACTTGTCCGGGTCGATGGCGTCGCCGCCGTAGTAGGCGCCGGCGATCCACGGGCCCTGCACCTCGAGTTCTCCGACGGCTTCGTTGTCCCACGGCAGTTCCTCGCCGTTGTCGCCGATGAGCCGCGCGGCCACCGACGCGGGGAACCGGCCCTGCGTGTAGCGGTAGGCCCAGCGCTCCTCGCCGGTCGCACTGCCCGGCGGCCGCGCGACGCTGCCCAGCGGCGACGTCTCGGTCATGCCCCACGCGTGCAGGATCGGCACACCGTAGCGCTCCTCGAACGCGTGCATCAGCGAAGGCGGCGCGGCCGACCCGCCGACCACGACCTCGCGCACGTGGGAGATGTCCTGCGGGTTCGCGTCGAGGTGGGCGAGCAGGCCCTGCCAGATCGTGGGCACGGCCGCCGCGAACGTCGGCTTCTCGGCCGCCAGCATCGCGGCGATCGGGGCCGGCTGCAGGAAGCGGTCGGGCATGAGCAGCGACGCGCCGACCATCATCGCGGCGTAGGGCAGGCCCCACGACATCGCGTGGAACATCGGCACGATCGCCAGCGCGGTGTCCTCCTGGGCCAGCCGCATGCTGTCGGTCATGCAGACCTGCATCGAGTGCAGCCAGATCGAGCGGTGCGAGTAGACGACACCCTTCGGGTCGCCCGTCGTGCCGGACGTGTAGCACATCGCGGCGGCGGACCGCTCGTCGATCTCGGGCCAGTCGAACTCGCTCGGCTGGGCGGCCAGCAGCTCGTCGTAGGAGTGCACGGTGATGCCGTCGGGCGCCTCCAGCGTCGAGGCGTCGCCGTTGGCCACGACCACGTGTTTGACCGTGGTGAAGTGCGGCAGCTGCTTGGCCAGCAGCGGCACCAGCGTGCCGTCGACGATCACCACGTGGTCCTCGGCGTGGTTCGCGACGAAGGTGAGCTGCTCGGGGAACAGGCGGATGTTCAGGGTGTGCAGCACCGCGCCCATGGCCGGCACCGCGAGGTAGGCGGCCAGGTGCTCCGCGTTGTTCCACATGAACGTGCCGACGCGCTGGTCGCCCGTCACGCCGAGGGTGCGCAGCGCGTTGGCCAGGCGGGCGGCGTGCTGCCCGAGCTCGGCGTAGGTCTCCCGGCGGGCTTCTGAACCGGTCCAGGTGATGACTTCGCTCTTCGCGTGCACCTTCGTGCCGTGCCGCAGGAGCTTCGCCAGCGAAAGCTGCCCGTCCTGCATCGTGCTCAACATGGGTGACTCCCGTGGTGCTCGTTCGCCGGTGAACTGGGGTGCCGCCGACTCTAACGGCGGACGGGGCGCGGGGGCATGGTCAACTCGGGCAACCGTTCGGTCACGGCCATCCCCGTATCGGGTGGCGGCCTCCTGCGTCCATGATCAACTTACTACCGGACTTTTCCTTGCGGGACAACAAAAAATGGCGTCGTAACCGTCTCGAAATAGAGCCTCATTCGGGTGAGGTAATGGTGTCGAAAACGAGGGACGTCTGACGTTTCCGCAGGCCGCGAGGGGTCATCTCGTGACTTGCCCACCGGGTGGTCGGAGGGTGATAAGTGCGTGTCGGTTGAGCGCTCTTCGAGGGTGTGGCGTTTACTGGGGCCGTGGTAAGAGACGGCTGGCCAGCGCTTGCGCTTGCAAGCATCGGAGAAAAGCCGTCGGCCGCGTAAGCGGAGACCTGAGAGGAAAGGACACTACGTTGGCTCTGCCCACGTTGACTCCGGAGCAGCGCGCCGACGCCCTCGCCAAGGCGGCAGAGGCGCGTAAGGCGCGTTCGGAGCTGCTCGCGTCGATCAAGTCCGGCACCACGAGCATCGAGAAGGTGCTCAAGCAGGCCAAGGAGAACAAGACCATCGGGAAGACCAAGGTCACCCAGCTGCTCAAGGCCGTCCCCGGCCTTGGCGCGGTCAAGGTCGCCGCGCTGCTCGAGCAGGCGGGGATCGACCCCGACCGCCGGGCCGCGGGCCTCGGCGAGCGCCAGCGCGAAGCTCTTATCGACGCGCTGAAGTAAGGACCCCGGTCTCCCGCGGGGAAAGTGCGCCGAAGGTGTTCTTCTGGCAACACTTTCCCCGCGGAGCTCCCGGATCCTGGGACGCTGGAGCGGTGACGACCAGTACCGCACCGGCGACCCCGGTCGAGACAACCGTCCGCTACCAGCGTGGCGACTTCCTGTTCGCGACGGCCCGGCGAGCGCTCCTCGCCCAGGGTTCGGTCGCCGCCGTGACCGACATCGATCCACGGCGGCTGGCCAGGACCGTGGCCGAAGAGCTGACCAGCTCGGGCGTGCCGCTCGCGGTCGGGACGCTGCCGTTCGACACCGGCCCGGACACGACTACGCCGGGTCATCTCGTCCTGCCGCGCACGGTCCACCGGGCGCAGGCCGAGGGCGAAAGCAGTGCTGTCGCCGCGTCGGAAGAGCTGCCCGCCCCGAGCGTCACCTGTGAGGTGCCGTCCGAGGAGGGCCACAAGGCCAACGTGCGGGCCGCCGTGGCGGCCCTGCGCGACCGTGGCCTGCGCAAAGCCGTGCTCGCCCGGGCCCTCGAGCTCGAGTTCGCCTCGTCGGTGCCGGTCGAGAAGATCGTGCGCAACCTGGCCCGCGGCAACCCGCGCCACTTCACCTACGCCGCCGAGCTGCCCGGCGGGCGCACGCTCGTGGGCGCCACGCCCGAGCTGCTGCTCTCCCGCGCCGGCGACTCCGTGTTCACGACCCCGCACGCAGGGTCCATGCCGCGCTCGGCGGATCCTGTCGCGGACCGCGCCAACGGCGAGGCCCTCCTGGCGTCCGCGAAGGACCAGGAAGAGCACGCCGTGGTGATCGACTACGTCGTGGAGGCCCTGCGGCCGTTCTGCCGCAAGCTCGACGTGCCGCCGGCCCCGGAGCTCGTGTCGACGCCCGCCATCTGGCACCTGCGCACGGCGATCACCGGTGAGCTCGTCGACCGCGCCGTCACCGCCCTCGACCTCGCCGCGGCCCTGCACCCGACCCCCGCCATCTGCGGCACCCCGACCGCCGCCGCGCGCGACCTGGTCCAGGAGCTGGAGCCCTTCGACCGCGGCTACTACGCCGGCAGTGTCGGCTGGGTCGACGCGGTGGGTGACGGTGAGTGGGCGGTGGCGATCCGCTGTGCGGAGGTGGCGGACACGTCGATGCGGCTGTATGCGGGTGGTGGGATTGTGCCGGCGTCGGATCCGCAGGCGGAGTTCGACGAGACGATCGCGAAGTTCCGGACCCTGCTGGGCGCGATGGGTCTGGATTAAGGGGCTGCGGAGCGGCGGTTGTCCGTGGTGGTCGGTGTGGTTGTGCGCCGTACCGTTCGACCGCGGCCGGTGACATCGGGCAGTGTCGGCTGGGTCGACGCGGTGGGTGACGGTGAGTGGGCGGTGGCGATCCGCTGTGCGGAGGTGGCGGACACGTCGATGCGGCTGTATGCGG